>CANQVK010000011.1 GCA_947627275.1 uncultured Ruminococcus sp. | reverse complement strand
AAATTTACGATATTGGGTTCTAAGAGTTATCTCTTTAACAGAAAGTAAAGGGCAGCAAAATCCTCTTAAGTTGTGGACAGTGTATTTCAAATAAAAAAGGACGGTCATGTGACCGTCCTTTTTAGTTTCAGCATATTCCAAAAATTCCCGATTCCTTTGCAGGGTTCAAGGGTTTGGACAGGCTAAGAAAGATACTCTCTAAAAGTATCTGCCTGTTTGCTATTGTATCTGCTCCCTTTTGGGAAGCTTAGTCACATAGAATGTGAATGCGGCGGCAATGATAAGGTTGACCGCAAGAATTATGAGCTGTGCCTTTTGCTCGCCCACCTTACCGATGAGGCGTTCGCCTGATGTAAAAGCAGTCATGCAGTTATTGAACGCATGGAAAGCAATGCACGGGATAATGCTGCCGGTACGCAGAAATATCATAACAAGCATAAATCCGACCATAACAGCAAGTATTATTTGGATAACATTCTGAAGTGGATCGTATCCGTTAAAAAGATTTACTATATGTCCTATTCCAAACGTAATAGAAGATATTACAACAGCTTGTTTAAGATTCTGTTTGGCAATACCTTTGAATAAAAATCCGCGAAATATCACTTCTTCCAAGAAAACCACGCATATCATAGCTAATGTGTGAAATATTGTTCCGGCAAAATTATGTTCAAGCCCAAGTCCAAAGAAAGCGCTGAAGCTGCCGATCAGAAAAAGCGGAATGTAAAACAGCATTCTGGAGGGCGGAGTTTCCGGTTTTATAAGTCCCAGATGTCGCATAAGATCATTGCGCTTAATAAAAAGAAATATTATGCCTGAGAGTATCATGCCATATACAGCCTCTGCAAAAGAGTTTATGCCGATAGCGTCGGATAGCCTCTGCATGACGCTCATTCCCACAACATATACAACGATCAGAAGTATTGCAAAGGTGATTTCGTTTTTTTCAAACATTTTTTTCATCATTTTTATCTCCTTTTATTATGCCGATCGCACCCAGAAAGGTATTGGTCAGCAGTCTTTCATATTGGGATTCATTATATGTGAGCGAATTGTTTGCTATCAGACTTGCGATACCGTGAACGCAGATAAACAGGGTTTCAAAGACTTCTTTTGCCTGTGATCCCGATAGTTTGGCGATCTCACAAAGCGGCTGTATAACAGGATTGCTGTCCTCGGCGTCAAGCAGGTCGCGAAAGCTGATATTGCAAAATTTGTCTGATTGGAACAAGAATCGGAACAGGTATTTTTCTTCCTCGGCAAACCTAATATATCTAAGACCGATCGACAAAAGCGGGTTATGTGCATTTTCATCGGGTGTCATTATAAATTTTTCATGGAATTTGTCCGCAGCAGCATAAACGTCCGATTTCAGATCGTTCACAGTATCGTAGTGATAGACGACGGGTTGTGTAGAGCAGTTGAGTTCTGCAGCTATCCTGCGGACGTTGAGATTTCCTGCGCCCTCTGTCCGTACTATCTTCAAACCTGCTTCAATAACCATTTCTTTGCTGATTTTCGCTTTAGGCGGCATAAGCGTTCTCTCCTTAATAACGTATGTTATATAACGTGCGTATTTATTATATCATGGAAATGCAAATTTGTCAATAGCGGCGAGTATAAAATCCCCGACTAAGATATCTTAGTCGGGGATAAGCAGGTTTGATTATTATTGTCAGCTTTTTTCGCTTATTATGATAGAAGCTCTGTTCTGAATATGCTCGGCTGTCGTTTCCGCTGTCTGCTGACCTGCGAAATACAGAGAGGTTTCTTCCGAGCATACGTTTATTATGTCCTCATCAAGAAGCGTACCCAATGTATCGCAGGACTTTATGTAATTTGCCAGCATATCTCTGTCTGCCTGCGTAAGATTCGGTATCTCCCTTCCGTTTGCCGTATGATTGGCGGTCATTTCGCTGTCCATCAGCTTTTCAAAGCTTTCAGAAAGTATTGGCATTCCCGAAAATTCATCGCCGTTAGAATCTGAACTATTGGATCGGTCGATATAATAGCTGATGAACGCCCATGCGCCCTCCTTGCATTTGCAGCTTTCGGTAATGCTGACAAGTGTATCTACCGACAATCTGCCGCCCTTGCCGTTTGACGAGGGGTAGCCGACGATAGTCAGCTCCTCGCCGCCGCCCTGCAAATACTTGCAATGTGAATAGCCGAGCGGAGCTATTGTTTCATTAAGAATTGCATCATCTCTGAGCCATGTATAGCGCTCTGTCCAGTAATTCTGATTAGCTTCTTCACCGTCTGCGACCTTATCCGGTCTTGGAACTACATCAACGAAACGATTGCAAAATTCAAGGAGCTTTATAAATTCCTCCGATTGGAAATTGCAGGTCGATGTTTCGTAGTCGATAAGGTCATCAAAGCAATATGACAGACTGTTGAACATTTCTTCCTTGTTGTAGCCGTCGTACCTGTGGACAGCGTTTACGGGCGGATTTTCGTAAAGCTCTGCCATTTCGTCAAATGTCCAGTTTTCCTTGCTGAAAACTTTTGTTTTGGCTACCATTGTTGTGACCCCGAATGAATTGCAAAGCGCATAAAGCGAGCCGTCGGACGTTTCCATAGCTTTTAAGAAATTCGGCAATATAGTAGACTTATTGATTTTCGGGTCGTTTTCCATAAGCGGATAGAGATCGGTGAAAACTCCCTTATGCTGATAATTCTGATATGTCGCAAAATCAAGACCGAAAATTATGTCGGGGGCTTCTCCTTGTATAAGTGCCATATTAAGCGCATTGTTATTGAGCAAGCCTTGATCGCGTTCTTCATCGGACTGTTCAAATTCCACTGTTTTGATTTTGTAGGTATCCTGAGATTTATTGAAGTCGTTAATAAGCTCCCTCGGAATGTAATTGTACGGATTGGCAATGGATATTTCGGTGCGCTCGTCGGTTTCTCCAGGCTCTCTGGGAACTATCTTGTAAAGATGTGTATGTGCGGAATCATTGTCGTCAACTGCCATAAGAAAAACGTTATCGCCTAATGAAATTGTCGGACCGCTTTCAAGGCTGATGTCCTCATAGTCGATAATAAGCTTTTCGTCCCCTGCGTCGGTAATTCCGTACAGACCGTCGGTATGAGATACGTAGAATCTGTATTCGCCGCTCCCCGGAGTAATATCGAAAGACTCGTTATCGTTGGATACATTTGCGAACGGTTCTCCAACATAACCGTCTTCACCGAAATCGCAGAGATACGTGCAATATTTTACGTAGCCGTTGTCATCGGTAGTCTCGTCTTGGATACATAAAACAAGTTTTCCGTCACGATCGCGCATAAGAACAGGAGCAGTAATTTCATAAGGGTCGCCTTCAAGGGCAAAGACCTGAGAAATCTCGCCGTTTTGCGAAATTCTAAAAATCTTTCCGGCGTTGGTAGACATAAGTATACTGTCTCCGTCCGCTATCGTAGATTGGTAAGCCAGATATACCTGATCCTCCGATTTCTCAAAGAAGTCGTCGGTAGGTTCAAAATCCGTTTCCCAGAGGACTTCGCAGCTGCTGCTGTATTTGATAAGCTTGAACGAATACGTGCAGTTCGAGTTATATGTAGTGTAATCAAAGGATTCGTCATATTCATCGGGGAATTTCATTCCTCCATGATCTTCCATAACGATCAGCGTTATAAAAGATCCGTCGGTGTTGAAAAGTATATCGCTGTTAGCGTAGTCTGCGCTGTAAAACTCATCGGGCTGCTTAAAAATAAGGTCTTTGCATTCGTCAATGCTTTCAAAAGTATTCGGAGCTTCTACCATGCCTGTGGGCGAATTTGGATCGTTGCATTCTTTGTTGTCGCACCAATAGCGCTGCAAATAGAATTTGTCCGAGCCGGGCAAAGTGATAAATCTGCTTATGTACCCGTAATCTATCGGAAGTTCTATCTCCATGGTTTTGTATCCGTTTGAAGCGGCTGAAAGCTCCTCTGACTGAACTGCCGATGATATATCGTTTGCGGTGCTATCATTGGATTTCGGGAGATTCCCGACATTTGAGCATGAAGTCAGAGCAGTCGCGGATAATATTAAAGCAATCAATTTTTTCATAACATTATTCCTTTCACAAGCTTGTATGTTCATTATACATTTCGGATTTCGTAAAGTCAATAATTTTTGCAATAATTTTGCAATTTTTTTGCATAATTATGTTTGGATAATTTGTACAAATATAATTCGTTTATTGGTAATTTCCTACAAAAATAATCAGAAAGCAAAATGTTTTCTTGCATTTTACTGAGAAACATGCTATAATTTAATTGATGTATTCATTTTTTATTAAAAATTTACCCCTAAGAGGTGCATATACATGAAAGTAACTAAGATAGTAAGAGTTCGCAAAGCCTCTAAAGCGGATTTTGCTGCTGAGGAAAAGGATGTAAAAATTTCTTCTGCGCTTGTAGAGCATGATAAAGTTGCTGAAAAGGCGGAGGAGAAGCCAAAAGAGTCCCCGAAGTCCAAGAAAAATGCGGAGGAGAAGCCTAATGAATCCCCGAAGTCTGAGAAAAAGGCGGAGGAAAAGCCCAAGGAGTCTCCGAAGCCCGAGAAAAAGGCGGAGGAGAAGCCAAAGGAGTCCCCGAAGCCCGAGAAAAAGGCGGAGGAAAAGCCCAAGGAGTCCCCGATGCCCGAGAAAAAGGCGGAGGAGAAACCCAAGAAGTCCCCGAAGTCCGAGAAAAAGGCGGAGGAGAAGCCCAAGGAGTTTCCGAAGCCCAAGAAAGAGGCGGAGAAGAAACCCAAGGAGTCCCCGAAGCCCGAGAAAAAGGCGGAGGAAAAGCCCAAGGAGTCCCCGATGCCCGAGAAAAAGGCGGAGGAGAAGACCAAGGAGTCTCCGAAGCCCGAGAAAAAGGCGGAGGAGAAGACCAAGGAGTCTCCGAAGCCTGAAAAAAAGGCGGAGGAGAAGCCAAAGGAGTCCTCAAAGCCTGAGAAAAAGGCAGAGGAGAAGCCAAAGGAGTCCTCGAAGCCCGAGAAAAAGGCGGAGGAAAAGCCCAAGGAGTCCCCGAAGCCCGAGAAAAAGGCAGAGGAGAAGCCGAAAACAATTTTTATTGAGGAAATAAATGTAAAAAAATCTTCGGACGGCGTTGAAAAGAGTTCTCTTTCAACTGCACAAGAAACAGCAAAATCGGAGAAAATTACCGAAAAAAAGCCGAATGAAGCTCATGTGATCTCAGACGCGCCAAAGCCTGCAAAAGCCAAGAAAAAAGAAATGCCCGAGATCGTTCTTTCAAGGGACGCATTCAGAGAGATACACGAGACTGCTCAGCCGGTGAAAGCTGAACCCGAAACGGTGAAAAAAACGTCCGCTAAGGCAATGTCCCGTGAGAAAATTGACGAATTATACAGTGATAAGGACATTGAGCAGGTTGAAAGTGTTGAGATCGACGATATTAACAACATGGCTCTTGGCAAAAACGGAACTCTGCTTATAAAATATATTGGCACTAACGAAGTAATACATATCCCCGATACGATAGTTTCTATCGGGAAATATGCGTTCAGAGGCAATAAATCGGCAAAAACAATTATTATGTCCGACAGCGTAAAGACTGTTGACCGCTTTGCTTTCGCCCACTGCGTTAATTTGGAGGAAATTGTTTTTTCGAGAAATTTAGAGTCTATAGGTGAAAACGCTTTCTTGAAGTGTCAGCGGCTTAAAGAGCTTGATTTTCCTAATTCTCTTAAAAACATAGGCAAGGGAGCTTTTGGCAGGTGCAGTTCCATACGCAAGCTGATTTTCCCGGGACAAATAAAAAAGATAAACGATTTAAGCTTTTTTGCCTGCCGCAATCTTAATCGTGTAATTATTTCTCATTCTGTGGAAGCTATCGGAAATGCGGCGTTTTCCGAATGTTACGGCTTAAAGAAGATCGTTATTGCAGATTCCGTTACAAGCATCGGCGAAAGCGCCTTTTCGTGGTGCAGATCGCTGGAGGAGATCACGATCCCTCCTTCTGTAAAAACTATCGGCAGTTGGGCGTTTTACGGCTGCGGCAAGCTTACGGACGTTCGTGTCAGCGTTCAGACAAAGGATGTCCGCGATGACGCGTTCTGCGGCTGCGAGAATATTTATAACGTGAAGATTGCTGAATTTGAGGGCGTTGACTACAATCAGACAACGGTAAAAAAAGGGCAGAAGCTTATTCTGCGTATCTTGAAGCAGGTCAACCGTAAAAAGGCGGAACGCTACGCCCGTGAGCATAATATCAGCACTATGTTTATATGATATCAGTGTCTCATTAACCTATAGAAATAAAAATCCCCTTTGTTTCGGTGACAAAGGGGATTTGTTGCTGTTCTACGTTAATTCGGCTGTCCCTGACGGTGGCGGAGATTTTCCTCCTTAAGCTGTCTGCCCTCGGCGATAAGCCTGAGCATTTCTTCGCTGTCGGCATTTTTCAGAGCCGTATTATATTTTGTTAAATTTTCAATAAGGATCTCAAGCTCATACATTAGATTTTCTCTGTTCTGCATAAACAGATCGGTCCACATTTTTTCGTTCATAGTGGCAATTCTTGTCATATCCTGAAAACTGCCGCCGCTGAAACCGCATTCCAAGTCAAGCTCGGGACTTTTTACGTAAGCGGAGGACACGATATGAGCAAGCTGTGAAGTGTATGCTATCATTTTGTCGTGGTTTTCGGGGGTAGTTACCACGATTTTTCCTGCGCCGATCTCTTTTGCAAGGTTCGTCAACAGATCGACGTCCTCGTTTCTGCTGTTTTCAAAAGGCGCGATTATAAAGTTTGCTTTCTGGAACAGATCTGCGCTGCTGTTATGATAGCCGCCGAACTCCTTTCCAGCCATGGGATGTATGCCGACATAACGAAGTCCGCAGTCCTCAGCCATTTTTTTCACTCTCAGGGAGAAACTGCCCTTAATGCCGCAAACGTCGGTTATCAGGGTGTTTTTATCGAATTTACCGATATTTTCACGCAGATAGCTTTCCGCAGCGTCGGGAAAAAGAGAGACTATGATCAAATCGAAACCGCTGAAACTGCCGTCAAATTCCTTGTCGATAGCAACATCTCTCAGGGCTGAAAATTCAATATCGTGGTTCAGATCGCAGCCTGTGACTAAATGGGAGGTGTATTTTTTCAGAGCTTTGCAGATAGAGCCTCCGATAAGACCCAGTCCGACTACTAAAATTTTCATGAGTATTACATCCTTTTTATTAGACCTCCTCGGAAACTAACGCACACCGTCTGTCAAATCTTTTGCCATGTGGCTGCGTTATCCTCCTCAGAGGGCGTTAGCCCGCTTTCATCGTCTGCCTTGCCATATGACAAAATCTTTAGTCATACGGCTGCACCTTAGTTTCCGAGGAGGTCTATTGACATTGTTTTAAACATGTTTATTATACTACTTTAATGCGAAAAAGTCAAGTCATTTAAAATCAATTTTAGAGGTTACCTGTAAGTTTTCGGGAGACTTGGGGTGAATTTTGCTTAGGTAGCGGAGCGGTGAGCTTTCGGGAAAATCAAATTCCAGCTCGTATGCGCAAAGCTGCTGACGGAAAATGCCGAAGCGTTTGTTTGCGGCGATATTTCCGTACTTTCCGTCTCCGAGGATAGGCAGACCAATATGCGCAAGGTGCGCCCTTATCTGGTGAGTACGTCCCGTATAAAGCCGTATTTCCAGTAGAGAAAGCCCCGAATTTTCGGCTAAAAGCTTATAGCCCGTGCGTATCTGCCTGAATCCTTCTTTGGGGTCTGTGCTGATACGCACCATATTTCTGCCCTCGTCCCTGAAATGGTAGGCGGTTAGTATGTCCTCCGACCTTGCAGGTTTTCCGACAACGATACAGCGGTAAATTTTATGTACGCAGCCCGACCTGATACCCTCGTTCAGTTCCCGAAGGGAAGCCGCATTTTTTGCCGCGGTCACAAGTCCCGAAGTATTTCTGTCAAGCCTGCTGCAAAGAGCGGGGGAGAAAGTATTCTCGGTGTCGGGAGCATATTCCCCCTTACGGTAAAGATAGAGCTTTATTCGGTTTATCAGCGTATCAGGGTTATTTTCGCCGTTGCTGTGCGAGTCGAGTCCGACAGGCTTGAACACGATAATGATGTTGTCGTCCTCATAGATCGCGTTCAACTCCGTATCGGCATTGATAAAGCTCATGTCGTGCCGTTTCGGAGCTGAAACCTCGTCCTTGACGTATACACGAACAATATCTCCCTCGGCAAGTTTTGCGGAGTTCTCGCAGCGTCTGCCGTTTATTTTTATTTCTTTTTTGCGGATAAGTCGGTACATCATGCTCTTAGGAAGCTCGGGCATAGCCTTCTGCAAGAATTTATCTATTCTCTGACCGCTGTCATTCTGTGTGATCTTAAATTCCTTCATTTTTCACCTCTGTACATACTCGCCGCTATTGCAAAATATCCAGTAACGCCGACATAAAATCCGTCTGTCTGCGTCATCTTCCTTGACATACAAATTTTCTGTTCAGCTTTCTTTGGACATTTTGCAATAGCGGTGAGTATAATTTTGTAATTTCATACAAATTTTGTAAATGGATTTAGTGCGTTTTGACGAAATTCCGGGAGACTTTCGCATTTTGTATTAAAATTGTTGCAATTCTGTAATAATTATGATACAATTAGGTTACAGGCTGAAATAAATTCAGACCTGTATTACATGGTATAGAAGCGGAGTGGTGATAAAGCGGCGGAAACTGAGGTTTGGTGTATATATGCCTGCTGTTTGGGGCAAGCGTTGTTTTTTATTGTATATAAGGAGTACGCCCATGACATTTCAAGGAGATGATTACCCATGAGTTTGTTCAGAAGAATAACGTCAGCCGTGTTATCTGTCAGTCTTGGACTTTTTTCGATTTCGTCCGTTCCATGCGGCGCTGTCGAAAAGGACTATACATATGATAACACATTTTCGGAAAAAAGTAAAGACCCTGCTTCGGAGACGGAAAAGCCTTTCAACGTGTTTGACATATATAACGCATACTACGGCATCGTCCCCACAACAACAGCGGCGGTTTCCACAGCTGCAACAACAACTGTTACAACGACAGCCGTTTCAACAAAAAAGACAACGACTACTTCCAATATTACAACTAAAAAGACTGCGGCGACAACAGTTTCAACAACATCAACGGAGCTTACAACATCGGAGAAGCCGGTAACTACGGCAATACCGACCACATCAATAACCTCAGCGCCTATCACAGCTCCCGCAACAACGCCTACTGTTTCCTCGTCTGCCGCAAGTACCGCGCCTGTCTCTACAACTACTGCATTTTGCCTTAACGGAATTGATGTTGCCAGGTATCAGCTCGATGTTGACTGGCAGACTGCCAAAGCAAGCGGTGAGGTCGATTATGCAATTATTCAGGCAGGTTACGGAAAATTTTCCGATCAGGTCGATCCTTACTTCCATAAGAATATGCAGAATGCGCAGGCGGCAGGAATGGATGTCGGAATATACTGGTTCAGCTACGCTAAGTCGGTGGAGGACGCAAAGCTCGAAGCACAGGCATGTCTTGACGTTATAAAGGGTTACAGCTTTACATATCCCATTTATTACGACTTTGAGTACGAATGGGCTTTGAAAACATTGTCTGTAGCGGATCTTTCGGCTATGGTCGATGCGTTTTGTACGATCATGGAGGAGAACGGTTACTATGTAGGCGTTTACGGCAGCGGAAGCTATCTTGAAAACAGCATTTACAAGCACGTTTTATCCAAATATGACGTATGGGTCGCTGAATATGGCGCTTCCGTCAGCTGGTATACGGGTGAGTACGGAATGTGGCAATATACGGGTTCGGGTACTGCTCCGGGAGTATCGGTTGAAGTCGATAAGGACTACTGCTACAAGGATTATCCGTCAATTATAGGCGTAAATCCAAAGGACGGACGACTTCCCGTTACTACGACGCCTGTGGTGACGCAGCCCGTTGTTACCGATACCGTACCGACAACGCAGCAAACCACTACGACTGCGACAACGCTCCCGAGAGGATATATTGTCGAAGATACGTCAGGAACTTATGATTGGGAGAAGTTTGATAAGGATTTCTACCAATACGCTATGCTTGAGGTCGGTTCCGTTGAGGAGCTTGACGCTGTAAAGGCGAATATAGATGCGGCTCATGCGGAGGGTATTGACTGCGGAATTGTTTACCTTGCCGAAGATGCCTACGCGGATACGGCAAGCCAAAACGCCGAAAAGCTTTACAATATGCTCAGTACGGTCAAGCTTGAATACCCTGTATATTATTGGTTCGATAAGCCCGATCTTTCGGATTACGGCGTGGGAGCTGCACAGCTTTCTGAAAATGCGGACGCTTTCTGTTCGTATTTGGAGGAACGCAGATATTTTGTGGGAATTGCCGCATATGACATGCCGTTGGCGGAACAGCTTGACGAAGGCTTGTTTAAAAAATACAGCGTATGGCTGTTTAATGAGCAGGAAACGCCTGTAATATATCCGAAACGCTGCGGCATGATCAGCGAGTGGGATTATGCTGTCGGAGGATATGCACATTACAGCAGAGATAACTTCCCGTCGATCATAGCGAAAAACGGTCTGAACGGGTATCCGAAGTAATCAAATATACTCGCCGCTATTGGATAGTGATTTTGTAATAGCGGCGAGTATAATATGAGTATATCAGCGTCGCACAGCTTATGCGGCGTTGATTTTTTTCCTGAAGGAGTTTTTATGGTAGAATTTATTATAGGAGCATCAGGTACGGGTAAAACAACCGAAATGTTCAAAAGGATAAAGGAATGCACAGACAAAGAACGGATAGTTCTTGTTCCCGAGCAGTATTCCACAGAGTTTGATAAAAAATTGTACTTTTATATCGGCGCTAAAGAATTTAACAGTATGCTTTCGCTTACGTTCAGCAGTCTTGCGCGTCAGCTTTTCCAGATTTACGGCGAGCCTGACAGAAAAGGCGAATATGCGGACGATATGGCTCGTCTTATACTGATATACCGTGCGGTGGACGGCGCAAGGAAAAATCCCGAGCAGCTGAAATTTTTCGCCAAAAGCAGCGCTTATCCGGGATTTGCGGAGGACTCTCTTAAGCTTATCAGCGATATGAAAAAGGCGGGAATTTCACCGCAGCGTCTGATGCTGAAATCGGAGCTTCTCGACAGCAGGCTTCATGATAAGGTTTCGGATATTGCCAATATTTTTTACGAATATGAATTTCTTATGGAACAATATGGCTTCAAGGAACACCTTGAAAATATACGCGAAGCGGCTAAGATTGCAAATATGCAGCGTTTTTTCAAGGGTAAAACCGTTTTCCTTGACGAATTTGAAAGCTTTACCGCCGATCAGACGGATATGCTGAAAGTGATTTTTTCTTCGGCTGAAAATACTGTTATTACCCTGCGTACCGATGATGTCAATGCAGGAGAGTTTACGCTTTTTGAGACAGTGAACTCAACTTACAGACAGCTTTCGGAGCTTTGCCGTGAGCTGAACGTTTCTGTTAAGCTTACAAAGCTTGAAGAAAGCCGTCGTTTCAGATCGGATGACTTGAAATATCTCAGCGAAAGGGCAATGCGCAATCTGCCGAATTCTCCCGAGGACGCTCCCGAGCCGCATAACATCCGTATTTTTGAGGCGCGCGATATGTATGGTGAAGCCGAGTACGTATGCGCTGAGCTGCGAAGGCTCGTCTACGCCGACAGTACCTTGAAGTTCAGGGATATAGCCGTCATTTCCAATAATATCGAGGATTACGCCGATGTACTCAAAGCAGCCTTTGCGAGATATGACATTCCGTATTTTATGAGTATCGAGCAGCCTGTGGGTCATACGTCGGTAATGGTGTTTTTCCTGTCGCTTCTCGACCTGCTGACGGCTAAAAAAATGCGCAGCGAGCAGATTTTCAGACTTCTTAAGTGCGGACTTCTTGAAGCAGAGCTTACTGATGTTTCGCTCCTTGAAAACTACTGCTACAAATGGGACGTTGACGGCGATATGTGGGAAGAACCGTTTACAGCCGAGGACGATTCGCTTGAATTGATAGAAGAACTGAGAAGCCGTACCGTTGTTCCAGTATTAAAGCTCAGGAAAAAGCTCATGAAGGAAAATTCAGCCGAGTATTTCTGCGGTCTGCTGTACAAATACCTTACAGAAAGCAATGCTGAACGAAACCTCGGAAAACTCATGAACAGGCTAATAAAAACAGACCACGACAACGAAGCGGCGGAGCTTAAACGACTTTGGGGCTGTCTCATGGATATACTTGACGGAGCTGCCGACACTCTGGGAGGCGAGCCGCTGAAATTCCGTGAGCTTGCGGATATTCTGCGTTCTATGATAGGACAGATAAGCTATTCCGTTCCTCCGAGGACGCTTGACGCCGTTACGGCGGCATCGGCAAGAACAGCGCGATTGAGTTCGCCGAGGGTCATCTTCGTTATGGGTGCGGCTGAGGGTGATTTTCCGAATCAGGTGAATCTTCACGGTCTTTTTACGGAAGGGGACAAGCAGACGCTTTCAAAGCACGGTCTTGACATTGCCCGTCCGCTGACCGATCTTATAGCTTCTGAACGTCTTATTGCATATAAGGCGCTGTCCACGGCTTCTGAGAAGCTGTATCTGAGCTATCCTTTGTCCGACCTTTCGGGACAGGCTAAGTATCCGTCCCGTATCATTGAACAGATACGGGAGATGTTCGGCGGTAATATGCTGATAACGGAAAACTGTCTTACGCCCGATTTTTACGCCGTTACAAAGAAAGCGGCGTACTATCATTATATGCAGGACAGGGCGGAGAATACCGCTGAAACGGCTTCGCTCTACGCCGCTCTGCTTGCGGACGAGGAATACCGCCGAAAAATAACAATGGCTCTCAGCAAAACGGGTCGGACGCCCGAATACCGCATTGACCGTTCTGTTATGGAGAAGCTTGAATGTTTTGAGCCGCTGTATTTGTCGCCGTCCGCAATGGAGAAGTATAATAAATGTCATTTCATGCACTTCTGCGAAAATATGCTGAAGCTGCAGATCCCTGAAAAAATAGAGCTTGACAGGAGAATCTCGGGCGAGCTTACGCATAGCTGCTTTCAGAAAATACTCGGTTCAAGGTCAAAATCCGAGTTTGTTACCATGCCTTATGAGCAGCTTCAAAGGGAAATAGAATCGGAGGCGGATATTTACCGCAAGGAGAAAATGGCTGGGGATTTCGGCAAAACTCCGAGGTTCGAGCTGTTTTTCAACAAGCTTACGGAACGTCTGGGGGACGTATTCCTGCACACGCAGCATTCTCTTATGGCAAGCGATTTCGTTCCTGATGCCTTCGAGCTGAACCTGCGTGAATCTCATTCCGTAAGAATAGGATTCGGCGAGGGACGAGAGCTGCTTTTCGGCGGAATAATAGACCGCGCGGACGTCTGCAATATAAACGGAGAGAAATATCTTCGGGTCGTGGACTATAAGAGCAGTAAAAAGCTTATCAACGAAAATACGCTTGCAGGCGGACTTAACCTTCAAATGCTGTTGTATCTTTTCGCCTCATGCGATAAGGGCGGAGCTTATGAGGACTGCAAACCTGCCGGAGTGCTTTATACACCCCTTCGGCTCTCGAATATCGGAATAGACCCGTCCAAGATAGAAGAATATAACCGTGCCGCAGTCGATTCGGAGCTAAAAACAACGGGTCTGCTTATTGACAGCAGGGAAGTCCTCGAAAAAATGGAACACGGCATAGGCGGAAAATATATTCCCGTCAAGCTGAAAAAGGACGGGGGATTCGACAGATATTCAAGCGTTGTTTCCGAATCCGGAATGAACCGTCTGAGGGATTATGTTTATGGCTGTCTTATAGAAGCTGCGGAATCCATGCTTGACGGCTCTATCGAAGCAGTACCGTTGAGATCGGGAGGAAAAGTTCCGTGCAGCTATTGCAGGTACGCGGATATATGCGGAAACGGCAGCGGCAGAGTGTGCCGTGAACCGAGTCCCGAAAAGCTTAAAGAAGCGGCTTCGATTTTAGAAAAGGAGACTGAGGAATGAACTGGACAAAACAGCAGCAGACAGCCATAGACGCACGGAACGCCTCGTTTATCGTATCGGCGGCGGCAGGAAGCGGAAAGACCGCCGTACTTACGGAACGCCTTGTAAAGCTTCTTGCGGATGCTGAATCAGGGGTCAGAGCGGATAGGATAGTTGCGGTCACATTTACCAACGCAGCGGCTTCGGAGCTTAAAAAAAAGCTTGACAGGAGACTCAGGAAGCTTATAAACGACCGACCGGGCGATACGTATCTGCTTCGGCAGCAGGTACTTTTACAGAGCGCAAAAATTTCCACCATAAATTCGTTTTGCTTCGAGCTTTTAAGAGATAACATCACGGAGCAGGGGATAACCTCGGGATTCGGCGTGCTTGACGAAAACGATGAGAGGGTCATAAAGGAGCAGGCGATCAATGAACTGCTCGACATATACAGCCGTGAGGAGTATGAAAAGATCTCATATCTTTACGATAAATTCTGTATCAGCGACAGACAGCCTCTTATTGATGCCGTTCTTGGAACGGACAGATTCCTTTCGTCGGTCGCAATGGGAGAAAAGTGGCTTGATACGGCAGTTTCGGAATATAAAAAGGAGTTTTCCGATTCTATATACTATGACGCTTTTTTCGAGGATATTACTAAAAAGCTGCAAACGGCTCTCAGGCTTGCCGAGGAAAATATTTCTGCCGTTGAAGCGATCTTTCCCGATATGACGATACTGCAGGCTGAAAAATCACTTTTGCAGGCGCAGGAGGACTTCGGCAGGGTCGAGTCTCTGCTCACGATCGCGGAAAACCGGCGTTTCCCAGACAAAGAGGACGTCGAGTATGCTTTGAATTTTTCGAGACTTGTGATACTGCGCGGAAAAATCGAGTACAATGCGGCTTTGAGGGATATTTTCAAGGTGCGCCGCGACCGTATCAAGGAGGTAATGAAAGACGTAGCGCCGTGTTTCGTTTCAGCTCCCCGTGACTTTGAGGAATCGGGAAAGGTTGCCGAACTGCTTGCAGAGGCGGTCAAGAGATTTCGTGCTCTTGTGTGGCAAAGAAAGTGCGCAAAAAATTCCATAAGCTTTGACGACGGCGAACGTCTTGTGCTGGAGCTTCTGTCGGACTATGACAGGGACGGCAGAGTAGTTCAGTCCGAGACAGCCAAAAGAATAGCAGATTACTACGATATTATCCTTGTGGACGAATATCAGGATTCCAATAACAAGCAGGATCTTATTTTCAAGCTTCTTTCCAAAGGCTTTAAGCATGACCGAAAGGGCAGACCTATGTATGGCAGAAACGCTTTTGTTGTCGGGGACGTTAAGCAGTCGATATATCGTTTCCGACTGGCAAATCCTAAAAATTTCATTGACGTCATGGACGTTTCGGAAAAGTATGACCCTGACAGTCCATCGGAAAACAAGGCGATCTTGCTCAATAAAAATTTCAGAAGCTCACCCGAAGTCATTGATTTTGTCAATTTTATTTTCGGAGAGCTGATGACGCGCAGCTGCGGCGACATTGACTACACCGATTCCGAAAAGCTTTATTTCGGAGCAGGTCAGTATGCAGGACGCTCGGACGAACGGCTCACCCATATATTTTTTATTGATACTGATTCTGCGGATATGCAGAATACCGAGGCGGACGAGCGTATCGAGGCTGAACTGACGGCGGATAAAATTGCCGATATGCTGAAAAATGGAGCGGCAGTCACGGAAAATGACGGAACTCAGCGCAAATGTACTCCAAAGGATTTCTGTATACTTGTACGTACAAATCCGGCAGCGAATATATATGCAAAGGCTCTCGAAAAAAGAGGTATCCCCGTTCGGGGAAACGATGAAAAGGGCTATCTTAAATCGCAGGAAATAGCAGTTTTGACCGATCTTCTCCGAATCATTGCCAATCCGCTGAAGGACGTTCCGTTGGCGGCGGTAATGGTTTCGCCTATGTACCCCTTTGATATGAGGGACTTGGCTGTACTCAAAGCCTGCGGCAGAAAAAAACATCTTTACACTCTTGTAAAGGCAGCGGCAAACGGCGAATTATCGGGAATCGACACGGAACTTTCCGCACGCTGCAAAGAATTTGCGGCGGCAATAGACGGATTCCGCTTAAATGCGGTGACAATGACGATAGGGGAGCTGATACGTTCTATCTACGATACCACCGACTTTATTTCGGTAATGCAGCAGTACACGGACGGCGGGAAAAAACGTGCGAATCTCCGTCTGCTCATTCAATACGCACAGAACTATGAGACTGTTGCGGCAGTTGACGGCGGCGGCGGACTAAGCGGCTTTGTGGCGCATCTTGACCGTGTTCTCGAAAGCGGAGACTACGAGCAGGGAAAGGTTGCCGCCGCTTCGGGAGACTATGCGGTGGTTCAAACGCTTCACAAATCGAAGGGACTGGAGTATCCGTTTGTGTTTATAGCGGAGCTTGGGTACGAATTTCGGTACGATTCCGAAAAAGTTATGTGCAGCGACGACGGGAGAATTGGCTTTATCCTTTGCGAAAAGGAGCTTCTCAGACGGTACAGGACTTTTCAGCAGGTAATGCTGTGCAGCGAGGGACAGCGCGATACTCGCAGCGAGGAGATGCGTCTGCTCTATGTAGGGCTTACCAGAGCAAAGCAGCAGCTTTTTATAAACCTCAAATGCGGCGAAGCTGAAAAGGACAGAGTTAAGTCGCTTATGGAGAAGTGCGTTGTTGACGGAAATGACATCAGCGGACTTGCAGAGACAGCCAAATGCTTTTCCGACTGGTTCTGGCTTTCGCTCATGATGCACGGCGACTTTCCTGAGATCGCAGATCTTATCGGCATTGACAGCGGAAGCTTTGGTTTTCCGGCTTTTGACAGTCATGATAAAATATTTGATTTCGAGCTTTGTACGGAACTCGGGAAAATCGAGATAAAAGCGGAGGAGCGTATTCCTGCAAAAGCCGACCCTGTTCTTGTAAAGCGGCTGTCGGATATGTTTGAAAGCTCGTATGACCGTACTCTTGCCGAAACGCCTGCAAAGCTCAGCGTTACGCAGATCTCAAAAAAATTCAGTGAGGCAGAGGAGTTTGATTTCCGTCTTAAACGTCCGAGATTCCTGAGAGAAAAAACAAAAATGACGGGTGCGGAACGCGGTACGGCAATACACACCTTTTTCCAGTACTGCTCCTTTGAGAACGCCATAGCGGATACTGAAGCGGAGGTTATACGTCTTGCGGACAACGGATTTCTTACAAAGTCGCAGGCTGAATGTATTAACGTTGAAAAGATACGGGCGTTTTTCCGTACCGATCTTTATAAGCGGATATGCCGTGCAAAGCATGTTGAGAGGGAAAAGAAATTTACCGTTGCGGCTGCGCATCTTGATCTTTCGGACGCTGTTTTTGACAGGCTTCGCGATTCGGACGGTATGATAAAGGGAATTATCGACCTTATGTACGAGGAGGAGGACGGAATTGTTATTGTTGACTACAAGTCTGACCGTAATATGACGGAAAATCAGCTTCGCGAGCATTACCGCAGACAGCTTGAAATATATAAAGCAGCTTTGGAACTTACCACCGGCAGAGACGTAAAGGGACTGCTCCTTTACTCGATAGAACTTGAAAAGGAAATTATTGTATGCTGAACAGGCTCTAACAAAACGGACTGACGTATCGTTCACCTGATACGTCAGTCCGTTTTATACTCGCCGCTATTACAAAATATCCAGTAACACTGACATAAAATCCGTCTGCCTGCGTCATCTTCCTCACCATACGACAAGTATGCTTTCGTCATCTTCCTTGACATACGAATTTTCTGTTCAGCATTCTTTGGACATTTTGCAATAGCGGCGAGTATAATTTTAAGAAAACATTTTTGTGAAGATCTCGGGGAATCCGTAGCAGAGAGTACACATGATAGCCGAGGCAAGACAAAGTCCCAAGAATATAGCCGGAACAGCCTTTTTAAGCGGAATTTTTCGGAGAGCCGCAATAAGCGAGCCTGTCCATGCGCCTGTGCCGGGAAGCGGAATACCTACGAAAAACAGAAGGAAGAAGAACTCACCCTTTTCCATAGCTGCGCTTTTATTCATAGCCTTATTTTCCAAAAAGATCACAAATTTGGTAAGCAGGGGGATTTTATGCTTTTTTACGAAACCGAAAAACTTATCAATGAACAGCAGTATGAACGGTATCGGCAGGATATTTCCGAGCATACAGACCCATATAGCCTTGAAAAGCTCCATATCCAGAAGCCGCGCGGCAATTATACCGCCTCTCAGCTCGATAATGGGAAGTATTGATACAAGGAATGGGATAAGCCATTCGGGAATGCCGTGTTCTGCAAGCCAGCTTGTCATTGCCTCTGTTAATCCGCTCATTTTAAAAGTCCTTTCGCAAATAAATTTCAATAATTAGACCTGTTCAATAACCTTCAAAACGCTGCCTGACTTGTCTTTTTTTCGCTGTGCTTTGCCGTCTTTCCTTGAAATACATATAGTATCCCAGCGGAGACCCGACTTTGCACAGCACAAAAGATCCTGCGTCATTCAGCATTTTTCAAGTTACTGAACAGGTCTATTATCGCATATTTTGAGTAATTAGTCAAGGTGTTTTTTTAAATTTGCATTTTATTACAAATTTCACAAGGCGGCGGCAGGTTCTTTGTGGAGAATATCCATAAATTCCTCGCCTGTAATGGTTTCCTTATCGAGTAGGTACGCAGCAAGCTCATGGAGCTTGTCAATGTTTTCGCTGAGGATACGGATAGCGTTCTGGTGCGATTTTTTAACGATATTATTTACCTCATCGTCTATTTTTGCCGCAGTCTCGGGTGAACATGCAAGGGAAGCGTCGCCGCCGAGATACTGGTTTGTTACGGTTTCAAGAGCTATCATATCGAAGCTGCCGCTCATGCCGTAGCGAGTTACCATAGCCCGTGCAAGCTTTGTAGCCTGTTCAATATCGTTGGAGGCTCCGCTTGTACAGCTGTTGAAAATAAGCTCCTCTGCGGAACGTCCGCCTGTAAGAGTAGCTATCCTTGCAAGAGCCTCCTCCTTTGTGAGCAGGAACTTTTCACCCTCGTCGACCTGCATAGTATAGCCCAAAGCTCCGCTTGTACGGGGAATAATGGTTATTTTATGTACGGGTGCGGAATCTTTCTGCATGGCGGCTACAAGGGCGTGGCCTATTTCGTGATAAGCGATGATCTCCTTTTCCTTTTGAGAGATAACGGCATTTTTACGCTGATAGCCTGCGATAACTACCTCCACGCTTTCTTCAAGGTCTGATTGATTGACAAGTTTGCGTCCGTTTCTGACAGCTCTCAGAGCCGCCTCGTTGATTATGTTTGCAAGCTCAGCGCCCGACGCTCCGGCAGTTGCACGGGCAATAGCGTTATAATCAATGCTTTCTTCGGTTTTGATCTTTTTCGCATGGACTTTAAGTATTGCTTCACGTCCTGCCAGATCGGGAAGTTCGGCAGGGATCCGCCTGTCGAAGCGGCCGGGACGGAGCAGAGCTGGGTCAAGTGATTCGGGACGATTGGTCGCTGCAAGGATAACGACTCCTTTAGCGCCGTCAAAGCCGTCCATTTCGGTAAGGAGCTGATTGAGCGTCTGTTCACGCTCATCGTTGCCGCTGAAGTTTCCGTCACGTTTTTTACCGATCGTGTCCACCTCGTCAATAAAAACGATACAGGGGGCTTTTTCGGCTGCCTGTTTAAAGAGGTCGCGGACTTTAGCTGCGCCCATGCCGACAAACATTTCCACAAATTCCGAACCCGAAATTGAGAAGAAAGGAACGTTAGCCTCGCCTGCGACAGCCTGAGCAAGGAGCGTCTTGCCTGTTCCGGGAGGGCCTACAAGCAAAGCTCCCTTGGGCAGATTTGCGCCTATTTCGGCATATTTACCGGGGTTATGCAGGAAATCCACTATTTCCACCAAAGCTTCTTTTGCTTCGTCCTGACCGGCAACGTCTGCGAATGTCTTGCCTGTTTGAGCTTTCACGTAAATTTTTGCGTTGCTTTTACCGAAGGACATGGCATTTCCGCCCATACGCTTGCTCATTCCCCGCATAAGAACGTTCCAGATAACGATAAGGAGAACGATTGGCAGGACCCAGCCTACAAGAAATTCCAGCAGCACATTGGGTTCTTCAAAGCTTTCCGTAAAGACGATTTTGCCGTTCTTGCGGAGGCGGTCTACAAGCCCAGGGTCGTCCATTCTGCCTGTTGAGTATGCTTGTTTTTTACCGTCGATCTCAACTTCAAAGCGTATCTCCGTGTCCTCGACCTTGACCATAGTGACGCAGCCCTCGTCGAGCTTGTCAAGGAAGAAGCTGTAGTTGGTTTCCTTGACTCTTGGTTTGTTGATCAAAGGCATGATGAGGGCGTTCATCATCAGCGTAAGCACGAAGCTTGAGATTATAAAAACAATTATATGCTTGGTATAATTTTTGTCGTTTTTCATTTTAAAACTCCTTTATCATGGTTTGATAAAATTATAACATAATTTATCGGAAAAAGCAACAGGTAATTTGTGATATTTATGTTCATTAGATGAAAATTGCGTCAGAACTGCAAGAGGTCAAAGTCGTCAATTTAAGCGGGTACTTTGACACGAAATTCTTTAAAAAGAAAAAGCTCCCGAGAAAACTCGGGAGCAAGTAACTTCTGAACAGATAATAATTTTAACTTCTTTTTTTATTAATAGAAATAATTGCGTACTCCGTCGCCGTAGAATCCGAAATAGCCATGAGCGAAGGAATCGGGTTCATTAAAGTAAAGCGAAACGGCATCCATGACATCCTGCGTAACGTGTCCTGAGTAATCTCCAAGGTATACATAGCTTGAAGAGCCGCTGAACTGATATGGCTGTGTAAGAACGCCAACGATCGAATTAGGGTACAGAGGACTGTTTACACGGTTCATGATGACTTCAACGACCAGAGCCTTGTCATATGTGCTTATCCAGTTGCAGCCTGCCTCGTGGGCAACTGCGTTGCATAAAATGATGTATTCCTCGTCCGTGATCGAAAGAGAACTTGACGGTTCCTCGGGAACGATGGGTGTAACAGCTTCAACGTACTCTGTTACAGGCTCAGTTACCTCGACGATAGGTTCTTCCACAGGGGGATCCGTCACAGGTTCGGTGATCGGTTCTTCGGGAACTTCCGGCTCAGGTTCGTTCCACACCTCAGTTTCGGGCTGACTCCACGGCTCAGTGGGAGCCTGTGTCTCGTCAACAGGTGATGTGTAGTCGTATACAGGAGCATTGGTATATGGTGAAGTGGGCGCTTCTGTAGGTGCTTCGGGATTATCAGACATATAGGACGGTCTTGCCGATGCACCGGAGAAGGAAGCGCTTATTGTCTGATCCTTCTGTGCTTCTACAGTAGTTTCTTTTACTGCTGTAGTGGTGCAGGTAGTAAAAATGGGTGAAGGGGTATTGCTTGTTGTGGTTTGGGCTGTTGTTCTGATAGAAGTTACTGCAGCTGCATTTGCTAATTCTTCATTTTCGACTTCGTAAATGCTTTCAACGTCATTACTCGGAGAAACGGAACTTACGATCGGCGCTGTTGCGTATACGCCGAAGATTCCGCCGAATATGCAGGTAGAAACACCTCCGATAATAAGTGCTGCAACTTTAGCTTTTCTCATCAACTCATCCTTTCCTCGAAAAGCATTCGTTATTTATACCTTATCCGAAGATACGGTATGGTCGTCGATAAGCCCTTCGGCAAATCAGCAACTGTGATAATATTACCACAGTTGGCTGAAAATAGCAACCCTTTTCAAAACATTTCCATTTTACGACCAAAGAAAGCGGACGTGTTGTAAACTATTTTAGTTATTTTTGCCATAAATTGTGTGAATTTAAAATGAACTCAAATAATATATTAACAGTGATTTGCCTTATCACCGTCCGAAGATATTACAAAATGGTTACGGTCAAATTCATTTTTTGAAATACAAATAGTATATTTTAACGTTTCCTATACGCTATATTACAAATATATACCCGTAAACTTGTGCAAAACGCTGTAAAAATATTGCTTGTCGAATACAATTTGTATTAATGGAACGAGGGCGTTTGTTATCATTCTGTTACCAACCGATTCATAATTTAGTGATAAATGTTCTTTTTTATTCGTCATTTTTCATAAATCGGGAATATGGCTAAAAATAGCCATATTTAAGCAATTCATAATTGAAGCTTGTCCGAATTGTGAGAAGATTCAGTTTTAAGCTCGATTGGCTGTTGACATTTGTTGAATATTACAAAAATAGGCAGTCCCGAAAAAGACTGCCTGATTTTTATTTGTTTTGAGAATTTCGATATTTCATTTGCAGCCTTACATCGTCTCCCTTGAATTCGAGACAGGTGTAAATTGTCGTTATCCGTGATGCGACCTTGCCGCCGTAGCGTCCTGAAATTGCGGAAAAATCCATATTAGTATTTATGATCGTGGGTTTTTCTTTTATAAGACGGCTGTTAATAATGTTATATATTGCCGAATTATAGAATTTAGATTCAAATTCCGTACCCAGATCGTCAAGAATAAGCAGGTCTGTATCTGTTACGAGGTCGAGCATTTCAGAGGATTTTTCGTGGCTGAAATGCTCCTTTTCAATATCGCGGAGAATGTTGATTATTGAATCGTAGATAACGCTGTAGCCCTTTTGAATAACCTCGTTCGCTATGGCAAGGGAAATATGCGTTTTGCCGAGCCCTGTATTGCCGAAAATCAGAATACTTTCGGAGCTTGGCGTAAAGTTTGCCGCATAATTCATGGCATAATTCAGAATGCGTTCCATAGCAATGCGGTCGTTTCCCTGATAATAGCCGAGGCTGAACGTTTTAAAGCTTGAAAGAGAAAGCTTTGCCTTTTCATTGAGTTTTGCCGTGGTCAGCTTTGCAAAAAGAGCGTTGAGACAACTGCATATCATGCTGCCGTTATATCCCGTATCTCCGCACTTTGGGCATGTGTAGCGCATATCGAGGTAATCGGCTGGATAACCGTTCGCCGCAAGAAGCTGACGAGCAAGCTGCTGCGCCCCGAGATTATTCTGTCTGATCTGTTCGATTTTTCCGCTTACGTCTTTGCCTTTCGCTTCGGTGATGATGCGGATAAGCTCTCGTCCGGTATTGAAAAGAGCATCGTTTATTTCCTTTATTTCGGGAATTTTGTCGTTTATTTCTCTGATGCGCATATCGTTTTCAGCCTGTGCCTTAGCGCGCCGCTGTGAAAGAATGGCGTGTGCCTTATCGTAAATTTCGCTGTCCATTGCTCAGCTCCTCATATATTATTTATAAATACCTTATATTTATCTGCATTAAAGCCGTCGGACGCTGCCGGAGTTTCGGATTTTTTCTTTTTTCTGTATTCCTTTTCGGCGGACTGTACTTCCTCGGGAGTTTTGTAACCGCTTTCGTTCCATGAAATAAGTATTTTGTTGATATATTCAAATGAGACTTTATTTATCTGCTCCACGGTTTTTTCGTATGCGTAGTGGATAAGCTCTGTAGAATAGCCTGATTCCTGCCATTGGGAAATAAATTTCTTCTGATTGGCGGTGGGATTTTGACGAAGTTCAAAAAGTCTTTTTATTTCTCCTGCAAAGGTGTGAGCCGAATTGAGACGCTCCACTTCCGCTGTAGCTGTTTCGAGAGTGTTGATCTCTTTTTCAGCCCAGCTTGAAGCGATCTTCTCTATGTAAGAGGCGTTTGGCTTGTTTATCTCTGCGCAGTAGCCTATTAATATAAGTATTACCTCTTTTTTCAGTCCAAGGTAATTGAACATCCAGATAAGCGAATTCTGCATTGACGGATTAAGAGGACCTAAAATAGTTTCGGCAATTTTGAAAAGTTCGGCAATATCCGCATTTTCGCAGATTATATTTGAGATCTCCGAAGGGGAGATAAGTGTTTTTTTCGGCGGAGCGGTATCAATTCTTGCTGACGTTTCGTTTTCTGCGGCGGACGCTGGTTGTTCCTCAGTGTGGAGCTTTACCGTACTTTTAAGGACGGCTATATCGGAGGTCAGGACGTTTGCCTGCTGCCAGAACATAACTGCGTCCACAGCCTGTTCGGGAGCAACGCCCGTATTCGCGGAAATTTCTTCAGCGGACACAGCTCTGCCCGAGCATCTGAGAATGTAAAGAAGCACCTTTATCTGCCCGTCAGAGGCAAGCTTTAAAAAGTTATCGGCAACTATACAGGGAACGCCGAACATAGTTCCCCAAATACCGCTGTTAGTCTTGAATTCCACAGACATACCTCCCTCGTATTTCCGAAATGTGTGTTATTAATTATATCATATTAGCTTTAAAATTGCAATAGGCGCGGAAAATTTTTCGATTAAATAAATATTTTCCGTTGTAGGGATACGGCATGCCGTGTCCCTACAACGGGAGATTTTAGCGAAAATAAAATTTGAGTTTCACTGTAATGCGCATAAGAAACTGCTCCCGAGACAGGAGCAGTTATTATCATCTGTTATATGTTTCTTCGTGCGCTTCTATCTGTTCGACAGCGTAAGTCGTATCGAGGTAATTGAAAAGACCGCTTAAGATCTGAGAGTATGCCGAGCTGTTGAGATGAAGTCCGTCTCCGCCTGCGTAGTCCCAGCCGAGAGCCATTGTGTTCTGGTCGCAGAGAACATCGTGAGTATTGAAAAACAGCACCTGTTCCGAACCCATGTCGTTTATTACCCACTCCAGAGAGGAATTGAACTCACGGATAACGTCGTTGTCGGTATAGTAATTACCTTCGGAAACGGGCGTTATACCGCCGACTACGATAGTCGCCGTGGGAACTCTCGCAAGAATTTCCTCGGCTATCCAGCGCATGTTCCAAGCGTAATCATCGGGCGTATAGCTGTAAATATCGTTCATTCCGATAGAAATATAGTAGAGGGGAGAATAAACATAGCTTGCGGCATCATAAACGCCCATAGGGCCGCCGCCGAGGTCGAATGTATAATTCCCCATGTTCCATACCGCAAGGGATTCGGCGGCTATATTATGCTCGTATGGGATGTAGCCGTAAGCGTTGAAGCCATACGCTATCGAATCTCCGATAATAACGAGCCTGTCCTGATAAAATCCGCTGTTTGGAGATTCCCCCGCAGCAAGATAGTTGTAAACAGGCGGAGCGTACTTATCCGCAGGTTCTTCAACGGGTTCTGTTTCGAGGGGCGGCTCGGCGGTTTCAGTTGTACTCGTCTGCGATAACGAAGCCGTTGACGAAGCTGTATAAAAGCCTGAAGTTTCAGTCACAGTTACAGTTACAGAAGTCGTTGTGGCAGAAGTTGACGTTGTTGTTGCCGTAGTTTTCGCTGCCGAAGCGGCGTATCGGAGAGCGGCTATTTTATATTGATCGTTCGATACTTTTTTCTCGGGTCTTACTGTTGAATCGGCTGTGAGGAATACGATGAAAACCGAGCATATTACGGCAATCGTGGGAAATATCGGATTCCCGAAAAAGAATTTAATAAAATTAGTCAGAATTTGTTTCATATACGATCCCGTTATCTGTATTTGTAAACTGTTGCAGCTTCAAATCCGTCTAAAAGGGTCGTCATGCTGCCGAAAGCCATGCCTGTGCCTTTGGCAACGCAGTTGACTGCGTCCTTGGCGATACTGCATTTTATGCCCAGTGTGCGCTTGATAAGCTGAGTAAGTCCGCCGAGCAGCGCTCCTCCGCCTGTGAGCAGCAGACCGTTGTCGTAAATATCACCCACAAGCTCCGGGGGAGCGTCCTCCAGCACCTTGCGGACGGCTTCCATAATAGCGAACGTTTCGTCCTCTATAGCCTTGTACAGCTCTATCTCGCTAAGCTGGATCTGTGCAGGGAGTCCCTTTGCGAGACTGCGTCCTTTAACTGTATACGTCATTTCATCGGTAGGGTCGTAGAGGTTGCAAAGCTCTATCTTGACCCTTTCGGCAGTACGTTCGCCTATGAGCAGCTTGTACTTGTTCTGCATATACTTTATAATAGCGCGGTCAATGGAGTTTCCTGCATTTTTAATGGTATGCGAGGTAACGACGCCGTTCATGGAAACGATAGCAACGTCTGTTGTGCCGCCGCCGATGTCAACGATCATATGTCCCTTAGCTTTGGTGATGTTTACTCCTGCGCCTATCATAGCGGCAATAGGCTCCTGTATCAGGTAGACCTGCCGCGAGCCTGCGCTTTTTGCCGCTTCGACTACCGCGCGGCTTTCAATGTCCGTAATGAACGACGGCACGCAGATGATAATTCTCGGTTTGATAAGCTGATGTCCTGTGACTTTAAGAATAAATTCACGTATCATGCTGTGTGCGAGGTCGTCGTCGGAGATAACTCCGTTGCTGACGGGACGCGCTACGCATATGTAATCGGGATTTCTGCCTATCATTTCATAAGCTTCTTTACCGACTGCAAGCACACGCTCTGTACGGGTATTATATGCAATGACGGACGGTTCGCTTAATATAACGCCTTTTTTTCCCATAGTCATTACAATATTTGATGTTCCCAAATCTATTCCAATATCTGTGTTAGCCATATTTTCCCTTTCTCTGATTCGTTTATCAGCTTTGAAGCATATGCTTCAGGCAGCTGTAGCGTCTTGTTCTTTTGTTGTTATCGACCATTCGGTTTATATTTTCTTCCGAGCCGATAAGTATGAGCAGCTTTTTTGCACGGGTAACTGCCGTATACAGCAGATTTCTGTAGCAGAGCTTCTCGAAAACTCCCATAACGGGCATAATTACGGCTTCAAATTCACAGCCCTGACTTTTATGTACCGTAATGGCGTAAGCAAGCTCGACCTGAGAAAGCAGGTCGAAGGTGTATGTTGCTTCTCTGCCGTCAAAATCAATGACCGCCGTTTGCGAGGCAGGTGAGATGCTTAATATTTTTCCTATATCGCCGTTGAAAATGCCCGTACCCTGTTCGTTATCCTTTTTCCAGACAATATCGTAATTGTTCTTGGTCTGCATGACCTTGTCACCGATACGGTAGGTATAGGTATAGCCCTTGTGTTCCGCCTTGTTTTGTGACGGAGGATTGAGCTTTTCCTGTAGTACTTTATTAAGCTCCACCGTACCAAGCGTTCCTTTTCGCGAGGGAGCAATTATCTGTATATCGTCAACGGGGGAGTACTTATAGGCATTGGGCAGACGTCTTTTTGTAAGATCGACTATAAGCTCCACGGCAGCTTCAAATTCGCTTCTCTTAAAAAAGAAGAAATCGCTGTCCTTTCGGGTAATATCCGGATAATCTCCGTTTACTATCCTGTGGGCGTTTGTGACGATACAGCTTTGCTGTGCCTGACGGAAAATTTCCGTAAGTTCAACAACGGGAACAGCTCCGCTCGATATAATATCTTTTAGAAGATTGCCTGCGCCGACCGATGGGAGTTGGTGAAAGTCTCCTACCATAATGAGACGGCAGCCCAGCTTGAGCGCTCTGAGCAGCTTTTCAAACAGCAGGCTGTCAACCATTGACATCTCGTCCACAACTATAACATCGCAGTCGAGGGGATTGTTTTCGTTATGGGCGAAGATCTGTCTGTCTGCGCTGTCGAATACGACTTCGAGAAGGCGGTGTATGGTTTTCGCTTCACGGCAGGTAAGGTCGGACATACGCTTTGCGGCTCTGCCTGTGGGGGCGGCAAGGAAAACCTTGTCTCCTCGTTTTTCAAAAATAGAAATAATTGCATTGAGCGTTGTGGTTTTTCCTGTGCCGGGACCGCCCGTAAGGACCATAAGTCCTCTTGAAACAGCGGTAGTGATAGCCTGACGCTGCTTATGCTCATATTTTATGCCCTTTTCCTCCTCCTCCAGATCAATGAGAGCGTCGTAATTATAATCCTCGGGGGAAGTAAAGTCCTTTATGATATGTATTCTGTCGGCTATAAACTGTTCTGCATAGTAATAATCGGGGAGATAGACGTATTCCTTATCGTCAATGACGTAGCAGAAAAGTTCGCTGTCCTCCAGCGCGGCGTTGTAGGAGCTGTAAAATTCCTTTTCAGAAATATTCAGCTTTGGTGAAACTACTTTCAGCAGATGTTCGATAAGCATACATGAATTGCCTCTCTCGGCAAATGCACGGAGTATACACTGCATTCCCGCAATTATTCTGTGATCGGAATTTCTTGGTATGTCAAGTTCCCTTGCGACAGCGTCCGCGCGTCCGAATTCCACGTCAATGCCGTCGCCGCAGAGTATGTAGGGGTTGAGCTTTATGAGTTCCATGGAGTTTCCGCCGAATCTTCTGAAAGCGTTCATGGCATATTTAGGCTTTATGTCGAATTGCGAAAGAAAAGATGTGACCATGCGCAGGGAAAAGAGCTTTTTTGCCTCCTCAGCAATTTCATCGCATTTTTTCGGGGAAATTCCTTTGACTTCACTGAGACGGCGAGGGTTGTTTTCAATGATATTCAGCGTATCGGCGCCGAAAACTCCGACTATCTTTCTTGCAAGTCCCGGACCGATGCCTCTGATAGCTCCCGAGGCAAGGTATTTCTCGATATTGACGGTGTTTTCGGGAAGCTTGCGCTCGCAGTATTCCGCTTTGAACTGTACGCCGTATTTGCGTGTCGTTTCATAGTTCCCTTCAAGTATAAGAAGCTCGCCTTCTTCGATGTCGCCGAGACAGCCGACAACAGTTATGAGTTCTCCGCCTGCGTCAAGGTCGAGAACGATATATCCGTTGACCTCGTTTCGGAAAAGCACATTTTCCACAGAGCCTTCGATATGCAGCGTTTCCACAGACATTAACATATCCTTTCCGCACAAATTTGTTTTCACTCTTTACATTATACTACATTTCTCGGGAAAATGCAAACGTTTCGGGAAATTTATTTTTTCCAGAGGATTTCACAGCTTTTTAACATTTTTATGTGCGGATCTCTGAAATTGCAGGGACACGGAACGCCGTGTTCCTATATTAGATGTTTACTTGACAGTATGCGGTTTTAGTGGTATAATTTTACCATGGTTTTTCTAAGTGAAATAAAAAGTGAGATAGCGGACTGAAAGACTTTTGATGTGGGAGGGGAAAAAGTGACTAACTTAATATGTTCGGGGTGCGGGAAAAAACTGCTTTCATATGATAAGAACGGTTTCAGACGATATAAAAGTCCGGTGAGAAAATGCAAAAAGTGCGGAAAGCTTTACGCTGACCCGAGGTGTCATGAGATTGCAATAGAGGGCGTTCCCGACGACGTTTTTTCCGTAAAGAGCTATTTTTTCCTGATTATCTTCGGCGTTTTGGTCGCTTGGAGGGGACTATATATGTTTAAAAGAATCCAGCTTGGAGTTCCCGATGAAATGCAGTGGTTTATGCCGACTGTTTTTCTTATTATGGGAGCAGTCTGCGTTATCGGAGGCATTGCAGAGATAATTTTCATAAAGACAGGCGGAAAAGCCCGAAAATATGAACGGCTGCGCATAGAATCCGAGGAAAGACTTCGTAATAATAGCTATGCGGAGCTTCTCAGAGAATTAGGTTATAAATTTTAACAAGGAGAAAATAAAATGAAAAAAGGTCTTAGAAACGTATTTATAGTTCTTCTGCTTGGGATATTTTTAGCATATACTATCGTATTTTCGATTATTGACCTTACCAATAAAAAGGATCGTTATACCCTTGATATCGTATATGCCTTTGAAATTCTTGAGGTGGAGCATTCCATAAACGGTCTTATACCTTTCGGAACGGATCATTATTATATCGGAATGGACGATGAAGATAATACATATTTGATACAAGCTCCGAAAAACTGGGATACAAACAATTTCAGTTCTGAGGAAAACGACGGCAAAACGGTGAAGATTACAGCTTTAGCGAAGAAAATTTCCGATTATAAAGTTTCAAGAGAGCTTGATTCTCAGATGACAGCGCCGGAGTTAAATTCATTCAAGATGCCATTGGGTTCTTCAATGTGTCTGAATTTATCTTATATCAGGGACTCTGTTTTAAAACTTGCATCGGGGATCCTTTTGATCGCCCTTGCGCTTTCCGCATTTATTGCACGCAGAAAAAATATTCAGGTACCTCCTGTTGTTGTAAAAATATACTTAGTACTGTTTATTGTATGTCTGATCTTGCTGCTGATTTCACTGAGATAAGCGGAGGAATATATGTCTGGAATTTTTTCAAGAACCGAGCTGTTACTCGGAAAGGACGCTATGGAGCGGCTGAAGGCTTCAAGAGTGGCTGTGTTCGGCGTTGGCGGAGTCGGAGGCTATACGGTTGAGGCTCTTGCACGGTCAGGGGTAGGAAGCCTCGACCTTATAGACAACGATACAGTCAGCGAATCGAACCTCAACAGGCAGATAATCGCTTTGCAAAGTACTATAGGACAGTACAAGGTCGATGCCGCAAAGGATCGTATAGCCGATATAAATCCCGAATGCGCCGTAAGGACGCACAGGATGTTTTTTATGCCTGATACGGCAGATAATTTCGATTTTTCGGAGTTCGACTATGTGGTGGACGCTATCGACACGGTCACGGGAAAAATCGAGATAATTATGCATGCAAAAGCCGCAGGAGTCCCTGTCATAAGCTCTATGGGAGCAGGAAACAAGCTCGATCCTACGGCGTTTGAGGTCGCAGATATATACAAGACGTCGGTATGTCCTTTGGCTCGTGTAATGCGGCGTGAAATGAAAAAAAGGGGAGTAAAGTCCCTGAAAGTCGTTTATTCGAGAGAAGAAGCGATACGTCCCGAAAACAGCGGAATTTCGCAGCCATCGGGGAAAGCAGTTCCCGGATCGGCAGCGTTTGTTCCGTCGGCGGCAGGACTTATCATCGCTTCGGAGGTCGTTAAAGATATAGTTAAAGTTAAAATATGATTTTTATTAAATCTCCGAAAATTATTGCATTTTCTGTTTTTTTGTAATATAATGTTATAGGAGAAAAAACAGAAGGAGTTATCCGTAATGGTATATGATAACATATTAGATGCAATGGGGCATACGCCCATGATAAGGCTCAATAAGCTGAACAAGCCCGGAAATGCCGAAGTATTGGTGAAATTCGAGGGACTTAACGTAGGCGGCTCGATAAAGACGCGTACCGCCTTTAATATGATCCGCCACGCCGAAAAGGAAGGCAGAATAAATAAGGATACGATAATTGTCGAGCCTACCAGCGGAAATCAGGGGATAGGTCTTGCTTTGGTGGGCGCAGTCAGAGGATATAAAACAATAATCATTATGCCGGATTCCGTAAGCGAGGAAAGGCGTAAGCTCGTCCGTCATTACGGAGCTGAGGTAATGCTTATCCATGACGACGGCGATATTGGAAAATGTATTCGCGAGTGTCTTGACACTGCGTTAAAAATGGCTGCGGAGGACAAAAGGGTCTACGTACCGCAGCAGTTTGCCAACGTGAATAATATCTATGCTCACAAATATCACACGGCTCTTGAAATTTTAGAGCAGACGGCGGGCAGGATAGACGGCTTCTGCTCGGGTATCGGTACAGGCGGTACGATAACCGGTATAGGCGAAACGCTGAAATCCCAGTATCCCGATATGGTAATATGGGCAGTAGAACCCGAAAACGCCGCTATATTGGCAGGCGGAAACATAGGTACGCATCTCCAGATGGGCATTGGCGACGGAATAATCCCCGATATTCTCAATCAGAATATTTATGACGATATTTACATTGTTACCGACGAGGAGGCTATTCAGACAGCCCGTGACCTTGCCTGCAAGGAGGGCATAATGTGCGGAATCTCCAGCGGAACGAATGTTGCGGCTGCATTGAAGCTTGCCGAAAAGCTGGGAGAGGGGAAAACGGTAGTCACTATCCTTCCCGATACTGCGGAAAGATATTTCTCTACGCCGCTTTTTGATGAATAACGAGCGACCAATGATTATACTCGCCTCTATTGCAAAACGTCCAATATAGGCGAGTATATGAAGGTCACAAAGCCGTATGCAGCACAGTAAGCGTGCCGTGTACGGCTTTTAAAGTTCTTTGCAGTAGCGGCGAGTATAGAGCAGCTTTGCGTAATTTATTTAAAAATATATAAAATCTATAGCATTTTCTATTTAAGTGTGATATAATTAATAAGTTGGCTTTTTGTAATCATCAGTAAAAAGGTGTGTTAAAATGTTTATATATTTGGATAATGCGGCGACCACAAAACCATGCGAAGCGGCAGTATCGGCGGCAGTATCGGCTATGACCGATAATTTCGGCAATCCCTCGTCGCTCCACCGCTGTGGACTTGACGCTCAGCTTGCAGTGGACAGGGCAAGAAAAATAATCGCAGATTCATTGGGAACGGACAGCGGAAATATATTTTTTACTTCGGGAGCAACGGAAAGCAATAATCTTGCCGTTCGGGGAGCAGTTGCGGCATACGGAAAAAAACGGCGCAAAATAGTCGCTTCATCGGTGGAACACGCTTCGGTGGACGAAACCTTGTCCGCTTTGGAAGCGAATGGTTTTGAGGTGGTACGTGTTTCCCCGAGAGCTGACGGACGCTTTTATCCGGAGGATTTTTTGTCCGCCTGTGACGAACAGACTTCGCTTATTACCATGATGTATGTCAACAACGAAACAGGTTATATTCTTCCCGTAAAGGAGACTTTTTCTGCGGTGAAACGGCGTTTCCCCGGGATAATAACGCACAGCGACTGCGTACAGGCATATATGAAGCTGCCTGTTAAAGCGAGTGCGCTTAACGCCGATCTGATCTCCGTCAGCGGACATAAAGTCCACGCTCCAAAAGGTATCGGAGCGTTGTATATAAAAAAGGGAGTCCGTATTCTTCCGATCATGACAGGCGGAAAGCAGGAAAAAGGCATTCGCTCGGGAACTGAAAATGTTCCCATGATATGCGCATTCGGTGCGGCAGTTGAGAAGCTGTATTCCTCGGTCAGAGAACGAGCGGAAAAGGTTTCGGCTGTTAAATCACTGCTGTTGTCTGAAATATCGCAGATCGGCGGTGTTACGGTAAATTCTCCCGAGGACGGTTCTCCGTATATCGCGAATATCTCTGCGGCTGGGAAGCGTTCGGAGATAATGCTCCATTACCTCGAGAGCAGGGGAGTTTATGTAAGCAGCGGTTCTGCGTGTTCAAAAGGACAGCAGAGCGGCGTTTTGGGAGAATTCGGCATAATCGGAAAAGCTGCCGACAGCGCCCTGCGTATCAGTATGACGGCAGAAACGACTGCGGAAGAAATCAATTTTTTTGCGGAAGCGCTCAAAGAAGGCATAGAAAAAGTAAGAGGATAAAATTCTTGCATAAGGAATACGATTAAAACGCCCCTTTTAATAAAGTATAGGAGAGTAGGAGAATGAAAGAGATCATACTTGTAAAATTCGGAGAAATGGCATTGAAAGGTCTGAACAAAAAGACCTTTGAGGATATGCTTAAAAAGAATATCAAAAGAAGAATAAAAAGTCTTGGCAAATTTGAACTGACATCTGCGCAGTCCACTATTTACATAACTCCCTTGGACGATGATATTGATTTAGCCGAGGCAGTTGAGCGCGTGGGAAAAATTTTCGGAATAGCCGCACTTTGCCGCGCGTGCGTCTGCGAAAAGGAATTTGGCGATATTGCTGAAAAAGCCGTTGAATACTCCGGGGACGTACTGAGCCGTGCCAAGACGTTCAAGGTCAACGCAAAACGCTCGGACAAGGCGTTCGCCATGAAGTCCCCAGAGATATGCGCGGAACTGGGCGGAATTATTCTCGAGAAATTTCCGCACCTTTCTGTGGACGTTAAAAATCCCGATGTAACGGTAACCGTCGAAGTCCGTGACACAAACGCCTACGTTCATGCGGAGAATATCAAGGGCGCGGGCGGACTTCCCGTAGGCAGCAGCGGAAAGGCGATGCTCCTGCTTTCGGGAGGTATCGACAGTCCCGTTGCAGGTTGGATGATGGCTAAAAGAGGTATCCACATTTCTGCGATACACTATGTAAGCCCTCCTTATACCTCCGACAGAGCGCAACTGAAGGTCGAACAGCTTTGCGAGAAGCTGACGGATTACTGCGGCGGTATAGCGTTTTTCTGCGTTCCCTTTACGGAAATTCAAGAGGCTATAAAGGATAACTGCCCCGAGGAGTTCTTTACTATCATCATGCGCAGGCTTATGATGGAAATTGCGCAGAAAATAGCGGAAAAAGACGATTGTCTCGCTCTTATTACGGGTGAAAGCGTCGGACAGGTGGCAAGTCAGACTATGGCGGCAATGGCTTGTACCGACGCTGTATGCCATATGCCTGTTTTCCGCCCGTGTGTGGGAATGGACAAGACGGAGATAATCGAAACAGCAAGAAAGATAGATACGTTTGATATTTCCATAGAGCCTTATGAGGACTGCTGTACGGTATTCACGCCCAAGCATCCGAAGGTGCGTCCAAGGCTGGAGGATATAGAAAAAGCTCAGAACGCTTTTGATTTTGCCCCCCTTGTGCAGAAGGCTGTTGAGGGAACGACTATGAAGCTGTTCGATTTTAATAAATAATATTACAGATTACATAATATCCTATGTTTATGCTGTAAGATTCGCAGCGACGTTTATCGGCAAAACCCACAAAAATATTATGCTTTTTTATTGAAAATAGCTGAAAAACTAAGCTTTTCGGGCTGATTTTACGAAATTTATGTGAAATATTGTCCGCAAAGCTTGACAAATATACCGAAAATGGTGTAAAATATACTATATCATAGGATAACTATTCTCAGCGGAGGCGACAATTTGAATGAACGAAAATAATAGAAATGACAGCATGGGAGATACGGCATCGTCAGAGGCTTCCGCAAGAGCAGCGAAGATAAAGGCGATAAGAAACGCTATCAGAAATGAAGAAGCTCCTGCTCAGCCGGAAATGCAGCAAAGGAGAACTCAGCCGTCTATGCCGTCGGCGAACGGCGGAATGTCCTCAAAAGCAAAGAAAACAGGCTCGAAAGGCAAGGGAAAAAAGAAAAAAAAGAAGAAAAAAACATTCGGTCAGACAATAAGAGGCTTTTTCCCCGAAAAGGGAGACAGCGTTCTTGAAGTCCTGCGAAAAATAATTTTCCTTGTATCTATTGCCGCTATTATTGTATGCGGCTACATGGTCGGCGATTACTACCTTGACTTATGGAGAAGCCGTATGCAGTACAGTGAGATCGCAGGTCTTTACGGTACATACGAGCCGGTATATACGACCCTTACGCCCGAGGAGGAAAACGATGAAAAGTATGACAAGTACTACACTCTCCTTGACGGCGCTCAGAAGCTTCTTGATATGAACCCTGACGTTATCGGATATATGCGTATCCCGACCAAGGACGGCGAACCTATTATCGAACTGCCCGTGGTTCAGGCGGACGATAACAACAAGTATCTTGACCGCAATTTTAAAGGCGAGGAATCCCGTGCAGGCGCACTGTTCCTCGACTGGAGAAATCACTTCGACGAGGTGGAAGATCATCACCTTGTTGAGAAAAATTCAGATAATCTGGTAGTTTACGGTCATAATATGGCTGATGAAAGCATGTTTGGCAAGCTCAAATACTATGAGCGCAACGATGATTACTATGAAAATCATCCGATCATACAGTTCAACTCAAACTACGAATCCTATACTTATAAAATATTCTCATTCTTTATTCTTGACGCCAAGGACGAGTCTGAAACAAAGTATGACTGCTGGAATCAGCTTTCCTTTGATGACGAGGAGTCGTTTTACAATTTCGTCAACGAAGCAAAGCGCAGAACGCTCCGCACAAACGATGTTGACGTAAAATACGGCGATCAGATACTTACTCTTTCCACATGCCACTATCTGCTGCAGGACAGAAGTCGTCTCATTATTATGGCAAGACGTGTGCGTCCCGGAGAAGATCCGTATGCGGGAACGAAAAAAAGCAAGGTCAACAAAAACATCAAGTGGCCCTCGATGTACTATAATACAAAACCGGATGAAAAGTACGATGAAAACGCCGTGTTCATTCCTTACGGTCCCGAGGAGGCGGTAAAGGAGGCTGAGGAAGCCGCTGCCGCTAAGAAGAAAAAAGGATCGGATAAGAAAAAGAAGGAAGATACTGCCCAAAGCAAGGCGAAAAAGACGGATACCGAGGGATGATGAGGAATAATGAATAAAACCTGCAAGATTATATCAGCCGCTGCTGCTTTTGTTCTTGCGGCAGGACTCGGTGTTGCGGCATACAAAAATCTCGATACCGAGGAGGATATACCCACTCCTCTTATCGAAGCTCCGCCGCCGACCGAAGCTCCTACAGAACCGCCGACCCTGCCGGTTTACGACAGCTTTACAGAATCTCCTGACGGAATGACGGAAATGGCAAAAATCATGCTGCATAAGAACAAGGATTATGCAGGCTGGATAAGGATACCAAATACGTATGTTGATTATCCTCTTTTGAAAGACCCCGGAGAGATCTCCGAGGGGCAGACCTATTACGGCAATGAGCATTACGACCCGAATCATTTTTACCTTCATAAAAATTTTGAGAGGAACTATGAGTTCGCCGGTTCGCTTTTCATTGATTACCGCGACAATTTCGGGGCTGTCGAGGAGGAGCAATCCGAAAATATACTGATCTACGGACATAACATGCTGAACCTTACAATGTTCGGTTCGCTGAGAAATTACTACAACGACTATAATTTCTGGAAAACCGCTCCCTTTATCGAGCTAAGCTCCAACTACGCCGATTATGACTATGTTATATGCGGAAATGCAGTTACAAGCGGATATAAAGAATCCGACTTTGTTTACTGGGATATGGAGGAGCTTGATACCGAGGAAAGCTTTGATTTCTATATGGATAAGCTCAAGGAAAAGTGTGTTTTCGACCCCGAGGTTGATGTGAAATTCGGCGACAAGCTGCTTACTCTTTCGACCTGCTACGGAGCTTCCGAGGCAAATATGCGTTTCATACTGGTGGCAAGGAGACTTCGCGACGGCGAGGAAGCAGGCAACATGGATTCGATAGAACGCACCGAGGAGTACAGAAAAAGACAGAAGAAAAAAGAGAAAGAACAGAAAAAAGAAAAGGAAAACAGCTGATAAAAAACAGCAGAAATGCGAATTTTGAGGTGATTCCAATGAATAACGAAAGTTTTAAGAAGGCTGCGGCGTTTGCGGCGAGCATAGTCGTTACGTGCTGCGCAACCGTTGGTACGGCAAATGCAGAGGAGACTACAAGTTCTTCCGGGACCGCAGCCGAAACGACCGAAACTGAAACTACCGAAACTACCGTGACTTCCGAAGCGGCTGTTGAAATGTCTACAGAAGCTATCGCCGAAGAAAACGGCGAGGAAGTCGAATGGTACAAGGCTGAGCTTGACAGCTACGACGACAGCCTGTCCCTTATCAGCTACGAGGCTTCTCCCGAATCATCAGGCGGCGGCAAAAAGCGCAAAAAGACGCCTACGCCGGTCGAGCTTAATGTTACAGGCGGATATGTGGGCGATATACCGTGGTTTGAAAGCGAGCCGGTTATCGAATCCAATCCCGGACAGTTTGCCGTTGTAACTTACGGCTGGGGTCATGGCGTCGGCATGAGTCAGAACGGCGCAAATTTCTACGCCACATACAGCGGATGGACTTATCAGGATATATTGTTCCATTATTATCCCGATACGTACCTTATGGACACTGGCGAGGCTTATGACGAGGAAATTACCGTAGCAGGCGTTTCGGGAGACGTTCTCTCGATGGTTTCCCAGATCGTTTACAACGAGGTGGGAAGCTCGATGAGCTACGAGGCTATCAAGGCTCAGGCGGTAGCGGTTTATACGTACTGCAAATATAACGGCAATGATTCCAGCGATCTGCGGTGCAAGCCCTATCCTCCGCAGGTGGTCGTTGACGCTGTTTCCGAGGTTCTGGGACAGGCGCTTTTCTATGACGGCGATTATGCCCTGACAATGTTCTCGGCGTCAAGCGGCGGAATTACGGCGAACTGCAATGAGGTTTTCTGGTCTGATCTGCCGTATCTCCGTTCGGTATCGAGCGACTACGACGCGGCGTACGATCCCCATTACGGCACGGTAACATATATTGACGATTTTCAGCTCAGGAATATGATACAGAACGCTTACGGCATTACTTTGTCGGACGATCCGTTCAACTGGATAAAGCCTGAGTATTCGGAAGAAACAGGATATGTTACATACGTGAATATTGATGATAAGATAACGGTAAAGGGCTATGAATTCAAGCTTGCCATGGGATTGAAATCGTCTAAGTTCAATGTGTTCTACACTCCAAGACCTGACGGCGAGAAGATACCCAACGGTTCAAGCGATATAGTTGTGGTAGAGCCTGATTATACACAGACTCCCGGCGTGTGGTATCCGAACAACTATCCCACCGATATAGGCGGAGTTCCCGAGACTACAGAACCGCCTTACGAGGAGCCTGTATATGAAGATCCTTATTACGAAGAACCGACATACGAACAACCGTGGTATGACGATCCCGCTGCATGGCCTCAGGAGCCTTCTTATGCAGGAGAGACTGCGACGGACGCCACGATTCCTTATAGTGACGAAACATACAGTTATTAATGTTTACACTGATCTCTAACCAAACCCATGAAAAATTTTCACTGCGATCCAATCGTTGATTGTCGGGAAATTTTTTCATGGAACCGATCAGAGATCAGTAATAGAAACTTGTTTTCCAATAAGTCTTTGAGCCAAAGGCACAGCTTTGGCTCGGAGGCTTGTTTTGCTTTTAAAATCTTCTATGCCTTTTTTCACCTTTTTCCTGATTTTTGACCTCAAAGGGTGAAAAAAGGTGAAAATCAAGTAATATAAATTAACTTTATATCCGCTTGATTTGTCATAAACGCTGAAAATATCTTTTCAATGCTCCTCATGATTGTGCAGTATGCCCTATTGCAAAATTATGGCAAATAGTGTATAATTGTTGTAGGGGTAAAAAAGGTGATGTAATGTGAAATTTTCCATTTTTTGGTGAAGTTTGGCAGCGAAACGTGACCGAAAGAAGAAATGGAGGCGAATGTCATGAACGAGCCGTTATGCGGTACTTTTAATCCGAGTATCGACGCAAAGGGCCGTATGAGCTTTCCAAACAAGCTTCGTGACATTCTCGGCGCCGAATTCTATCTTTGCATTGGTCATGAAAAAAACTACATCGCTGTTTACTCTGTGGAAGAGTTCTACAAATACTGCGGAAAGCTCAATGAGATTCCGGGCGAGATCGGCTCGGAAATACGGCGTGAGCTTCTCGCCGGTGCGGACAAGCAGGTCCCCGATAAGCAGGGCAGAATTTTTATATCGCAGACATTAAGGGACTATGCCGGCATTAAAGGCGAGGTAACCGTTATAGGCAATATGAACAGAGCTGAGATCTGGGATTCGGCTGTGCTTGCTGAAAGCAGAAAAAGCCTTGATCCCGCTGCAAAAAAGGCAGCATTGGCAAATCTTGTGCTTTGATACCGCTGTGTATCTTATACTCGCCGCTATTACAAAATATCCAGTAATGCAGACATAAAATCCGTCTGTCTGCGTCATCTTCCTCACCATACAACAAGTATGCTTTCGTCATCTTCCTTGACATACGAATTTTCTGTTAAGCATTCTTTGGACATTTTGTAATAGCGGCGAGTATATCAGTATAAGGAGAGTTATATGGAATTCAGACATATCCCTGTTCTTCTTGACCAATGTATTGAAGGACTGAATATCGATCCCGACGGCGTGTACGTTGACTGTACTGCCGGAGGCGGCGGACATTCCTCTGCAATTGCTGCAAGACTGAGCGAAAAAGGCAAACTTATTGCCCTCGACCGCGATCCCGACGCCGTTAAGGCGGCTTCGGAAAGATTGGCGGACTTCGGCAGCGCCCGTGTGATACATCGTAATTACTCGGAGCTTGACTGTGTGCTTGACGAGCTTGGCATAAGCTGCGTTGACGGTATACTTATGGATTTAGGCGTATCGTCATATCAGCTCGATGAAGAAAGCAGAGGCTTTTCTTATCATGCCGATGCGCCGCTCGATATGAGAATGAGCCAAAACGGTATGAGTGCGGCTGATATAGTTAATACTTATTCGGAACAGGAGCTTGCAAAAATTATATTCGAGTACGGAGAAGAAAAATTCTCACGGCGTATTGCTTCAAATATAATCAAGGCAAGAGAGACTGCTCCCGTAGAAACTACATTGCAGCTTGCGGATATAATAAGGAAAAGCGTTCCGCAGAAAGCACGGAGAGAAAAAAACCCCTGTAAAAAAACCTTTCAGGCGATACGAATAGCCGTAAACGGAGAGTTCGACCATTTGTCGGCAGGACTTGACAAGGCGTTCGCTGCCCTGAAGCCAAAGGGCAGACTTGCCGTCATCACCTTTCATTCTTTGGAGGACAGAATAGTCAAACAGAGATTTGCAGGTTGGTGCAAGGGATGTATTTGTCCGCCCGATTTTCCCAAATGTGTATGCGGACGCAAGCCGCAGGGAATATTTGTGAACAGAAAGCCCATAGAGGCTGACGAAACGGAGCTGGAAAGCAACAACAGAAGCAGAAGCGCTAAGCTCAGAATAATAGAAAGGAGTACGGACTGAAATGGCTGAACGAGACTCTGTAAAATCAGAGAGCCGCGTTAAAAAGAGCCGGTCTGAAAAGGCTTCGGGGAAATCCGAAACAAAGCTCGGGTCGGTAATATCTATCGTACTTATATCCGTCCTCGCCGCCGTACTGCTTGGAACTGTTATATACAGCCTTGACCGAAGGAATACAATGTACAGCATGGTGTCCGCTCTTAACGAGGAGCTGACCCTTGCCGAGGCGGAAAACGTAAGGCTGCAAACTGAGCTGGAAAGCAAAATATCTGCAAAGAACGTCGAGGATTATGCTGAAAATGTACTGGGCATGCATAAAATAGATTCGTCCCAGATAAATTACATCAAGATCCAGACCGACGACGTTGTAACTATTCCTGAGCAGGACGAAGGTCTTCTGGCGAAGGTCAAGAAGTTTTTTAATCGCTGCGTGGAATATTTCAGAGGGTAGCTAAATAAATATAAATATAACAAAAAGCTGCCTGTAATTAAAAAACTAACGGCAACAAAAAATATAACGCCGTAGTGATAGTAGAACACGGAGGCACAGCGGGTGATCGGAATACAGGATCGTCTTCTTTCATGCGATACGCTGAAAGAGGAAAGATCCATCGCTTGTCGGGACAACAGGCGTAATTGATTGCTTATGTGTCAAAGAGCAAGGACATCGCATAAAAAAAGAAGATGTTCAAAGGCAGGGCTGCTCAAAAACCCTGCCTTCTTTATTAGAAGCGCTATTTGACAGAAAGTAAGGAGAAACAGTTCCCTCTTGATTTTACGACGTTGATATTATGGAGGGAAAGTTTTTCTTTAACAACAGAAAGGATGAGAATATGGCTAATAACAGCAATCTTCCTTCAAGGTCAATGAAAATCAGGACGAAAATTACGATGACCGTCGTTTTTTTCATTCTTTTCGCATTTGTTGCGGGAAATTTTTTCCGCATATCCGTTCTGATGAACAAGGAATATCAGGCGAAAGCCAACGACCAGCACTTCGGTTCGATACCAATTTCGGCTCACAGAGGCTCGATCTACGATTCAAAGGGAACTGCTCTTGCCAAAAGCGCAACGGTTTATAAGATTTTCCTCGATCCGAAGCAGTTCCGAGCCGATCTGGAAAATTTGCAGAAGCGTATCGAGACTCGTGCCGAACAGATAAAAGACGGTACGTATCAGCCGAAGATACAGGTCACTACAGATGAAAACGGCGTTGAGAAGGAGGAAGTAGTTGAAGATCTTCTTCCTGAATCAGCGGAGAAATTCCGCGCGGACGCCGTTGCGTTCCTTGTTGAAAAGCTACAGCCTCCGCACGGAAAGCTGCAAATAACTGCCGAAAAGGTTGAAAAGGCTATGACGGCAAACAACCAATACAGCGTTCTTCAGGAGCAGGTCGAAAAACCCGTGGCGGACGAGGTGCTTGCGTTCTTTAATCAATATGGACTTGTCAGTCTTAACGTTGAGGAGGACACCAAGCGTTACTATCCTCAGAATGAGCTTGCGGCGGCTGTTATCGGCTTTACGGCTTCGGACGGCTACGGCATGTACGGAGTTGAATCATCATATGACGAATATCTTGCAGGTACGGACGGCAGAACTATCTCCGCAAAGGATTCAAACGGCAACGAGCTGCCCTACCGCTATTCCAAGACATATCCTGCCAAAAACGGAAACGACGTATATCTCACTCTTGATATGCGTATTCAGTATGCTCTTGAAAAGCATCTGGAGGAAATGTCAACGAATTTCAAGGTAAAAAACAGAAGCTGCGCTATTTTAATGAACGCAAAAACAGGCGCAATTTACGGAATGGCTCAATATCCGAGCTACGATCTGAATAATCCTTACGAAATTGCCGACCCTGTAATTAACGAGCAGCTGAAAACGCTTTCCGAGGAAGAATACAACAAGCTTCAGGGAACAGCCCGTGAGACTCAGTGGCGCAACAAGTGCGTTACCGAGGTATACGAGCCGGGTTCCGTATTCAAGGTAATAACAAGCGCGGCGGCGTTTGAGGAAGATCTTATAGACGTTAATAAGGACAGCTTTTACTGTCAGGGTTTTAAAAAGCTTGACGGTATGGAAAGTCCTGTAAAGTGTCACGAGATTGGCGGACACGGCGCACAGAGTTATCAGGTGGCGCTTACCCATTCATGCAACCCTGCATTTATGGATATAGGTGAAAGATTGGGAGAAGAAAAATTCCTCTATTATTTCGATGCCTTCGGACTGAAAGAACCTACAGGAATAGACCTTCCGGCAGAGGCGGGCAGTTCCGGCAATATACAGCCTGCTGATATATTTACCAATGTCGATCTGGGCATGTCCTCGATAGGACAGAACCACACGATAACTCCGATCGAAATGATCACGGCATACTGCGCCTCGATAAACGGCGGTTATCTTCTACAGCCCTATGTTGTTGAGAAAATTCTTGACGAGGACGGAAATGTTGTTCTCAAAAACGAGCGCACAGTCCGCAGACAGGTCGTTTCAGAGGAAACCTCCGCTATAATGCGTGACGCTCTTTATCATGTTACAATTGACAACGGCGGTGGTAACGTAAATATCAAGGGTTATGCTATCGGCGGAAAATCGGGAACTTCCCAGAGACTTTCCGTAACTGCGGCAGGCAAGAAAATGGAACAGGGCGAAAACGAAATTGCCGATAAACAGGATTACGGTGCGTCTTACTGCTGTTTCGCTCCTGCCGACGACCCCGAGATCATTCTTCTTGTGCTTGCCGATATGCCTGATTTCAGAACAAACGGAGGCTTTTACTATGGAAGCAAGGTCGCTGTTCCCACAGCAAGAGATATTCTTACCGACGTTCTTCCTTATCTCGGCATAAGTCCCGAGTATACAGCGGAGGAATTGGCTGAGCTTGATATTAAAGTTCCTCTCCTTGAAGGCGATCTTGAGGCTGCAAAGGCAACTCTTGACGCAATGGGCGCAAATCCCGAAGTAGTGGGCAAGGGCATGACAGTTGTTGCGCAATCGCCCGTAACAGGTACAACTATAGCAAAGGGCGGCACGGTCTATCTTTACACCGATCCCAGCCATACGGTAGATTATACGGAAGTCCCTGATCTTGTGGGCTTATCTCCCGATGTTGCAAATGATTCGATAGTTTACATGGATCTTAATTACGTGGCGACGGGAGCTTCTATCCACCGTGAGGGAGCTGTTGTAAACAGTCAGTCCATTCCGGCAGGAACGAAAGTGGAAAAGGGTAAGACCATAGTTCTTGAATTTCATGTACCGGGCGGAGGAGATTAATAATATGAAGTTAGCGGATTTACTTGAGGGCAGAGCCGAAACTGCAATAGGCGGCGCTGAAATAACCTCGATAACGGACGATACAAGAAAAGTGACAGAGGGAAGCCTTTTTGTATGCGTAAAAGGCGGCAGCTTCGACGGTCATACCGCCGCCGCCGAAATGCTTGAAAAGGGCGCTGCGGCGATAGTCTGCGAACGCGATCTTGGTCTTGGCGACAGGCAGATCGTCACGGAAAACAGCCGAAAGCTTTACGGAGAGCTTTGTGCGGCATGGTTCGGACATCCCGAAAAACGTCTGACCCTTATCGGAGTGACAGGTACAAACGGTAAGACTACCATTACAAACGTTATCAAGCACATACTTATGAGTACAGGTCACAAGACAGGACTTATAGGCACGATACAGAACGAGATAGGGGACGAGGTTCTTCACACGGAAAATACTACTCCTATGGCGTATGATTTTATGTCGCTTCTTGCGAAAATGGCGGACGCGGGCTGTGAGTACGCCGTTATGGAGGTAAGCTCCTTTGCGTTGGTTCAGCGACGCATAGGAACGGCGTTTTTCAAAACTGCCGTATTTACCAATCTTACGCAGGATCACCTTGACTATCATAAGGACATGGAGGATTACTTTCAGGCGAAAAAAATGCTGTTCGACGTCTGCGGTACGGCTGTCGTAAATATTGATGATGAATACGGCAGACGGCTTTACAATGAGGTGAACTGCGGCAGACTTTCATTTTCAGTAAGGGAAAAAGCGGCGTTTTATGCCGATGAAATTACGATCAGCTCTGCGGGCAGCACATTTTCGTTTAACTGTGAGGGCGGAAGATATGACGTAAGCTCGCCTATCCCGGGAATGTTCAATGTTTCAAATCTGACAGCGGCGATAGCCGTATGCGTATTGGAAAACATCCCCATGAGCGATATACTTTCGGCAGTTTCGGCTTATAACGGCGTTAAGGGAAGATGCGAGATCATTCCCACGGGACGGGATTTTACCGTAATATGCGATTATGCTCATACTCCTGACGCCGTTGAGAATATCCTGAAAAGCGTAAAGGAGTATACCGAGGGCAGACTTATCTGCCTGTTCGGATGCGGCGGAAACCGTGATGCGGCAAAGCGTCCGAAAATGGCTGCGGCGGCGGCGAAGTATGCCGACAGACTTATCGTGACATCAGATAACCCCCGAAACGAGAAGCCGGAGGCTATAATAGAGGATATTTTAAAGGGGCTTGAAGGCTCGGCAACACCATATGATGTGGTGACTGACCGCAGAGAAGCTATATATCACGGCTTGAAAATTGCCCGGAAAGGTGATATAATAGTATTGGCAGGCAAGGGTCATGAGGATTATCAGATACTTGCAGGCATGAAGCATATTCATTTTGATGAGAGAGAAATCGTTGCGGAGGGCTTGAAGCTTCTGTAATTGGATGACGGAGTATCCGTCGAAAAGGAGTTGTTTGATCAGATGTCATTTTGGATAATTATTTTACTGACGGCTTTGCTGTCCTTTGGAATTGCGGCATTATCGGGAAAGTGGCTCGTGCCGTTTCTGCACAAGCTGAAGTTCGGTCAGCCTATCAAGGTCAAGGACGGTCCGGGGTGGCATGCAAAGAAACAGGGAACTCCTACAATGGGCGGATTCATGTTCATAATATCCACGGTTCTCATGTCAATGTGCGGTTATTGGATATACCGCATACAGGCAGGGCTCGATCCTGTAGCTCAAAGTACAAGAAACGGATTTTTCATGCTCCTGAGCGTTGTTGTGTTTTCAATACTGTTCGGCTTTATCGGTTTTATCGACGACTATACAAAGGTAGTCAGAAAAAATAACGACGGCTTGACGCCGATGCAGAAAATACTTTTGCAGACATTGTTTTCAATTGGCTTTCTGTTCTGTCTGTACAAATTCGGGGACGGCTCGACGTCAATAGATCTGGGTTTTTGGGAGACTCCGCAGCTCGGTATATTTTATTACCTTATTATGATACCCGTTATAATATATCTGACCAATGCCGTGAATCTTACGGACGGTGTGGACGGTCTTTGCGGTTCGGTAACGTTTACGGCAATGCTGATATTCACGGTATGCAGTTCTATCCTTGCCGAAAAGGAGATGACATGCTTTACAATGGCTTTGGCAGGCGGTTGTCTGGGATTCCTTGTGTGGAACCTGAATCCGGCAAAATGCTTCATGGGCGATACAGGCTCGATGTTTCTTGGAGCTGCGGTAACAGCTGTCGGACTTGTGTTTCACAATCATCTGCTTATGCTGCTTGTTTCGCTGGTGTATATTATCGAGGCGTTGTCGGTAGTGATACAGGTCAGCTATTTTAAGTACACAAAAAAGAAATACGGCGAGGGCAGGCGAATTTTCAAAATGACGCCCATTCATCACCATTTTGAAATGTGCAAGTGGAGCGAATACAGGATCGTTATTACGTTTTCTCTTGCGGGCGCGGTTTTCGGAGCTTTGGGCATCGTACTGCTTTTGGCATTTTGATATTTTGGAAATTCTATCAACAAATTAACGAGTACTTTGATTTTCGGTATTTTCTTTCAGAGAGGTAACTCTTGGTTTCCGTATCCGTGGATTTGTTAGTATATAGCCATGATAATTAATAGTCCTGAAAAAATAAGGTGGCTATATACTGACAAATTCACGAACACAGAGATTCCAAAGGGGTCACCCCTTTGGCAGGGGGTGCAGGGGGACAGAGTCCCCCGCTTGATTGTATACGGTTATAAATAAAAGGAGGAATCTATGGCTGCTTCGGCAAAAAGTATAAAAGGCAGTAAGAGAAAAGGCTTGTTTACGGTTCTTTTCGGAGGCGGAAAGAACGGCGATATGAGCCTGTCGTTTTTCGCATATGTAATGATACTCCTTGTAGTGGGACTTGTAATGATGTCGTCGGCAAGCTATGCGTGGGCGTACAGCGATTTCGGCGACGGCTTGTATTACGCAAAAAATCAGGCTATGAATGCGGGTATCGGATTTGTTGCGATGATATTTTTCATGAAATTCGATTATCACAACTTCAAAAAGCTGGAGATACCGCTTTTTAAGAAATTCAATATAGCCGGAATACTATATGCTGCGGTAGCTATCCTGCTTATAGCGGTCCTGCTTATCGGAAACACAGAGGGCGGCGACATGGGCGCAAAGAGATGGATAACTATCGGACCTCTTAATTTTCAGCCCTCGGAGGTCGCAAAGCTTGCAATTATAATATTCTTTGCTTACAGCATGGAAAAAGACGGAAAGAAAATGAATACCTTTAAAACGGGTATCGTAAAATACGCCCTTCTTTTGGGAGTTTACGTAATTCTCATTGCTCTTGAAAAGCACATTTCGGGAATCGTACTCATAGGAACTATAGCGATAGCAATGATCCTCTGCGGAGGAGCTAACAGACGTCAGTTTTTGGCTTTGGGCATTACGGGCGTTACGGCTGTTGCAGGATATATTTACTGGCAGTACAATACGCCGGGAAGCTACGTTCAGACGCGTATCAACGCTTGGCAGCATCCATTTGAGGACGTTCTCGGAGACTCATGGCAGACGGCAAATTCTCTCATAGCTATAGGCTCGGGCGGACTTTTCGGCTTGGGACTGGGAAATTCCCGTCAGAAGTATCTTTACCTCCCCGAAACGAAAAACGATTTTGTTTTTCCCATAGTTTGCGAGGAGATAGGCTTTGTCGGAGCATTGGCGATAATTATAGTATTCTTCCTGCTTGTAGTCGAGGGATTTTCTATTGCAGTAAGGTGCAAGGATCGCTTCGGAATGCTTCTTGCGGTAGGCATCACAACTCAGATAGGTATTCAGACGGTATTGAATCTTGCCGTTGTAAGCAATCTTATACCTAACACGGGAATCAGTCTGCCGTTTTTCAGTTACGGCGGAACTGCTCTTATAATGCAGCTTGCGGAAATGGGGATAATGCTGAATATCTCACAGCATCGCTATTATCCGCCCGATAAAGGAGATGCTGATCAGAAATAAAAGTCGGAGTTTCAGAGGAGAAGTGTATGAGAGTTTTAATTTCCTGCGGCGGAACTGGGGGACATATTAATCCCGGTCTTGCCATTGCAGATATGATCAAATCAAAATATCCCGATGCGGAGTTCCTTTTTGCCGGAACTCCGAACGGAATGGAGGCAAAGCTCGTTCCGAAAGCCGGATACAGGCTGGAAACTATAAAGGTGGCAGGCTTCCAGCGAAAAATATCCATAGAAAACATCGGCAGAAACGCCAAGGCTCTGGCATATCTTGCTTCTTCGGGCAAGCGGGCAAAGGAGATAATTTCCGATTTCAAGCCTGATATAGCTATCGGTACGGGCGGATATGCGGCGGGACCGGTTATCAGGAAAGCCGCAAGAATGGGCGTTCCGACGGCTATCCATGAACAGAACGCCTACCCCGGCGTAACGAATCGCCTGCTTTCAAAAGAGGTGGATTACGTTATGCTGACGGTCAAGGAGGCTCTTGATTTTATGGATAAGAGCAAGTTCGAGTACAGCGTTACGGGACTTCCCGTGAGAAGCGGCATCAGCACGAAGCTCACAAAGTCGGAAGCTCGCCGAAAGCTTGGGTTCAACGATGATTTTACGATACTCTCCTTCGGCGGAAGTTTGGGCGCTGGCTGTATCAATGAGACAATGACAGAAGCCATCAAATGGCATCACGGCAGGGGACTGAACATCAACCATATCCACGGCTACGGCGGAATGGGCAGGGACACCTTTCCGCAGGCGATGAAAGCGGCAGGAATACCGCTGAAAAGCAGCAGACTGCGCATCACCGAGTATATCAACGACATGGACGTTTGCCTTGCGGCTGCCGATCTGGTAATATGCCGATCGGGAGCTTCAACTCTTGCAGAGCTTGAAGCGGCAGGAAAAGCCTCGATACTTATCCCGTCCCCTATAGTTGCAGGAAATCATCAGTATCACAACGCTATGGTTCTCGGCAGAGCAGGGGCTGCCGAGGTCATCGAGCAGAAAGACGTTACATCCGACAAGATCATTTCCGAAATAGAAAAGCTGTACAACGCTCCCGATAAAGTGGAAATAATGTCCGAGAGCGCGGCGGCTCTCCACCTTAAAGATACTAACGACAGAATACTTGCCGTTGTTGATAAGCTTCTGAAAAAATCAGGCAAGTAACGCAAAGACACCGCTTCGCATATTATACGTATGTGAGGTGGTCGTATGCAGAATTTTATTGTTACGGGAGGTACACGCCTCTGCGGAGAACTTGAATTACAGGGAAGCAAGAACAGCGCTCTCCCAATAATGGCGGCGTGCGTGCTTGTCAGCGGAAAATGCCTTCTGAAAAGCTGTCCGAGACTTACCGATGTATATTCCGCGGCGAGAATACTTAACTGCCTCGGCTGCAAATGCAGTCTTTCGGGAGGCTGTGCGGAGATCGATTCTACCGGAGTTTACGGCAGCGAGATTCCCGAGGAGCTTATGCGTGAAATGCGTTCCTCGATAATGTTTATGGGAGCTATCCTCGGCAGGACCGGGGAATGTACGTTCAGCATTCCCGGAGGATGCGAGCTTGGACCTCGCCCTATTGATATGCACCTGGCGGCATTGTCTAAAATGGGTGCGGAAATAACCGATACAGGCGGACGGATCTGCTGCCGTATGCCGAAAGGCAGATCAAAAGGGGCAAGGCTTTCACTGTCGTTTCCCTCTGTGGGAGCTACTGAAAATATCATACTCTGCGCAGTTACGGCAGAGGGCGAAACCGTTATAAACAACGCCGCCCGAGAGCCGGAAATTTGCGATATGTGCCGATTTCTGCGTTCGTGCGGAGCGAAGATCAAGGGCGACGGCGAGAGCTGCATAGTTATAGAAGGCGTTGAAAAACTCCATGGCTGCGAATACAGGATAATGCCCGACCGGATTGCCGGAGCGACTTATCTTGCCATGACGGCGGCAGCAGGAGGAGAATTGATACTTAAAAATGCCTGCGTTCCCGAAACAGAGCCGTTTACAACAGTTCTGGAGCAGACGGGGTGCGGCATTTATACCGCTGAAAACAGGATATATCTAAGACGCGGCGGACGTCTTAAGGCTGTAAAGGACAGAATAAGGACAATGCCTCATCCGGGTTTCCCGACGGATGCGCAGGCTGTACTGATGGCCGTGCTTGTAACGGCAGACGGAACAAGCGTTTTTGAGGAAAATATTTTTGACTGCCGTTATCGTCATACAGACGCTCTTATAAAAATGGGCGCCGATATACAGGTGATGGGCAAAGCGGCGGTGATACGAGGAGTTCCGAGACTTCACGGAGCTGACGTAGAAGCTACCGATCTCAGAGGAGGAGCGGCAATGGCTGTAGCTGCTCTTGCGGCGGAGGGAACTACACGCATCGGAAGTATTTCCCATATCGACAGGGGCTACGAGAGGTTCGAGGAGGCTATAACTTCGCTGGGCGGAAAGATCCGCAGGGAGTAAGAAGCAACTTAATGTAATAACTCAGCAGGGACACGGCGTGTCGTGTCCCTGCTAAATTCCTTAAGGCAATACCGCACCTGTGAAAGAGGAGATAATAATATGAATGATGTCGAAAAGACTAATATAGAGAGGAAAAACAGCGGCAAGCGTATGCGGCGGCGCAGACGTATGATGAGCGTTTACGCGTTTATCGTTATAGTCCTTGTTTTGACAGCGGGAGTGACTATGTGCCTGACCTTTCTGTTCAATATAGATGAAATAATCGTATCGGGGGAGTCTAACGATTATACCGCTATACAGATAGTCGAAGCGTCAAAAGTAAAGGCAGGAGATAATCTTATCCGTCTTGATACGGGAAAGGCTGAAAAAAATATACTTGACCGTCTCACATATGTGGAATCGGCGTCGGTAGATAAGGATTTCCCCTCTACGCTGCGAATAAACGTTACCAGGTGCATTCCGGCTTATAATGTTCAGTACGAAAACAGCGTGCTGCTTGTGAGCCGAAAGGGAAAGATACTCTCAGAAAGCGATAATTATACCGACCCCGAAAAGCTCCCGATAATACAAGGCTTCGAGCCTGATGAATTTACCGAGGGCGCAGAGCTTAAGTCTGAAAATGCAAATAAGGACGAGGCGTTCGCACAGCTCATAAGCCGCTTTGACAGAGACGATAATACCGATATTGCTTCGATAGATATGACCAATGAGTATGACATTGTTGTTGAATACCGCGACGGAACGATCTTCAAAATGGGCAACTGGAGCGATGTGGACTATAAGCTTGACCTTGCGCAGACAGTAATGAACGATGAAAATGTCAAGGGAAAAACAGGCTACCTTACAATGGTAGGCAAGAATCAGTGCAGCTTCCGCAGCAGCGGCGAAAAGGAAACGATCGTCACTACGGCGGCTTCTACAGACGCTTTGGGACTTATCATGCCTGAGACGACAACTACTGCCGTTGTATCCGATACGGCGGAAGTTTACGGTTTTTGATGATATATACAAATTCAACATATATAATTCAACTGATTTGTACAAAGTGCAGAAAATAAAAAAAATAGCTGTGAGACTTGAAAAAATCGGCGAAATGTGATAAAATGATAAGTGTATTTACAGACTATAATTCGAGTGTTACAGAAAAAATAGGAGGAGTTTCAAAATGTCAGATTTTAACTACGAGGAAGCAATGGAACCCGATGTTAATATAAAGGTCATAGGCGTAGGCGGCGGCGGCGGAAATGCCGTAAACTGCATGGTTGAATCAGGCGTCAGCAATATCGAGTATATTGCTGTGAATACCGATGCGAAGGCTCTTAATAAGTCTAAGGCTACCACAAGGATCCCGATCGGAACAAAGCTAACAAAGGGCAGAGGCGCAGGAAATAAGCCTGACATTGGTCAGAAAAGCGCTGAGGAAAACAGAGATGAGATAGAAGCTCATCTTAAGGGCGCAGATATGATCTTCATTACCGCAGGTATGGGCGGCGGTACGGGTACGGGCGCAGCCCCCGTTGTTGCAAGGATCGCAAAGGAAATGGATATACTTACCGTTGCAGTCGTTACTAAGCCTTTTCTTTTCGAGAGAGAGCAGAAAATGGCACAGGCTGAAAGAGGTATCACAGAGCTTAGAAAATACGTTGATTCACTTATCGTTATACCGAATGAAAAGCTCCTTGAGGGTAAGCAGCAGCTTACTATGAAGCAGTCTTTTTCTTTGTCAGACGATATTCTTAAAACAGGTGTAAAGAGCATTTCCGACCTCATTGTTGAGGAGGGCTACATAAATCTTGATTTCGCCGATGTTTCGACCATTATGAGGGGCGCAGGCTACGCTCATATGGCTATCGGTCACGGTTCCGGCAAGGATAAGGCAAAGGAGGCTGCAAATGCGGTTATCTCCAGCCCGCTGCTTGAAACTTCGATCTCTGGCGCAAAACGTCTGCTTATCAATATCGCTATGTCCGAGGATATTCTTTCTTCCGATGTGGACGCAGCTACAAAGATGATCACCGATACAGCCTCCAAAGATGTTGAGTTTATTTTCGGTACGGCATTTAAGGAGGACATGCAGGACGAGATGACTATTACGGTCATTGCCGCAGGTTTCGACGAACCCGAGGGCGCTCCAAAACCTGAGGAGGAAACTGCCGAGGACGATGTTATAAAAATTGATAATCCTCTTATCGACGGTCTTGGACTCGGTGAAGCGTCAAAGCCTCAGACGTCTACAGACTACGATCTGGACGACATTCTTAAGATACTCGGCTCGTGATCTTAAATAGCATTTGCAGGGATGCTCTTTAATGGGCATCCCGTTTTTGTTCAAATTTCAAGTAGGCTAACTATATTCAGAATAACTGTTAATTGATTGTGCAAAATAACTAAAGAACAACTTCAAAATTCAGCATTTTCAACGATTGAATGAAATGTGAAAATATGTTATAATTGTAATAAGGCATATTGTCGTTTATTATATCCGCAGGCTTTGCGGGGATCGGAGTACTATTTATGGATCAGCCAAGCATTTTAAGAGAAACTAAGATCGGTCAGAAGGGTTACGTCAAAGAGGACGTTCTGACTTATCTCGATGAATTGAATTCCGAGAACGAGAGGTTGAAAAAAGAACTTCAGGAAGTCAGCGGTCAGAAGCCTGCCGACCCTCAGGAACTTGTTAAATTCAGAAATCAGGTAGATAATTTACAAGAAAAGCTCAACGCTTCAAATAATGCCCTCAGAGCCGCTAAAAAGGAAAACGAGGAACTCCAGCAGCAGATAGCCAAGCTTAAAGCCGGCGGTGCGGCAGCTGCCGGAGCAAATGTTGTTGAGAATCCCCAGACTAAGGCGGCTCTTGAAGCTGCCAAGAGAGAGATAGATAATCTCCGCGCTCAGCTTAAGGCGGCAAATGATAAGGCTGCCGTTCCGCCTGCCGCATCAAATAACGCTCAGGCGCAGGCTGCTATCGAGGCTGCCAAGAAGGAAATTGACAATCTCAGAAGTCAGCTCAGGGCTGCCGATCAGAAGGTCTCTGCCGCTGAAAAACGCGCAGCAGACGCTGAGAAAAAAGCCTCCGCTGCACCAAAGACATCTCCTGCTGACGCAAATGCTTCTGCGGAGCTTGCTAAGGTTAAACAGGATGTTACAAGAATCACGGCTGATCTCAATTCCAAGAACGAGGAGCTTAAGGCGAAGTCTGCTGAGCTTGAGGCTGCAAAGAAAGCTGCCGATGAGATGGAAGGAAAGATTCGCCAACTCACTAAGGATAACGAAGCGGCAGCAAAAAAGGATGATGAGATCGCTAAGCTCAACAATGAGATCGTCGAGTTAAAGGCAAATGCAAACAATCCTGCGGCTCTTATGGGTTCGCTTTTCGCAGAGGCTCAGAAAACTGTTTCTCAGCTTAAAATCCAGGCTGAACAGGAAGCTGCCAAGACTACCAAGGAGGCGGATGAAAAGGCTGCCGCCGTTATAAGCGAAGCTAATGCTGTTGCTGAGAAAACTATCAAGGAAGCTAATGAGACTGCAAAGAAAACGATCACAGAAGCAAACAATCAAGCTGAAGCAGCTGTTAAGGACGCAAATAAGAAGGCTGGCAATATCAACGAAATGTCCTCGACTGTACGCAGTATGCTTCTTAACGAGATCGAAAGCGTAAATATTAAGTTTAAAGATATTACTTCCGTTATCAATCAGCTTACCAGTCAGGCTGCCGACAGAATGAGCGAAGCTCAGAACATTATCGGTGAAGCTAAAAAGGCTGTTGAGCCGAATTCTGAGAATACGGTCAAGCTTGCGGAAGCTCCAAAGGCTGAGTTTTCTGCGGCTAAAGCGCCTGCCGCATCTGCTCCAAAGGCTGAAAATATCAAGACGGAGAACAGAAGCGTTGACCCCTTTGCAAGCGTTTCAGGCGGTTCATATAACAGCAGAGGAGGCTCGAACAGCTTTAGCTCAAAGCCCTCTATATCGAATAATAATTCGGCTCCCGAGGTTGCAAAGCCGGCTATAAAGAAGCCTGTAAGCAATTTCAATTTCGATATGTCCGACCTTTTGAAGGCTGCTGAGGAAGAAGCGGCTAAGGAGGAAAATTAAGTTTCCTTAAACTCTAAATTACCCCGGCAGCTCGTTCTGCGGGCTGCCGGATATACTCTTTATAAAACCAAAAACAGCGAATGTTGGGTGGATATCTTGCTTGATTTGGACTTCAATTTGAATGAATTCTGCGGTAAAACCGATGAAGAACTTGCCCTGCTCGCCAAAAGCGACAGGTCAGCGGCGGACGCGCTTATTCTGCGTTTCTCAAAGTTGATTTTTATTAAAGCGGAAATTTTTTCATCTCATGAGTCCGATCCTGACGATCTGCGTCAGGAAGGACTTATGGGGCTGCTAAATGCAATTGCTTCCTATGTGCCCGAACGAGCTATAAAATTTTCGACCTATGCGGAGGTCTGTATCGTCAACCGCATGAAAACTTATGCGAAAAAATGCGGTATAAAGCAGATCAATAAGCTAAGTTTGGACGATCTCCCGGAGGAGACGGCTTCACAGGAAGAAACTCCCGAGAGCATTTATATCAATAAAGAGTTTTTTTCCGAGCTTTGGTATGCTGTAGATAACGTTCTTTCCGTTTTTGAAAATAAGGTATTTTGCTTGTGCGTAAGCGGAAAAACTTACAGGCAGACTGCTTCAGTACTCGGTGTATCCGAGAAATCTGTAGATAATGCCATGCAGAGAGCAAGGAAGAAAATCCGTAATTCCATAAATAAAAATCAGAGATGACCGTGTAGCTTAAATTCAGAGCGTTGTATATCTTTCGGATATTTCAAAGGTGCCGGTGTAAATCCGGTCGGGGTACAAAAATTAAGCGAGGTATATAAAAATGTACGAAGACAAGACATTAGTCTGCAAAGAGTGCGGCAACGAGTTCGTATTCACATCAGGCGAGCAGGAATTCTATGCGGAAAAAGGACTTACTCATGAGCCTCAGAGATGCAAGAGCTGCCGTGACGCAAGAAAAAATGCAGGTAGAGGCGAGCGTGTAATGTTCACAGGCGTATGTGCTACATGCGGCGGTGAGGCTAAGATCCCTTTTGAGCCTAAGGATGGCAGACCTGTATATTGCAGCGACTGTTTTGCTAAACTCAATCAGGATTAATTAAAAATTCTGTGAATTAATCAAGGTGGTTTATGTGACTTTCCCCCTGCTTTCGGGGGAAAGTACGCCATTTTACTGTAGATTTTATTAATATGGCGGCGCCGGGGGGATACCCGAGTTCCGCACCAATGCGTGAAAGGAAGTCAATTATGGAAATCACAAAAAATACGATTATAGGCGATATTCTGGACGCTGATTTTGAGGTTGCACCTTATTTTTTTGAAATGGGAATGCATTGTCTCGGATGTCCTGCTTCAAGAGGCGAATCCATTGAGGAGGCTTGTGCAGTCCATGGTACTGACCCCGAAGAGCTTGTTGCTAAGCTGAATGAGCATTTTGCAAAGAAGGCATAAAATTGCGAGGGCGTGTTGAGTTTTCGGCACGCCTTATTTTTTGAGGTGAGAACATGCTTGATAATAGATTGAAAATGTGTGCGGACATGATAAGCGGCGAAGGTACTGTATGCGACGTTGGAACTGACCATGCGCTCCTTGCTGCCGAACTGATAATGAGCGGAAAGTGTAAAAAAGTTATTGCGTCCGATATTAAAGAAGGACCGCTCGAAGCTGCCGGTAGAACCGTTAAAAAGTACAGTATATCCGATAAAGTTGACCTTGTACTTTCAGACGGACTTGAGAACGTATGCCTTGACGATGTAAGCGATATAGTTATTGCAGGCATGGGCGGTGAGACTATTGTTAAAATTCTTGAAAACCGAGCGTATGCGCTGGACGGTATTCGCCTGATACTTCAGCCAATGAGCAAGCCTGAAATACTGAGAAAGTGGCTGTATGACAATAATTTTCAGGCTATAACGGAAAGAGCTGTCGTGGACGGTGACAAGCTATACAGCGTGATTTGCGCAGGATATGACATTGAAGCCTCTCGAAAGCTGACCGAATTTGAAGCGATCGCAGGATTTTTTGAGGACGATGACGAGCTTGGAAAAAAATATCGCCAAAAAGAAGCTGCTCGTCTTATAAAAGCAGGCAATTCGCTGAAAGCTGCCGGTAGATACGACGACGCACAGCATTATTTGGCGATGGGTCAAAAGCTTATGAACGGCGTCGGCAGTATTCCTATTGGCGAGATATATAAATTTCTCGATGAAAAATATCCATTCGCTCTACAGGAAAAGTGGGACAATTCGGGTTTTTTGGTTAATACGGGTTTCAAAAATTGCCGAAAGATACTTCTGTCGCTTGACATCACTAATTTTGCTGTTCACGAGGCGGATATGAAAAATGCGGATCTGATAATATCGCATCATCCTGTAATTTTTGATCCGATCAAAAAAATAGACCGTTTCGCTCCTGCTTATAATCTGATAGAAAGCGGAATATCGGCAATTTGTATGCACACGAATCTGGACGCTGCCGAGGGCGGCACAAATACCGTTATTTTGAGAAAAATTGCCGAAATCCGAGATATTTTCGATGAGGTCGAGCCTTTGGACGACTCGGGTATTGGGTGTATTTTTAAATTTAAAGAACTTGTAGATATTGACGAGCTTTCAGAAATACTAAAATGTATTTTTAAAATTGACCGCATAAAAGTGAACAGATATGGCATGAAAGTTATATCAAAAGTTGCGGTATGCTCCGGCTCTGGAGGTTCTCTCATGGGACTTGCGGTAGAAAAGGGCTGCGATGCCTTGATAACAGGCGACGTGAAGCACGATGTCTGGATAGATGCAAATAATTGCTTTTTCACAATTATCGACTGTGGTCACTTTCACACGGAGAATCTTGTTTTATGGGAATTGCGGCGAGTTCTCGAGGAAAAATTTCCGCTTCTTGATGTGGAGATAGCAGAATCGTCTGTTGACCCATGCGTTTACTTCTGAGGTGTGGATATGAGTATATTTACATGTTCTGTGTGCGGAGAAACGCTCGGCGTTTTGGGAAAATCTCTTGTGTGTCCTCAAAGGCACAGCTTTGATACGGCAAAAAGCGGTTATGTTAATCTTCTTCTTTCAAAGCATGGAACGGCTGTGCATGGGGATAATAAGCTTATGCTCAAAGCGAGGAGAGACTTCCTTGAAAAAGGATATTATGCCCCTTTGCGTGCGGAGGTCTGCAAAGCTGTAGTGAAATATGCGGAAAATGGCTTCACGATACTTGACGCAGGTTGCGGCGAAGGTTATTATACTTCAGCTATTAAAGCAAAATTCGACAAGTCAGATATTGCGGTCGATATGTATGGGATAGACATTTCAAAAGAGGCTGTTGATATGGCTTCCAAGAGACGGTCTGGAGTAAGATTTGCGGCTGCAAGCGTGTTTAATATTCCAGTGAGAAGCGAAAGCTGTGATATTTTGCTGACAATGTTTGCTCCGTTCTGCGGAGAAGAATACAGTCGAGTCCTCAAAGAAAGCGGTATTATGGTCATGGTCATTCCGTCTGAAAATCATCTTTGGGAGCTAAAAAGCCTGATTTATGACACGCCGTATAAAAACGAGGTGAAGCCGTATTCTTTGCAGGGTTTTGAATTTATTGGCAGCGAGCGTGTAAATTTTCTTATGCGTATAAATGAAAAAAACGACATTCAGAGCCTGTTTTCCATGACGCCCTACTACTATAAAAGCGGCAGGGTCGAACAGCAAAGGCTTGTCAGTCTTGAATCACTTGAAACTCAGTCGGATTTTGAAATTTTAACTTATAAAAAATCACGGTCGTCAATTTCAGCAGATAACTCCTTTGGCAAGAAGTAAAGTGATTGCCTTAAAAACAGAAAGGGATTGATTTTATGGCTCTTGACGGAGCATTTTTGTATGCAGTAAAAAATGAACTTCAACCACTTATCGGAGGACGCGTCGAGAAGGTTTTTCAGCCTTCCCGTGAAGAAATAATCATATCAATACGCACGCGAGGCGGCAGCAAAAAGCTCTATATTTCGGCGAACGCAGGGAGTGCAAGAGTGCATATAACTGAAAAGCAGCCCGATAATCCGCAGACTCCGCCAATGTTCTGCATGTTAATGCGAAAACGGCTGGGCAGCGGAAAGCTTATTGATATTCGGCAGGACGGATTGGAGCGTATATTATTTCTGGACTTTGAGTGCGTAAACGAGCTTGGGGACATCGTGACTGTTACGCTCGCCTGTGAGATCATGGGACGCTACTCCAACCTGATAATTATTGACAGCAGCGGCAGGATCATTGACAGCATTAAGCGTGTCGATGAGGAAATGTCTCGGGAAAGACTTGTTCTTCCCGGAATGAAGTACGCTCTTCCTCCTCGTGACGAACGGCTAAACTTTTTGACCGCATCTCCCGAGGAAATAGTTAAAAGACTTCATGAGACGCCGGCTGCCGAGCTTTCAAAGGCGTTGATACGTATTTTTGAGGGAATATCGCCTGTTTTGGCTCGTGAGTGGACGTTTTTTGCAGGACGCGGAGTTCACCTGCAAAGTGATACGATTGACGGCGATTTTCTCGAAAGACTGCTCTATATTATTAAAAAGACGAAGAATCAGCTGACTTCGGGCGAATGCTGTTATTCTGCGGCAAGCACTAAAGAGGGGCTGCTGAAAGACTTTTCCTTTATCCGTCTTAATCAGTTCGGAACGTTGATGTACACAAAGGAACTGCATTCGGCTTCGGAACTGTTGGATTATTTCTATTTTGAACGGGACAAAGCAGTCCGAACCAAGCAGCGTGCAAACGATCTTTTCAAGCTGCTTGTCAATTTGACGGAGCGCACGTCACGGCGTATTGCAGCTCAGAAAACCGAGCTTGCAGCGTGTGCCGATAAGGAGCATTTCAAGCTTTGCGGCGACATTATTTCAGCTAACATGTACAGCATTAAGAAGGGCGACTCTTCGCTGACTGCCGATAATTTTTATGAGGACGGCTGTCCGAAGCTTACGATCGAGCTTGATGTGCGAAAAACTCCGTCGCAGAACGCTCAGTATTATTACAATGAGTATAAAAAGTGCGTAACTGCCGAGAGAATACTTGCAGTACAGATCGAAAAAGGCGAGGAGGAACTGCAATACCTCGACAGCGTTTTTGACGCCCTGACGCGTGCGGATTCTGAGAATGACATTATTCAGCTTCGCCTTGAACTGCACGAGCAGGGGTATATCAAATCCGGAAGAAGCAAAGCAAAGCCGCCTAAAGCTCTGCCGCCGATCGAGTATAAGTCAAGCGATGGATATACTGTGCTTGTAGGCAGAAATAATCTTCAGAACGACAAGCTGACGCTCAAATTTGCGGAAAAATCGGATATTTGGCTTCACACGCAGACTATTACAGGCTCGCATGTTATCATAGTGACGGACGGCGGCTATCCGCCCGACAGAACTATTGAGGAGGCGGCGATAATCGCTGCGGTAAACAGCAAGGGCAGGGAGTCAACTCTTGTGCCTGTTGATTACTGCCTTGCGAAATATGTCAAAAAGCCGTCCGGTGCAAAGCCGGGAAAGGTAATATTTACAAATTACAAAACAGCATTTGTAAAGCCCGATGAGGAGCTTGCAAATAAACTAAGGGTATAATTTATGACTGAAATATTAACAGAAGAGTTTTTTCATAGAGACGCATTGGAGGTCGCCCCTGAGCTTGTGGGTAAAATTATCGCAAGGAGATTGGAGGACGGAACGGTAATACGCGAGCGCATTGCCGAGACAGAGGTATACCGAGGCGAGGAAGATCTCGGGTGTCATGCGTCAAAGGGCAGAACTAAGCGAACTGAGATCCTGTACGGTGAAAGCGGCGTGATATATGTGTACCTTTGTTACGGTATGCACTGGCTAATGAACGTTATTACGGGAGAAAAAGAGCAGCCGCAAGGGGTGCTTTTTCGCAGCGGAGAAGTGAAGAACGGTCCTGCAAAGCTGACGAAATATCTTCAAATTGACGGCAGCTTCAACGGCGAAAAGCTCTGCGACAACGAGCGTGTATGGATAGAGGACGATGGAACGCGTCCCGAGCTTATGACTGCTCCGAGAGTTGGGATAGACTATGCAGGCGAGTATTGGAAAAATGTAAAGTGGCGATATATAGCGAAAAAGGAGTGATACTGTGAATATCCGCTCAATTGGCTGGAACTGTATTTACGGCGGAGATTACTTCTACCGTTCCGCAGGCGAGAGCGGCGAGTATCTTCTTGTTCTTGCACGTACGGCTGTACGCATGGGGAAAGCTGTTTTGCCGAAAAATACTCTTGTGATATACGATGGAAGCTGCGAGATATTTTATTCTGCGGAGGAGGAGTTCCTTATATGCGACTGGATAGTTTTTGACGCTGAGGGCGATTCGGAGTTCATAGATATTGCCGAGATTGCCTTTAACGAGCCGATTTTTCACACGGACAGCGATTTTATAAGCCGCCTTATCGGGAATCTTACCGCCGAATTTTATTCTTTGAACGGCAGACGCATGAAAATGATCGACCTTATGTTGAAAACGCTGCTTATGAAAGCGGCGGAGAACTGTTCGCACCGTGAACCCGTACAGTCGGCGGCTGAACCTCATTACAGCGAATTGATGGAGCTTCGTGAGAAGATATACCGTAATCCTCAGATGAAATGGAACGTTGATACTATGGCGGCGGACGTAAGCATGTCGCGTTCATATTTCCAGCACATTTACCGTGAGATATTCGGAGTTTCCTGTATGACAGACGTTATAAACGGCAAGATCGAAAAAGCTAAGGAAATTCTCAGCGAGACGGGGTGTACCGTGTCTCAGGTGGCGGCGATGTGCGGATATGACAATGAGGAGCATTTTATGCGGCAGTTTAAAAAGCTTGTGGGAGTGACCCCGACGCAATACCGTAAGAAAAATTGAGTGCCATGGTATTAATTTCATAAGTACCATGGCACATTTGTTTTTTGGATTTTTGAAGTAATATCCACACCTTAAGTTAACTAACATTGGGATTCCAAAGGGACGGTGTCCCTTTGGCGGAGTCCAGTGGACACCTCTGCGAAGCAGAAGCACCGACCGAGCCGACAGGTGAGAATCAAAGCTCTGCATAGCGTTTAATCGCTCCGCTATTTTTTATCGCTTTAACAGGGTTTGCCTTTATATAATCATCAAGGATTTCCGCCGCTGTTCTGACGAATTTAATACAAGGGCGAACCTTATAGTATTGCTCCGTTCTCTGTTCAGGTATAGGGTCGGAACTGACCTTAAGACCCTTAAGCAGCTCCAGACAGTTTATCGTCTCGTGCTTTTTTCTGAATTCAGCCGCAAGATACTGGATACGTCGGTAATGTTCCGCCTTTTCGTTAATATCGTTTTTGGAAGCGTAACCATAGAGGATACCGGCGACCATAAACATTGCAGAGCAAGTGCCGCAGACCTCCCTCATGCGTCCCATGCCTCCGCCGAACGAGGAGGAAAGACGGAGAGCAAACTCCTCGTCGAGTCCCGTAACATCGGCAAAAGCGGCGAAAACCGCCTGAGCGCAGTTTCGCCCCTCTGCAAAGAGTTTGCAAGCCTTTTCGGCATGATTTTCAATCATTTTTATCATCCCTTTTTATTGGAGTTTTACAGCAGCAAACGCAGTAAACCGCCGCTGCGCCGTTTTGACGGAGAACCCTTGTAAGCTCCGCAAGCGTGCTGCCTGTGGTACATACATCGTCAATGAGCAGAATCCGTTTTTCCCGAATAATCTCAGGAGCTTTCACAGCAAAAGCGTCCTTGAGATTATTTTTTCTTTCGTTTTTTGAAAGCAGCTTCTGAGGTTCGGTAATTCGGACTTTTTCAACACATTTTGTACAGACGTTTATATTCAGTATACGTCCGATCTCTTTCGCAATAAGCTCCGACTGGTTGAAGCCTCGTTTCCTTTTGTCGGCTGGATGAAGCGGCGTAGGAATAATCATATCTGACTGCCGATGTATACCGTGATTTTTGATATGTTCTGCTGCTGCAAGTCCCAAGGCGTAAGGAGCATTACCTCTTATGCCGTTTTTCATTAGCAGTATAGCAGGGGCGATTTTGGCGTTGTATTCAAACGGAGCGATGAAGGATTCAGCTCCCTTTATATTAAAATTTCCGCAGTATTTCGGCAAATCTTTACGGCACTCATTGCAAAAGTCCTCATGTGGAAATATTACTTTTCCGCAAATCGGACATCTTACAGGGTAGAGCAGGGCTAACAGCCGCTTTTTCAGCATATAGTCCATCAGAAGTACATGTAAAGCTGGCATTTTATCATGCCGTTATAGAGTTTTCGCCGTTTTTTGGCTTCTTCGCCGAAGAACGTCTCGAATTGCTCATGTGGGGAAATGACGTAGCTTTGCCGATCTCCTCCGTGACCGAGAACCTTGCCCATTTTACGGTAGATCGCCTCTGCTTCACGAAGCTCTAAAAGTCTTTCGCCGTAGGGCGGATTGCAGATAACGATAGAATTTTCGGGCTGTACGAACTTTGAAATATCCGCCTGCTCGATTTTCAGCCGCGACTTTATGCCTGCCTTGTGAGCGTTATCAAGTGTGAGAGCGACTGCCGCGTCGTCAATATCAAATCCGATACCGTGGAACGTGGCTGAGCGGTCAACGCCGTCTATGGCTTTTTTTCTCTCCTCCTGCCATATCCTTGAATCTATAGAGTCCCATTTTTCAGCGGCAAATCGGCGGTTTATTCCCACCGGTATCTTCAGCGACTTTAAAGCCGCTTCGATAAGCAGGGTACCGCTTCCGCAGAACGGGTCGCATACAATGGAATCAGGGCGTACTCTTGCAAGGTCAACAATACCAGCCGCAAGAGTTTCCTTTATCGGAGCTGCGTTGGAATTGCGCCTGTAACCTCGCTTATGAAGTCCGGCTCCGCTTGTATCGAGATATATCGTAACAATATCTTTCATTATGCTGAACTGTATCTGAACGGGAGGAGCAGTCTCTGAAAACCTGTTCACGCCGTATTTTGTTTTCAGCCTTTCCACCGCCGCTTTTTTCACGATAGACTGACAGTCGGGAACGCTGTGGAGGGCGGAATTAAGCGAATATCCCTTGACTGGGAACGCATTGTCGATGCCGATGAATCTTTCCAGCTCTATAGAACGAACCCCCTGAAACAAGTCCTCGAAGGTTTCCGCACGAAATTCTATAAGCTCTATAAGCACACGTTCTGCGGTTGAAAGGCATAGATTTGCTCTTGCCATTATGTTTTCATCGCCTGTGAAGCTTATTTTTCCGTCGCTGACTTTTAGGTCTGTGCCGCCTATTTTTGTTATTTCGTATTTCAGAACGCTTTCCAGACCGAAATGACAAGGACAGCAAAGGCGCAGTTTATCACTCATTTATTTTCACCTCATATATATGCTGTTTTTAGTTAAAGCCTGTCCAAAGCTAAGTAAGGGCAGGCTTTTTATACCCGAAACGAATCGGGGATTCACAATATTAGTCGATAACGATTCAAGAGGATATTATCACTTGCTTACCAAGTTTCTCCGCCGCCGTTAGGATCGACAGCGCCGCCGCCGTTAGGATCGACATTACCGCCGCCGTTAGGATCGACAGCACCGCCGCCGTTAGGATCGACAGCGCCTCCTCCACCATTGGGATCGACAGCACCGCCGCCGTTAGGATCGACAGCGCCTCCTCCACCATTGGGATCGACAGCGCCTCCGCCGCCGTTGGGATCGACCGTACCTCCGCCTGTATTGGGATCAACAGCAGGTGTTTGAGGAGTCTGCTGTGAAGGCGTGGGAGCGATATAATGATTTCCGTCGCAGTAAGGAGCGTTGGAAGATTTCCAGTAACCCGTGATTCCCTTAGGACAGTATTCTCTCGCTATAAGACCCGAAGCCTCGCACATCGGAGCTTGAATAACGGAATCGACCTGATCGAAATCCACGCCCGTATCGGGGAAGCGGGTATTTGCATAGTCGCCGATTATGGTGTTCCATACGGCAGCCGACTTAATGCTTGAGGGAAGCTCCATTCCTTTTCGTTTTTCCTTGTAACCGATAGTTATACCGCTTGCAAAGTCACGCGTCATTCCAACGAAAGCAAGGTCGTACCAGTCTTCGGTAGTACCTGTTTTACCGACAACGGTTTTGTTGTAAAGCTTAGCGGCAGTACCTGTACCGTTGTCAACAACGTTTTTGATAAGACGGTTCATTACCCACGCAGTTTCATCGGAAACAGCCTGACGCGTGTTTCTGCCGTCCACATTGTCAATTATGACCTGACCGTTGGCGTCCTCGATTTTAGAAATGATATGCGCTTCATTGTAAACGCCCTTTGCACCGTAGGGAAGATAAGCGTTTACGAGGTTTTCGAGTGTGATTCCGTATGTCAGAGAGCCAATAGACAAAGGCGAATTTGCTTCGTCGCTCTCGTCAAGCTCCATTCCCAGATTTTCGGTACAGAACTTAAATACGGCAGAAGGAGTCAGTTCTTCGCAGAGCCGTGCAGGAATTGTATTGAAGGATTTTTGCAGAAAATAGTATATTTTGTTTTCCGCACCGTCGCCCGGTACTCTTCCGTAGTTAAAAGGCCACGGATTACCGTCCTCGTCCTTGATAGTTTCAGACGGCAAATTGCGGTATCGGCTTCCCCAATGGATATGATCTGTTTCGAGAGCAAGACCATATGTTGAAATTGGTTTAACAGTCGAGCCGATCTGTCTCGGTTCGCTTACAGCGTAGTTAGTAACAAGCGAACCTGTTTTCGGACCCCATGTGCCGACCTGAGCCATTACAGAACCGTCATAGCGAAGAGCTATAAAAGCAATATGCGGCAAATTTTCCTCTGGCGTGACTTCGCCGTCTCCGTCGAGGTCTACTCCTTTTGCTAACCAGCTTGATGGGAGAATATTGTCGAAATAAAGCATCTTTTCTTCAATATAGTTCTGCATATTCTTGTCAACTGTTGAATAGATCTTGTAGCCTCCCTTGTAAATGCGGGTAAGCGCCTCATTGTAATCAATGTTGTAAAGCTCCTGCAAATAGCCACATGCTTCGTTAAGCATAGCGTCAACTTCCCAAGTATAGGCTTCTTCTTCATTTTTGAGTTTTTGCAGATCTATCTCGGGGTGAAGCTTTCTGTATTCTTCGGAATCGGTGTAGGTGATCTTGGTATCGAGATATTCCTGATACTCGTCATAGGTAATAGCGCCGTTTTTGTACATCTGCCAGAGAACGTATTCCTTACGTTCCTTGTTATTTGCCTTGCCGTCAACTACGAGATTATCATCTTCATCGTAGGTTTCGACGAAAGGTCCGTAATACTGCGGACTTTTTGGGATAGCGGCAAGTACGGCAGCTTCGGGGACCGTAAGATCCTCTACGGTTTTTCCGAAATAATCTATAGCGGCCAGTTGGATCCCGTTTCTTGCGCCGCCAAAGCCGATGTAGTTCAGATACTCCTCAAGGATCTCGTCCTTGGAGTAGGTTTTTTCGAGCTGCATTGCGGAAAAGATCTCACGTATCTTACGCTGAGGAGTTTTCTCATCGTCCTTTGTGATGTTCTTGATAAGCTGCTGAGTGATCGTTGAACCGCCCTGATCGGTGTCGTAGAAGTGCAGGAACATGTTCAGGAAAGCGGTGAAAGTACGCTTGTAGTCAACACCGTCGTGAACGTAAAAACGCTCGTCCTCCGTGTAAACGAAAGCGTTGCGGACATGCTGGGGTATTCTGTCGATAGTAACGGGAATACGCTGAATGTCCGTTTTAAATTCCCTCAGAACAACAGGCTGAGCTTCTCCGTTTTCGTCGATCTCAGTACCGTAGAGGTAAGTATTGCTTCCCGATTCAAGCTCGGCAAGAGTGATCGTTGAGGACTCGTCCATAAAGTCCATGACATAGACCGTAAGAGCAGTTGCAACGATAGTGCCTGTGATGATAATAATGAGGAACAGTGACAGCAGTGTCGTTGCGATACATGCAAAGAGCTTTTTCAGAATAAGCAGAAAAATATTTTTCTTTTTCTTCGGATGTTTTCTGCTCTTTTGTATGTCGTCACGGTACGCCGGCTGCCGCGGCGTCTTTTTATTGTGATCTGATTTATCCATTTTGTCTTTAGGCGTAGTTAAACGCCTATCTCCTTTCTGTGGAATGTCGTATACTTATACACATTATATTATACCATAAAAAAAAAGATTTGTTAAGTGCTTGAGAAAAATTTTTTTGAATTTGTATAATTTAGCAAAAATCGGGGAAAATATAAACAAGATTTTAAGCAAAGGAGCGACGATATGATACGTTCACTGGACAAGAAAATATATTTAACTTTAATGACCGCCATAACCGTATCGGGATTTATAGTGATATGCACTATGGGGCAGTCATTGCACAGGCAGAGACTTGCATCGAAAATATCGGACATTCCTGCCGAGCTGCCTGCCGTTGTGTGTACAGTACGCGAGTACAACGGCAGGATAGGCGTGTTCAAGGGAAACAGCCGTATGCCGTACCGTGTTATCGACTACGATTTTTCGCTGCTTTCCGATTACGATAAGGAGCAGCTCACTGAGGGCATAATCATTGAAACGGACAGCGAATTACAGCAGTTTATCGAGGATATTGCTACGTAAACAAAGCAGGGGAGGTGTCAGCGCAGCAGACAGACCAGTATGCTTTCGCTTTTTCGTCTTGTACTCGTCAAATTTATCCATGTTTCCCTCCGTTTTTGCGCTTTTTCTTTTTGCGTACCGAGAAACCGAAGTCGCCGAGCTTGCGTCCCAGAGCGAAATATTCTCCGTGGGCATAGGCTGCAAGACCGCATTGCTGTAAATTCAGCTTCCCCTTGCTGTCGATGTATTTTTCATCTGCGTCAACGCCGATTATTTCGGCTAAAAACATGGTATGACTGCCGAGAAGTCTGCTTTCCGTCACCTTGCATTCAAGGCTAACGGGACATTCCTCAATAAGGGGAGCGGCGACCTTTACGGCAGGTACGGCATGAAATCCGCATGCAGCGAATTTGTCAATGTCGCGTCCGCTTTTTACGCCGCAAAAATCAACTTCCCTGACCATAGACGAGGAAGTCAGGTTTATAACGAATTCGCCAGATTTTTTTATAATATCGTGGGAAAACCGTTCGGGGCGAACTGAAATATAGGTCATAGGCGGTCGTGTGCAGACAATTCCTGTCCAGCCAATTGTCAGAACGTTTGGTTTTTCTGTTGTTCCGCAGGTAACGAGGGCGGCGGGTACAGGTGCGAGAAGGGCGCTGCCTTTCCAGAATTGCTTCGGCATAAAAATTCTCCTTTTGATTTGTATTTACATTATAACATATTCGGAAAAAAATTTCAAGCGGAACGTTTAACGAGTTCTCACGAAAATCATTTTTAGTAAATTCCACTGTGGAATTTACTTATAAAAAATATTTATCGAGATTTATTTCCGCGTCCGTTGCAATTTTGAAGATAATATGGTATAATAAAAGCGCACATAAGCTTAACGCTTGGCAATAATCAAATGGAGATTTAAGATCATGAAAATAGGATTTATCGGCGCTGGAAAAGTCGGATGCTCTCTCGGAAAATATCTTGCCATAAACGGAACAGCTCTGTCGGGGTATTACAGCCGCAGCGTTGAATCAGCTTACGAAGCGGCAGAATTTACGGGTTCGGAAGTATTTTCAGACTTATCAACGCTTTTGAAAAAAAGCGACGCTGTATTTATTACCGTTCCCGACAACAGCATCTGCGAGGTTTACAGAAAGCTTACAGCTTTTGATCTGAATGAAAAGATCGTCTGCCATTGCAGCGGCGCAATGTCTGCAAAAGAAGCCTTTCCCGATATTAGTAAATATAATGCGGAGGGATATTCAATTCATCCGCTGTTTCCCGTCAGCAGCAAATTTGAATCATATGACAAACTGAAAAATGCTTTTTTCTGCATTGAGGGCGATCAGGCACACATTGATATGTGGCGCAATGTATTTGAAAATGCCGGTAATCAGGTGAAAATAATATCCGACGGCATCAAAAAAAAATATCATGCAGCTTGTTCAATATCAAGCAATCTTGTCTGCGCACTTATTTATGAGAGTATATCGCTGCTTAACGAATGCAGATTTTCTGAAAGCGAAGCTGCCGAAGCCATTCGTCCCCTTGTTATGAGCAACATTGAACGCATATTTGAAGTCGGAGCTGTAAACGCTCTTACGGGACCCGTTGAAAGAAACGATACCGATACCGTACAAAAGCACCTCGACTGTCTTAGCGGCAGAACTGACGCCGAAATGTACAGAGCAGTTTCAAAAAAGCTGATCGAGCTTGCTCGGCAGAAGCATCCGGATACAGATTATTCCGGACTGAAAAACATTCTCTGATAAAAGTAATGCCCGAAAGTAGTTTTACAACTGCCTTCGGGCTTATTTTAATTACTTGTTTATTCGCGTAGATTAGAATTTACACGCCTATATATCTGCTTAATTTATACCCTTGCGTTTTCACATCAAAAGTTTCAATATATGGAATACCATATTCATATATCCAGCGCTCAATATAAATTGGCTTAATTGAAAACACTCTTTCATTTTTTAATGATGAATAAGCCTCGTAAGAACCTTTGAAACATTCTTGAAATACATCACAAAAAGGAGCAAATTGCAACGGGTGTCCAATTTCTTCGCATATTCCCTCTATTTGAATATTATCTATACACAATGCAACATTATGATTACTTACAATCTGATGATATTTATTAAACGTTATATCGGTTTGAAAATAAAACATTCCGTTAATTTGAACGACACTCATCATTCGTGAAGAAATTCTATTGTTTTCAGATGTTGACAGAACCATTTTTCTTCCTTTTCCAAATTCTAAAAGAAATGCTTCGTATTTTTGCGAAAATGTATTCATTTGTACCTCCATAAATTCCGATTTATTTTACTGATATTATACATTAAAAAACTATTATGTCAATAGAAACGCCATAGTATTTTATCAAAAATACTATGGTTGAAAATTTCTATATGAGTATTGACATTATGGAGGTTTTATTTTAATTCCCCATGCTTTTCGTAGCTGCTGACCTTTACTATTTCATTCTTCTCGTCAACAAACACAACCTTCGGGCTGTGGGTTTTTATTTCCTCCGGCGTCATATCAGCGTAAGCCATAATGATTACCGAATCGCCTTTCTGTCCTGAACGTGCAGCGGCGCCGTTCAGACAGATAACGCCGCTGTTGCGTTCGCCTGCAATAACGTATGTTTCAATACGGCTTCCGCTGTTTATATTTACAACGTGAACACGTTCATATTCATATAATCCCGACGCTTCCATCAGAGCTTCGTCAATGGTGATACTTCCCACATAATTTAGCTCTGCCTGAGTTATTACAGCTCGATGTATCTTACTTTTAAGCATTGAAATAAGCAATTTTGCGCCCCCTTATACATCTTCCGTGAAGAAGTTATCTATAAGACGTGTTTTTCCGATATAGACCGCCATTGCGCAAAGCGCCGGACGGTCTAAATTTTTGATCTGCTGCATTGTCGCACAGTCAACGATCTTTACATAATCTATTTTTGCAAGAGGTTCAGCGTTTATATGCGTTTTCATTGCGTCAAGGATCGCTTCGCAGCTTTTTTCGCCGTTTCTTACCATATCAATACCGAGAAAAATCGCCTGTGAAAGCACGAGCGCAGCCTTTCTCTCGGCTTCATTAAGATAGGTGTTGCGCGAACTTTTTGCCAATCCGTCCTTTTCACGTATTATCGGACATCCGATGATCTCGATATCCATGTTAAGGTCGCTTACCATATGGCGTATAACCGCAAGCTGCTGAGCGTCTTTCTTGCCGAAATATGCACGGTCTGGCTTTACAATATTGAAAAGCTTCGATACAACGGTGCATACTCCCCTGAAATGTATAGGACGGCTCAGTCCGCAAAGTTCTTCCGTAAGAACTGTCATATCAACAAATGAGGAAAATCCCTCGCGATACATTTCCTCCGGCTCAGGATTGAAAATTATATCACCGCCGTGTTCCTCGACCAGCTTTGCGTCATGTTCGATGTCACGGGGATAGCTTTCAAGATCTTCAGACGGACCGAACTGCATCGGGTTCACAAAGTCGGACACAACCGTTCTGTCGTTATCTCTGTGCGAAGCGTCGATAAGGCTTGCATGTCCTTCGTGGAGATAACCCATTGTAGGAACAAGACCGACCGTCAGCCCCTGCGCTCTCCATTCCCTGACCTGTCTGCGTACTTCATCTATAGTCTTTATAATTCTCATATCAATCGACCTCTCCAGCAAGCTTGTCTATAACTTCCTCGTCAATAGAATATGTGTGTTCTGCTGACGGGAACGTTCCGTTTTTAGTTTCATTAATATAGTTGCTCACACCGCTACGGATAAGGTCGCCGGCCTCTGCAAAGCGTTTTACAAATTTCGGCGTATGACCTACGGTAAGTCCCAGCATATCCTGATATACAAGCACCTGACCATCGCAGCAGCTACCTGCCCCTATACCGATAGTAGGGATAAAGAGCTTATTTGTAATTATCTCGGCAAGTTTTGCCGGAATACCCTCAAGAACGACTGCGCAGGCTCCTGCGTTCTGAATCTTAACGGCGTCGTCAATGAGTTTCTTAGCCTTGTCAAGGCTCTTTCCCTGAACCTTGAATCCGCCGAAAACATTTACCGACTGCGGAGTAAGTCCCAGATGCGCTACAACGGGAATAGAAGCATTTACGATAGCCCTGATCTGTTCGCAGACCTCTGCTCCGCCCTCCAGCTTTACAGCGTTTGCTCCGCCTTCTTTAATGAGCCTTCCTGCGTTGACGACCGCCTCCTGAACGCTTACCTGATACGACATAAACGGCATATCAGCGACGACAAAGGCATTCTCAGCTCCTCTTGACACAGCGGCTGTGTGGTGGATCATATCCTCCATTGTGACCGCCAGCGTGTTTTCATAGCCAAGCATGACCATTCCCAGAGAGTCGCCGACGAGTATGGAATTGATTCCGCAATCATCAAAGATATTTGCTGTCGTGTAATCGTAAGCAGTAAGCATTGTGATCTTATCGCCCGATTGCTTCTGCTTCAGCAAAGTTGCTACAGTGTTTTTCATTTTGATTCTCCTTAAAAATAGTTACCTTTCCGACTGATTCGGATAAGATACACCTGTATTATATATCAAAAATGTGATAATTATGTGAAAACGCAAAAAAAATATGAAAACTCTTTGCCAAATGGTTAATAGGGAATGTTTTGTGAAAATAATTTTTAAGTTTTACGATAAACTTACGCAGGGGAACGCCCTCTCTTGCAGGGCGTTCCCTCTTTCAGAACAGTCCTGCGGACTGTTTGAAAATTCACCCTTTGCGGAGCGCTTAAACGCTATGCAGGGCTTCGAGTCTCGCCTGTCGGCTCGGTCGGTGCTTCTGCTTCGCAGAGGTGTCCACTGGACACCCGCACCCCCGCACCCCACCAGAGGCGCTGCCTCTGGACTCCGCCAAAGGGACACCGTCCCTTTGGAATCCCGATGTTAGTTCACTTAAGTTGTAAACAGTGATAATATAAAAATTGATTTCCATAGCAAATACAAAATTTCCGCTTTACAAATCGCATTTTTTCTGTTATAATATTAATAAGAAAATTTTGCGAAATGAGGAACTTAAATTGGCTAATGATAAAATCAGGAATTTCTGTATTGTTGCGCATATAGATCACGGAAAATCCACTCTTGCCGACCGTATTCTCGAAAAAACTGAAACCGTCGCAGTTCGGGATATGGAGGATCAGCTCCTTGACAATATGGACATTGAGCGTGAAAGAGGAATAACTATAAAAGCCCGTGCCGTCCGATTGAAATATACCGCACAAAACGGAGAGGACTATATTTTCAATCTAATTGATACGCCCGGTCACGTTGACTTCAACTACGAAGTCTCGCGTTCTCTTGCCGCCTGTGAGGGAGCGATACTCGTTGTTGACGCTTCGCAGGGCATTGAAGCTCAGACTCTTGCCAACACCTACCTCGCTATCGAACACGACCTTGAAGTCGTTCCTGTCGTAAACAAGATCGACCTGCCCTCCGCAGATCCCGAGCGTGTCTGTGCAGAGGTCGAAAACGTTATCGGTATCCCTGCAATGGACGCTCCCCGTATTTCGGCAAAAATGGGTACTAATATAGAAGAAGTCCTCGAACGCATCGTCACAGACGTTCCCGCTCCTGACGGCGACCCTGAAAAACCTCTTAAAGCCCTGATATTTGACAGCTACTACGATTCCTACAAAGGCGTTATCATTTACGTGCGTATAAAGGAAGGCAGGGTAAAGGTCGGCGACAACATAAGATTAATGGCCACGGGAGCTGTTTTCAGCGTTGTTGAAGCAGGCTTTATGGACGCTTCTTCTCTCGTGAACAACGGTTCTCTCGAAGCGGGCGAGGTCGGATATATTGCCGCTTCTATAAAGAGTATAGGGGATACCCGTGTTGGAGATACGGTCACAAACAACGACGACCCCTGCGACGAACCGCTCCCCGGCTACCGTAAGGTGAATCCTATGGTTTTCTCGGGAATTTATCCGGCGGACGGTGCAAAGTACGGCGACCTGCGCGATGCTCTTGAGAAATTGCAGCTCAACGACGCTTCTCTTTCCTTTGAGCCGGAAACTTCGATAGCTCTCGGATTCGGATTCCGCTGCGGATTCCTCGGACTTCTCCACATGGAGATAATACAGGAGCGGCTGGAACGAGAATACAATCTCGACCTTATAACGACTGCTCCCTCGGTTATCTACAAGGTCACAATGTCTAACGGAGAAGTGCAGTATATCGACAATCCTACCAACTACCCCGACCCGGCTCTTATCCAGACTGCGGAAGAGCCTGTGGTAAAGGCAAGCATTCTTTCCCCTTCGGAATTTGTCGGCAATATCATGGAGCTTTGTCAGGACAGACGCGGAATTTTCAAAGATATGAAGTACCTCGACGATACCCGTGTCGAACTGCACTACGAACTCCCTCTGAACGAGATAGTATACGATTTCTTTGACGTACTGAAATCCCGAACAAAGGGCTACGCAAGTTTTGATTATGAAATGCTCGGCTATGTTCCCTCAAAGCTCGTTAAGCTGGATATTCTCCTCAACGGCGACATCGTAGACGCTCTTTCCTTTATCATCCACGCTGATAAGGCATACGGCAGAGCGCGTAAAATAGCCGAAAAGCTGAAAGAAAACATTCCGAGGCAGCTCTTTGAAGTCCCCATTCAGGCGGCTATCGGCGGAAAGATAATCGCTCGTGAAACTGTAAAAGCAATGCGCAAGGACGTTCTTGCAAAGTGCTACGGCGGCGATATTACACGTAAAAAGAAGCTCCTTGAAAAGCAGAAAGAAGGCAAAAAGCGCATGAGACAGCTCGGTACGGTCGAAGTACCGCAGGAAGCTTTCATGAGCGTACTCAAACTCGATTCGTGAGGAAAATTCAATGCTGTTTAACTATATTGTCTTAGGCTTGGCGGCGGTATTTTTCATGCTCTGCCTTACAGCCCTCATAAGCGAAAGAAATCCCGTCAAAGCTGCGAAAAAACGTAATTTTCTTCGCAGTCTGACCGTTTCCCTGCGTGAACTTACTTTAGTTTGGGTAATCGTTATTTCTGCGCTTTTGCTGTTTATTTCAGCAAATATCAAATCAGCGGACTTAATATGGACGCTGTGCGCCCTCGGAATATTCTTCCTCGGCGTTATAACTCTTAACTCATTCCGTTTATTCGGTATTTCAAGATCAAGAAAGCACAAGAAGAAGTGCATGACGAGCGGAAAAGCAACGTTTTTAAAAAATGCGGCTGAGATCTCGGAAGCTTCAATGCTCGCCGAAAAGAAGCCTCAAAGGAGCGAAGAATGAAAAGTATTTATATCTGTCCCCATTGCGGAAAAAAATCATTTAATCCATGGAAAAAGGCTTTTGCAGGTCAGCTCAATTCTCCAGGCAAGGTCTGCATAGAATGCGGCAGAAAATGCGTGAACGGAAAAGGCGCAACTATCTTTAATGCCGTATACAGTCTTATTGCTTTTGCGCTTATTGTTGTAGTATACCTTAAAACTCCCGATTGGAGAGGAACTTCTCTTGACTGGATCGCCTACTACGAAGTATTTATCTGTGTTGGACTGTTCCTGTCTATCCTCATAATCCCAAAAGTTGTAAACGCATTTTTCTTTAAGCTTGCTCCCGCTATCCGAATTGACGCTGTAAAATGAATACCCTCGGACTTTATATCCATGTACCGTTCTGCGGAAAAAAATGCCGCTACTGCGATTTTTATTCCGTCAGCTATACAAAATCAAATGCCGACGCCTATACCGACGCCGTTCTGCGGAACATCAAGCATTATTCCAACAAAACCGCAGTCCTCGATACGGTATATTTCGGCGGCGGAACTCCGTCGCTGCTGTCGGCGGAACAGATTTTTCAATTTATTGCACATATAAAAACATACTTTGATCTATCCGGCAATGCGGAGATAACTCTTGAAGCCAACCCTAATACTCTGACATATGAAAAGCTTGCAAAGCTTCGTGAGATCGGGGTAAACAGGCTGTCTATCGGAGTTCAGTCCATGCTCGATGACGAATTGAAGCTGCTTGGACGTACCCACATCGCCGAACGAGCGGTAAAATCCGTTTACGATGCGGAAAAAGCAGGTTTCTGTAATATTTCCTGCGACCTTATGACTGCTCTGCCCGACCAGACGGCGGAAAAGCTTAAGCTTTCCATCGACAGAATGGCGGAGCTGCCTATACAGCATATTTCCGCATATATCCTGAAAATCGAAAAAGGCACGTCCTTTGACTGCAAGGAGATACGAAACTCCGTACCGAACGATGACGAAACCGCCGAGCTTTATATGACTATGACGGAAAGACTTCGGGAAAAAGGCTTTTTGCAGTACGAAGTATCAAATTTTTCTAAACCCGGCTTTGAGAGCCGCCATAACTGCCGCTACTGGAAATGCCTTGATTATATAGGTATAGGTCCGTCCGCTCATTCGTGCTATAATGGAAAGCGTTTTGCCGCAGTTCCCGATATAAAGGCGTTTATTGACTCGCCTGTTCAGCATACGGAAATTATGGATAGTTCTCCGTGCGGATTTGAGGAATTTTCAATGCTCCGCCTGAGACTTGCAGAGGGACTTGACCTCAAAGACGTTGAAGCTCACAGAAGCGATATTGAAAAAAAAATTCCCCCGCTTATTGAAGCAGGGTACGTTAAATACAACGACGATAAAGTCTCCTTGACGGAAAAAGGCTTTCTCATGTCAAATTCAGTTATTGAATTTCTTATTTTTTAAACACTGTCTACAATTTAAGTGAGGGACGGCGTCCCCCACTTAAGTTGTAAATAGTGATTTTTTAAAGTATGTTCAGTTCAGCAGCTCCTTTCGCATCTGTGCAAGGAGCTTTTTTTCACGCCTTGATACCTGTACCTGCGTCATGTCAAGTATCTTTGCCGTTTTAGATTGAGTTAAATTTTTAAAGTATCTCAATTCAAGCAGCATCTTGTCATTCTCGGGCAAAGCCGTCATTATCTGCCGCAAGGCAAGCAGATCGACGATCTGTTCATCGGGCGCTTCAACAGGTACGTCAAGCTGTCCCTCGCTGTCGTCCGAAGCCGTCAACGACAAAAGCGGCTGAGCTGCGCATAAAGCTTCCGATATATCCGTTTCGGATTCTCCTGAAATTTCCGATAACTCGCTGATCGCAGGATCTCTGCCCTCCCGCAGAAAAAATTCCGAGCATATTTTTTGCAGACGCATGGAAAGCTCTTTCAGACTTCGGCTGACCCGAAGCGTTCCGCCGTCGCGAAAAAGCCGCTTAATTTCACCCAGTATAACAGGTACGGCATATGTGGAAAATTTCACGCCCCTGTTTGGATCGAAGGCTTTTACGGCTTTCAGAAGTCCCAGACAGCCTGCCGAATACAGGTCTTCATATTCTATCCCGCGTCCTCGGAAACGGTTGGCGCAAAGATGAACAAGACCTAAATTTTCCTCAGCCTTGACTTCAGTTCCCATGATCGCCGAGCCTCTTGCGCATTGTTACCGTCGTCCCCTTGCCGACCCTGCTTTTCACCATCAGCTTGTCCATAAAGCTCTCCATAACGGAAAATCCAAGACCCGACCGTTCCTCCTCGGGAGCTGTCGTGAAAAGCGGCTCCATAGCCTGCTCTACATCGGGAATGCCGCATCCGCAGTCCTTGATCTTTATGTATATTTCTCGGTTTGCAAGAAGCTTTATTGTCAGCTCTATCTTACCCTGAGTTCCCCTGTAGCCGTGAACTATGGCGTTCGTCACCGCCTCCGATACGGCTGTACGTATGTCCGAAAGCTCTTCAACAGTCGGGTCGGACTGTATCACAAAGGAGGATACCGCCGCTCTTGCCGTCCCCTCGTTGACAGAATGGGATGGCAGAATAATTTTTATCTCGTTTACTGTTTCCATCGTCTCACCTCACACTATTTTTACTATCCGCTCGATGCCGGAAAGCTTGAGAACACGCCGTATGTATGGCTGAGGACTGCGTATCTCAAGCTGTCCGCCGCACTCCTTCATAAGCTTGTACCTGCCTATTATCAGTCCTATTCCCGAGCTGTCCATAAAGGTTATCCCCGTAAAGTCCATTGCAAGTCTGTCCGGCTGCATGGTTATTACAAAACGGTCTATCTCAGACCTCAGCGACTTTGCCGTATGATGATCTATCTCACCGCTGAGCATTGCTATCGCCGTACCGTTTTCGGATTTGATACTGATTTTCATTGCTCCTACACCTCTTTTGTCCGCGCTGTCTGCAACTTAAATTATCAGACCTCTTCGGAAACTACTGCGTACCGCCGCCATAATCCTTTAGCGATATGCGTCGTCTTTCTCCTATGAGGGCGGCAGCACATCGTTGTCGTTATTCTTGCCTATCGCTAAAAACTTTCGGCAAACGGCGCACGTTAGTTTCCGGGGAGGTCTATTTTATCTTTTGTAAAGCCGCGGCATACTGTGCCTTTGGGATCCCGATGTCAGTCCGCTTAAGCTTCAGATAGCGCTTTTGTCTTTAGTAACCATATTATAACATCGCATATTCAAAAAAACTGTCGAAGCTAAGTATCAGACCCACAAAAATTTTATACACATTATACTCGCCGCTATTGCAAACTAAAATGGGGATTCCAAAAGCAACAGCCCATAAAATCATGAAATAATTTCACGGAAATCACTCTAAAAATATATCTGAATTTGTAGGGACACAACGCGTCGTGTCCGTGTGAGATTTCGAGAAAAACAAGAGGGACACGGCACGCCGTGTCCCTACATTTAGAAAATTTTATTGAATATATTTTGAAAATTGATTTCCGTGAAAAAATTTCCCAGACTATTGACAAAGCATGATAAATATAGTATAATAAAATCATACCTTATCAAGAGCGGCGGAGGAAACAGGTCCTGTGAAGCCCGGCAACCTGCCAAGCGGAAAAGCTTGCGTATCGGTGCTAAATCCTGCGGTATGTACCGAAAGATGAGGATCAATGAGCAGTTTTCAAAACTCAGAAATCGAAGCGTCCTACGGTAAGGGCGCTTTTTCTTTTGGTAAAGGCGGCGTCGTACAGAGATTTTTGACGAATTAGCAATCATAAGGGAATAAGTTTTGCGTTTATGCACAGGGCAAATCAGACAAGCAGAAACGTGCAGCTTATTTCTTTATGATTCCTTAGTACGGCGTTTCCAAAGAAAATTTTATGGAGGTCAAAAATGAAAAAGGTATTTTTTACATCAGAATCGGTAACGGAAGGTCATCCCGATAAAATATGCGATCAAATCTCGGACGCTATTCTGGACGCAATGCTGGAGCAGGACGAAAATTCCCGAGTTGCCTGCGAAACAGTCGTTACCACAGGCATGATAATGTGCATGGGTGAAATTTCAACGAAGGCTAAGGTGGATATTCCAAAGATCGCACGTAAGGTAGTATCGGACATCGGCTATGACAGAGCAAAATACGGCTTTGACGCTCACACCTGCTCCGTTCTCACAACTATTGACGAGCAGTCCCCGGATATTGCTATGGGCGTCAATGAAGCATACGAGTATCGTGAGGAAAACGGCGAAAGCGACGGACTTTCAAACGGCGCGGGAGATCAGGGCATCATGTTCGGCTATGCGTGCAACGAGACTCCCGAGCTTATGCCCCTGCCTATTTCGCTTGCTCACAAGCTTGCCATGAAGCTTACGGAGGTGCGCAAGGACGGAACGCTTCGTTATCTCCGACCGGACGGAAAATCTCAGGTAACTGTTGAATATCACGATGATAAGCCTGTAAGAGTAGACGCAGTTGTCGTATCTTCTCAGCATTCGGCAGACGTTTCTCTTGGACAGCTCAGACGTGACATAGAGGAGTACGTTATACGTGCCGTTATCCCTTCCGGGCTTTTGGACGAAAATACAAAGTTTTACATAAATCCGACGGGACGTTTTGTCGTCGGCGGACCGCAGGGCGACAGCGGTCTGACGGGACGCAAGATAATCGTTGATACATACGGCGGATATTCACGTCACGGCGGCGGAGCGTTCAGCGGAAAGGATCCTACGAAGGTTGACCGTTCGGCGGCTTATGCGGCTCGATATATCGCTAAAAACATCGTTGCGGCAGGACTTGCGGACAAATGTGAGGTACAGCTTTCCTACGCTATCGGAGTTGCAAAGCCTATTTCGATACTCGTTGACACGTTCGGTACTGGAAAAGCTGACGAAGCGCTTATTTCCGAAGCTGTTTCCAAGCTTTTCGACCTCAGACCGTCAGCAATTATAAAGATGCTCGACCTGAAAAAGCCGCAGTACCGCCGTCTTGCGGCATACGGACATATGGGACGTGAAGACCTTGGTACGGCATGGGAAAAAACGGATAAAGCGGAAGCTCTCAGAGCAGCTGTAAATTCATAATAACAAATTTGCCAAAAAAAGCTCCGTTGGTTATAATTCCAACGGAGCTTTTATAGTTGTTAATTGATAATTTTTTCTATCTGGGAATTATTGGAAGAAAAGTCCCTATTGTAGAAAATCCCTCGACATTCCAGGAATTATTGGAAGAAAAGTCCCTATCGTAGAAAAATCCCTCGACATTATTGCTGAGAACATTGTAGATCACCGTGAGACGGTCGTCATCGAGAGAGACGGTCTGATAGATACAACTGCCGTATGCGGTATACTCGGGGGATTCGAGTTCGGGGCATTGCGTGATTTTTTCAAATAGCGGCATAACTCCGCCGATCTCTGTTTTCGTATCTTCATCGAAAATACTGATAGTTGATAATGAAGCAGGGGCGATCATAAACGACGTAAGCTCCGAATTGTATAGATTTTCAACAATGGTTTTCATAATGATGTACTGATTATAGCATTTGTGATTAAGAGCAACTGTATCATATGCGGAAATGCTCTGATGCTCCGTAAGATCCTTAATTGAAGCGAGAGATATAAACTCGTAAGAAGGATTTTCATTACGTATTTCTTCTTCGAGTTTAAGAGCAATACTGTCAAGAGATGTGTAAAAAAATTCCGAATCCTCGGCAAGCTGTTTCAGCCCTTGGTTTACGTCTGCGGAGGACGGCTGCTCCGAATAGTTATCATAAAAACGTACATAGATCACAGTAAGACTTTCGGAGTCGATTATACAGTCAAGCAGCCGTATGTTTTTTCTTTCGCTGACATATTCCCAGCCGCTGATGAAAATATAGCCGTTTTCACTTATCTGCCACGAGGAGAAAAGATCGGTATGAGCTCCCCATGATATGGCGGAAAGATCGCTGTTTTTTGCCATTGCCTTTACTATTGCCGAAGCTGCTGCGGCAGACCTGTCATCGGCAGGAGCGATGTTTCCCTGTATAAGCTCCATAGGCGCTATCTGCGTGTTCGTGTTTGAAAGATATACCTGCTTTGAGACTGCTTTTTCAGCGGTAATAAGCTTTTTCTCCTCTTTTCCGAAGCCGAACAGCTCCGCTATATCCATTGCGTAAAAGCCGAGAGCAAGTATTATTGCTGTGAGTATCGTGAAAATTACGTTTTGCTTCATTTGCTTTTCGCCTCCTGCATTTCAATATAAACAGTTGTACCTTTTCCGGGCGAGCTGTCGATCTTCAGTACGGAACTGTGGAGCTTTGCGATTTTCGCACACAGAGCAAGTCCGAGACCTGCTCCTCCCGCCTTTCTGCTGCGTGATTTATCCGCCATGTAGAACGGTTCAAACACATGTTCCGTTTCCTCTTTTGTCATTCCTATACCGTGGTCGGCGACCGTTATGACCGCTTTATCTTTGCTTCTTTTGGCTTTCAGAATAATTTCGGAGTTATCGGGAGAAGCTTTTACGGCGTTTTCGATGATGTTGTACAGCAGGGATTTAAAAAGCTCCGCATCCGCTTCAACAGTTATATTTTCCGTATCCGTTATCAAGGATATGTTTCGCTTTGTGAACAGGGGAGTGAGGGCGGTTTCGGCGTCTCCGATAAGCTTCGGGAGGTCAACGGGCTTTTTTTCTATCTCCGTTCCGCCAAGTACTACAAGCTCCATGAGCTTTCCGGAAAGCGAGCGAAGCCTTTTTGTTTCTTCGACAATGACTGCCGCATACTCGATACGTTCACTGTCCGTTACTTTTTTCTTGATACTCAGCAGATCGCCGAATCCCAGTATCGAGGTAAGGGGAGTTTTCATTTCATGGGCAAGATTGGCAATGAAGGTCTGACGGGATTCTGCGATTTTTTCAAGATGCAGGGCGTGGCTTTGAACAGCGTCCGCCATAATGTTCATATTATCCGCAAGCTCGCAGAATTCGCGGCTGCCCTTTTTTAGTATGCGGATATTGTACTGACCTCCGGCGATCGCCTTAGTATATATGTTAAGCCGATTCAAGGGCTTAAGGAGAGTTATTGTTATAATAAGAAGTATAAGAGATATAACGGCAGACGAGATAATACTGATCTCTCTTACAAAATCCGACTGACGCTTGCGCAGATTGAAAATTTCGGTAATGTCCGAGGCGGTAACGATATAATAAAGATCACCGTCCAATTGCACAGCCGAGCCTACCGTCATGAAATGCTTGTTTTCCGATTCAAGGGTGAGCAGCGTATATTCGCCGCAGGACAGATCAATATTGTCAAGGAGTTCTTCATGTATCTGATTATTCAGAGCGTTCGGCATTTTAAGAGCCGCAGAAGCCTTGGTGCTGTAATATATAGCGGAATTTACGGTTCGGCTCACGCTGTTTACGGTCGATTCCGCCGCCTTGCCTATCTCGGTGACTTTCAGCGTGAGCGAGTCCTTGGCAAGTTTTTCGTAGGTCACGGTATTTACGAAAGCCGATGTGAAATATTCGTGTTCGTTGACTGCATGAGATTGCTCGCGCTCGATAAGCAGGCGGTGGCTGTTTCCGAGGAGCATAATGGATACGATATTCACTACCGCTATAATGAGCAGCAGGGAACTGAGGAAGATCTTTTGCCAGAGCTTCATTGAGAGTCACAGCTTTCAAGACGATAGCCCAGCTTCGGAATGGTTATAAGCTTGTCCTTCAGCCCCAATTTCCTGCGAACCTGCTGAACGTGTATATCGACCGTGCGGCTTTCGCCGCCAAATTCAAATCCCCATATGTTTGAAAGCAGACTTTCACGGGAAACGGCAATATCGAGGTGCTGAACAAAGTAAACGATAACGTCGAACTCCTTTGGCGTGAGATAAACGGGTTCTCCCTGAGAAGTTATGGTATGCTTGTCTATGTCGATCTCAATGCCGCAGTAGGAAAGCAGCGTGCTTGTTTTATGCTCGCGTCGGAGAACGACGTCTATTCTTGCGAGAAGCTCCAGAGGTTCAAAAGGCTTTACGATATAATCCTCAGCGCCGAGACGGAGTCCTTTTACTTTGTCTGCAACGTCCTGCAAGGCTGTAAGGAAGATAACGGGTATGCCCGAATCCTTGATTTTCTCCATGATCTGCCAGCCGTCCATTTCGGGGAGCATAATGTCAAGCAGAACTATATCGTAGCCGCCTTTCAGAGCTTCGGCAGCTCCCGACCTGCCGTCGCTGCAGCAAAAACTGTTATAATCGACCATTGCGAGGGCGGCTTTTATCATTTTGGCGATATTTGCATCGTCCTCGATTATTAAAATGTTTATCATATTCCCTCCGATTTGAATAGCAATGAGTATACTATTATATTATCAAATAATCACCCAAAAGTCAAAGAAAACGAAAAAATTTTGCAAAAAATTTGCAAAGTATATTGACTTTTATGTCGTTTTCAACGATAATATAGTAGACGGCTGCCGAAGATCGGGGGGGGTGTGAACTTTTTCATTTTCAAGACAATATGTATACTTCCCTCTATTGCAAATTCAAACAATGCTGCTGATATATACTAAACGCTATAGCAAATCACGCATATCTGACAGCATATTTTACACACAGCATCGTTGTCGTCC
>CANQVK010000010.1 GCA_947627275.1 uncultured Ruminococcus sp. | reverse complement strand
TGGCGATTATCCGAGTGGGAAGTCCTGCACCAGATTTGCACGGCTCACGGCATTGAAATATCCGAACCGAAGAAGTCCAGAGGGTACAGTTATACCGTGCAGGAGTACGGCGAACATAAGGACAAGATCAGGGAGCTTGAAGCTGAAAAGGAGCAGCTTATTTCTGAACGTGATGAAGCCCGTGCCGAGCTTGATAAGGCTGCAAAGAAGAAAGCAAAGCTCACGGAGATTGACAACGTGGAAACTGGTAAGACAGTTTTCGGGGGTAAGGTCACGGTATCGCAAAAGGATTGGGAGAACATCTCCGATCTCGCCAAAAAGCAAGTGGCTTCTCAGAAGCAGACCAAGAAGCTCCGCAAAGAGCGTGATGAAGCCGTACATAAATATAATGTTCTAAAAGTCAAGTACGATGCTTCGGCTTCGGAGCTTGCAGGCTACAAAAAGAAAGAGGAAGAAAAGGCACTGTTCTCTCGTGAAAAGCTAAATGCTCAATCAAAGCGTATCAGCAGAGAGGACGAACTTTCCCGTGAGTTGAAAAAGGCTAAGGCTTTCATTTCAGCTTGCGGTTTGTCGGAGGATTTTGCCCGGTTTAAATTCAACAAAACAAGAAACACAGAGTTAGAATAAAAGACGAAAAGCTATGGCATATCTCAAAAACGCTTGACAGAAACAAAATAGCGCGCTACAATTAGAATGCGAGATATGCCATAGTCCGTAAAGGAGATAATATGGCAAATATTACAAACAGAAACGGAAAGTTTCTTATAAGAGTTTTCACAGGACGTGACATCAGCGGAAAGCAGATCGTCAAATCCACAACCTATGTTCCGCCGGAAGGTACATCACCGAAAAAAGCAGAAAAACTGGCACAGGAGTACGCTTTTGAGTTTGAAAGGCACTGCAAGGGTTACGCACAGCTCAACGAGAATATGCGTTTTTCAGAGTTGGCTGAATGGTATTTTGAGAACTATGCTCCCTAAGAATTGAAGCCTACTACTGTTCAGAACTATGAAAGTCAGTACAGAAATCACATCGCTCCGATTCTTGGTAATAAGAAGCTCAAAGACATCACCACGCCGATGCTGACCGAATTTCTGAAAGTGCTTGGCAAAGAGCATCATTTGAATGCGATCTCGGTAAGAAAGGTCTATATCGTGGTGCAGAGCATTTACCGCAGAGCCTTACAGCAGGGTTTTGCAAGGGAAAATCCTTGTCAGAACGTTATCATTCCAAAGAAAAGGGACAGTGGCAAGCGTTATTCTCTTTCTGAGGAGGAGACAAAGCGGTTTCTTCACCTTATCCGTGACAAGACATGGGACGAAGATGTGAAGCGTATCCTGATCGTTCTACTGTTCACCGGTATGAGGATAGGAGAATGCCTCGGTTTAGTGTGGGAGGATATTGACTTTGAGAAGAAAACAATATTCATTCACCATACACTTTCTTGTGTTGACGGGGAGTGCTATCTTGATTCACCAAAGACCAAAAGCAGCGTCCGACTGATAGCGATGAATTCGACTGTGGAGAAGTGTCTCAGGGAGCAGCAAGCCTATGTGGAAAAGCTGAAAATGGCTCTCGGCAATAAGTATGCTCACCCCGAAATGGTCTTTCCCTCGGGTTTGGGAAACTACCGTGACCGCAGCTCTGTGTACCATTCATTGAAGCGTATGACGAAAGGAACGGAATTCGATGATATGACTCTACATAAGCTCAGGCATTGCAATGCTACGCTTCTGCTTAACAGTGGAGTTGACCTGAAAGTGATCTCTGAACATCTCGGTCATTGTGACATAGGTGTTACAGCGAACATATATGCCGATGTGCTTCAAAAGCAGAAAATTCGTCTTGCTGACACGATTGATGATAAACTTTCCGATGAACTGACCTAAACAAAAAAACCTCTCTGTCGGTCTCCCGACAAAGAGGTTTACATTCACAGTTTTTAGTTGAACAACTTTGTAAGAATTTCTCGAAAATACCGTAAAACAGGCGTTTCTGAAAAAATCTTTTAACGCTTTGAGAACTGCGGAGCGCGACGAGCGGCTTTGAGACCGTATTTTTTTCTTTCCTTCATTCTCGGGTCACGAGTGAGGAAGCCAGCCTTTTTAAGAACAGGGCGAAGCTCCTCATTGAAAGCGAGGAGAGCTCTTGAAACGCCGTGGCGGATAGCGCCGGCCTGACCAGTAACACCGCCGCCTGTGACAGTGCAGACAATGTCGAACTTATCGAGGTTATCGGTGAGAGCAAGGGGCTGACGAACGATGAGCTTAAGAGTCTCGAGACCGAAATAATCATCGATATTTCTGCCGTTTATGGTTACATTGCCTGAACCGGGATAAATTCTGACTCTTGCAACGGAGTGCTTTCTTCTGCCTGTTCCGTAGTAGTATTTTACCTTTGATTCGTACATTTTAAAGCGCCTCCTTAAAGTGTGTATGCAACGGGCTTCTGAGCCTCGTGCTTATGCTCTGCGCCCTTGTAAGCCTTCAGACGCTTGATCTGATTTCTGCCAAGAGTATTGCTGGGGAGCATACCGTTTACAGCGATCATCATAGCTCTGTCAGCCTGATCAGCCATCATATCCTTGTAAGAGATGGACTTAAGACCGCCGATCCAGCCTGTGTGCCAGTAATATTTTTTCTGATCGAGTTTTTTTCCTGTGAGAACAGCCTTATCACAGTTGATCACGATAACGAAGTCGCCGCAGTCAACGTTGGGAGTGAAAGTAGGCTTATGCTTGCCTCTGAGGATATGAGCAGCCTTAGCAGCTACGCGTCCGAGAGGCTGACCGGCAGCGTCGATAATATACCATGTACGGTTTACTTCAGCCGGTTTTGCCAGAGTAGTTGACATATTTATTTCCTCCTGTAATGAATTAAGATATTCAGAGGAGGAAAACCGTCAAATATCGGCTTATGACCCGCCTCCGAAAGCAACAATAGTAATTATACAGGAAAGTTTATAAAAAGTCAAGAGCTTTTCTGGATTTTTTTCAATCTATACAAAACTTTCTCATTGATTCTCTTTGTTTTTCTCGTTTTCTCTTTAATTCTCGTGTTCTGTTTAGCAAAAGCTGCGACGAAAAAAACTTGATGTTTATACAACAAACTGTTTGAATTGCACAATAAATGCGCAGCCGACTTATCCTGTCTTTAACCACGGAAATCAATTTTTGTTCATAATAAGTGACGCTTCGCAGGAGAGAACGTTCGCTGAGAGATATGAGTTTATAGCAAACGCCAAAATATTTTAGCGTTTGCAATTTTATAAAGAATGCTGTATAATTGCATAGTAAAGTTTTACAAAAAGGCGCATGTGAATTTGTGCAGAATCCCGAAATTAAAAATACCTGCCACAAATCGGACTTTTTCCGACACTATATTAACAGATCAATTGATTTGAAGCGCATATATGCCTTAGGGAAGTGAAAGAATGAAGCATGATTTTACAGAAGATGTAAGGCTTGCCCGGAACGGCGATTCGGCAGCCTTTGCACGGCTTTATACATTAGTATACAAGGACATGTACAGGATCGCCCTGTACAGTCTCAGAAGCACGCACGATGCCTGCGATGCGGTAAGCGATACGGTGCTTGACGCATTCTGCACTATCGGAAAACTGAAAGACGAAAAGGCGTTCCGAGGGTGGATAATGCGTATTCTGTCAGCGAAGATAAAGCGGAAACAGCGTGATTATTTTACGGATACGGTGGAGCTTACGGAGGACATAGAGCCTGCGGTGGATTTTGACTGCGAGATCTCCGAGCTTAAGCACGCCATGGATAACCTTGAACCGCGTTCGCGACTGATATTATCGCTTACCGTACTTGAGGGTTACAGCAGCGGTGAAGTCTCTGAGATCATTGGTGTAAAGGCAAATACGGTGCGTTCGATACTGGCAAGGACAAAGAAGAAGCTCAGACTTGAATTAAAGACATGAAAGGAGCAAGCTATGAACAATAATGATGAAAGAGCAAGAGAAATACTTAATAATACAGAGATCCCCGAGGAGGTATCTCCCGGGAACATGAAGAAAATGCTTGACGAGAAAGCGCCTGCGAAAAAGCGCAGCCGTATAAGTGTTGCGGGACGTATCACGGCAGCTGCCGCCGCCTGTGCGGTCATAGTTGGTGGAACTGTAGGCGCTATGGGATTGGCGGAGCGTTCCAAGCACAATGCAGAAAGTCAGCAGCAGGATATAATTGAGGAGGGAAGCAGTTCCGAAGCGTCCGTGACTATCGAACAGGCTAAATCGGGTCCATATATGAGCGGAGCGGAAAGCTACGAGCAGGTTTATGAATTGCTTGAAAAGGCAAATGAACAAATAAACAGCGAATCCGGAAGTAGATCAGGAGGAGCCCTTACCTTTGGGGTGACAGAAGATACGGTTATGGAAAATGCCGCATTTGATAAATCTGATGTGCAGAGCGCAGACAATGGCGCAGTATACGGAGGAATGGGCGGCGGAACTCCCGAAGAACCCAATGACTTTGTTGCCGTACCTGTTGAGGAAACGTCCGAAACTTCCGAAACCGAGCCTGTCGAAACGGAAGAGCCGAACGAACCTCTTGAAACAGGACCTGCCGAAACAGATGAACCAACGGAAGAACCGACTGAGGAACCAACGGAAACTCCGAGCGAAGAACCGACAGAAGATACGGAGAAAGACGGCGACTATTCCAAAACTCACAATCAGGAGGACGAGGTACTTGAAGCCGACATCGCCAAGACGGACGGAGAACGCATTTACTATATATATAGTGATTACAGCAAATCGGATGAATGTATGAAGTCGGTGATGAATATTGCCGCTGTAGATAACGGCAGCTTTACGGAGACTTATCAGCTTGACCTTACGCCCGATGCAGCTCCCGAGGGCGACGGCTGGATGACAAATATTAATGCAGGCGATATGTATCTTTACAACGATCTTATAGCGGTTATCGGTACGGTGAATTCTTACCGAAACGGATATACTGTATACGGAGATGACTACAAGGGCGAAGATTTTTACGAACTGGAGAACATGTGTTTTGTCAGCTTCTATACAAAAGAAAGCGAACCTCAGCTTGTCGGTACTTACTATCAGGACGGCGGATACAGAGATGTCCGCATAGCTCCCGACGGTTATATGTATCTGATGACGAATTATGACACTATGTTTTTCGAGGATATAGGAGGTGCGGAGTGTGTTGACGAGTATATCCCGAAATGCGGAGCAGGGGAGAGGGAATGTATTCCTCCGTCAGATATACTTTTACCGGGCGATACGCTTGACAATTCGTCGATTTTGAGTTATACTGTAATTGGAAGTATTGATCTGACGTCTTCGGGTGAATTTTCTCCCTGCGAAACAAAGGCTTTGGCAGGCTACAGCGGAAATCTCTACAGCTCGGCGAATAATCTCTATACGGCAGTTGGCTGGGACGATACCGATATTACCCGAATCGCCATAGGGGGCGGACAGATAGTTCCGGAGGCAAGCGGAACAATAGAGGGCTATGTGAAAGACCAGTTCTCCATGAGCGAATATGACGGCTACTTCCGGGTTGCTTCAACAGTAGACAAGTGGACGGATAACGGCAATCTTGTAACGTCAATGCTTGATATTGATGTCGAGTCCGAGCATATTTCCGACAACAGGGTATACGTTCTCGATATGGATATGAATATCGTGGGAAGCGTAGAAGGCTTCGGTAAAAACGAAACTGTAAAATCCGTAAGCTTCAGCGGAAATATGGGATATGTCGTTACCTATGAACAGACCGATCCGCTTTTTGCGATAGACCTCTCAGACCCTACGTCGCCATTTATTACCGATGAATTCAAGATACTCGGCTACAGCACGTATATGCAGCAATGGGACGACGGACTTCTTCTCGGCTTCGGTGCGGACGCTGACGAGGACGGCGTTGAAACGGGCGTGAAGCTTGTTATGTTCGATAATTCAGACCCTTATGACCTTAAAGAGGTCGGATTGTATTCCGTAAACGGCGATAGGGACGCTGAAGAATATGTTTATTCCGATGCAAAATGGGAAAGAAAGGCTCTGCTTATAGCTCCCGAAAAAAATCTTATCGGTATGCCCGTAGTTATAGATAAGTGGGAGAATGAGACGTATCAGGAGGAGAGCAAGTACATGTTCTTTGCCTATGAAAACGGGGAATTTATTTTAAGAGGAGAACTTGTCTCTGAAAATGGCTTTGACAAATACGGCGAGAATATTCTCAATCGTGCCGTATATATCGGCGGCTACGTCTATGCCCTTTCCAACAGACGGTTTATTGCGGCTGATATTGAGACAATGACACAGACTGACGAAGCTTTATTTAATTAAAAAATCGCTGTCCGTAAACTAAGAGATAATACTTTTGCATATAACTGTTAAGCTGAGGGCAGTGAAAATCGGAGTTGATATTATGAAAAAAATAATATGTATGCTTTCGGCTTTGACGCTGTTCACAGCAGCTTTTTCGGGCTGCGGAAACGATAAACCCGAGAAGAAAGCGCCTACTTTGGACGACGGCGAGGGCGGATTTGTTATAGCTGAGACTGAGCCTGTTACGACTTTGCCGAAGATAAAGCAGGATTCCGTGATCGCTGAGGATAAAACAGAGGCGAGCGGCTCTGACGAGACTTCCGCTAAGAATACGACTGACGCTGCCAACAGCGATACTTCAAAATCGTCTGACGTTGACGATGATTCTGATGAGAACGGCGGTTCTTCCGATGATGTTTCCGACATTGGCACAGTATCGGACAGCGAACGCGAGCCGTCATCTGCGGCTCAGACAAGCACAGTTCCCGAGGAGGTATATTATCTTGAGGGAATCGTATACAAAGTAACCTCAAAAGACAAAAAAGGCGGCAGCGTACTTATAAAAGATCCTGATTTAGGCTGGGTCGACGCAAGCTTCGGCAGTACGGCGGATCTGAAAAATGTAAAGGTCGGCGATAGGGTGCTTGTGACGCACAATGGCGAAATAGGCGGGACTGTTCCTTCTGTCACAACGAAAACCTACAGCATAGAGGTGACGGAAAAAGCTCCCGAGGAATGTACTCTACAGCGGTTCGAGTGTAAAAATCTTGATTATGATTTAAGCTTTTCCATGCTTGTTCCGAACAGTTGGAGCAGTATAAATATCGACTATCCGACTGAGGGCGACTTCACTGACTGGGGAGTGCGTTTTACGCCGAACGGCGAAACGAAGGGACTCGATATAAGCTGGCACAGCTCCTTTGCGATACTTGAGCCTTACGATATTACGCCTTCCACAGTGAACGGCAAAGCTGCCGACGTCTACAGCAAGAACGGCAACTGGCGTTTTTACGTTTACGATAACGACTATATAGCCGCAAATACATTTTATAATACAAGCGAATATGACGAATATACGGACGATATAGAGTTTATGCTTGAAACTCTTGAATTTGAACCGCTGTCATTTATCGGCTGATTCAAGGATTCCTTAGTATCATAAAGAAAAAAGAGCCTTTCGGGAATTTTTTCCGAAAGGCTTTTTGTAATGTGGAAAAAAGAAGTCCGAAAAAATCGGACTTCAAATCAAATAAATAAAATAAAAAAATGTGTAGAACAAAAGAAAGGAGACAACAAAACGAGTGATAAATAATTCAATAAGTATTTACCACTATGAATGAGTGATAAACAGTTCAACAGTATTTATCACTACAACTATTATACCGTATTTTGGGCTTGCAGTCAAGAAATTTTCAAAAAAAATTCTTTAATTTGTGATTTCCTACAACTATGAGGAATAATTTTTTAGCATAATATACAAATAAATTGTCAATAAAGTTTTATCGTACTAACACAAAACTGTGCTATATGCCAAAAAAATGTTTACAAAGAGGTCAATTTGTGGTATAATATTAAATGAAGTTATGTGCTTGTTTGAATCAAACGATCAAATTTGTTATGTTTTTAACAGGCAGAACTGAAAAATTTTTTAATGGAGGTCATTACCAATGGCAATCAAAAGAAAAATGAAAACCATGGACGGTAATAACGCCGCTGCATGGGTGTCGTATCCCTTTACCGACGTAGCTGCTATTTACCCCATCACTCCCTCGTCAGTTATGGCTGAGGTTACCGACAGCTGGTCCGCTAAGGATAAGAAGAATCTCTTCGGACAGCCTGTAACTGTTGCGGAAATGCAGTCTGAGGCAGGCGCTGCCGGTACAGTTCACGGCTCGCTTTCAGCAGGTGCGCTCACCACTACATACACAGCTTCTCAGGGACTTCTCCTGATGATACCCAATATGTACAAGATCGCAGGCGAACTTCTCCCCAACGTTATCCACGTTTCCGCCCGCTGCGTATCTTCACACGCTCTTAACATTTTCGGTGATCATTCCGATATTTATGCCTGCCGTCAGACCGGTTACGCTATGCTTTGCTCCGGTTCTGCTCAGGAGGTAATGGATCTCGGCGCTGTTGCTCACCTTTCAACTATCAAGGGCAGAGTTCCTTTCCTTCATTTCTTCGACGGTTTCCGTACATCTCACGAGATCCAGAAGATCGAGACATGGGACGACGAAACTCTCTACGACCTGCTGGACAAGGATGCAGCCCAGAGATTCCGTGACAAGGCTCTCCACCCTGAAACACCTGTTCTCCGCGGTTCTGCTCAGAACCCCGACATCTTCTTCCAGGCTCGCGAGGCTTGCAACAAGTACTATGACGCTCTCCCTGCTATCGTAGAGGATTACATGAACAAGGTCAACGAGCTTATCGGTACTGACTACAAGCTCTTCAACTACTACGGAGCTGCCGATGCTGAGCATATCATCATCGCTATGGGCTCTGTAAACGAGACTATCGAGGAAACTATTGATTACCTCAACGCTCAGGGCGGCAAGTACGGTCTTGTTAAGGTTCGTCTTTACAGACCTTTCGTTGCTGAAAAGCTCGTTGAAGTTATTCCCGACAGCGTAAAGAGGATCTCTGTTCTCGACAGAACAAAAGAACCCGGTTCACTGGGCGAGCCTCTCTATCTTGATGTAGTAGCTGCTCTTAAGGGAACTAAGTTCAACTACATTCCCGTATTTACAGGACGTTACGGTCTCGGCTCAAAGGATACCGTTCCTGCTCAGATCGTTGCTGTATTCAAGAATACGGACAAGCCCCGCTTTACTATCGGTATCGAGGACGACGTTACAAACCTTTCGCTTCCTCTCGAGGAGAATCCCGATTCCGCTCCTGCCGGCACAACAGCCTGCAAGTTCTGGGGTCTCGGCTCTGACGGTACCGTCGGCGCTAACAAGAACTCCATCAAGATTATCGGCGACCACACGGATCTTTATGCGCAGGCTTACTTTGCATACGATTCAAAGAAATCCGGCGGCGTAACGATCTCTCACCTCCGCTTCGGCAAGACTCCTATCAAGTCTACATACCTTATTAATAAGGCAGACTTCGTAGCATGTCACAATCAGAGCTATATCGACAAGTACGATATGGTTTCCGACATCAAGCCCGGCGGTACTTTCCTCCTCAATACTATCTGGGATATGGAAGGTCTCGAGGCTAACCTCCCCGGACAGGTAAAGAGATATATCGCACAGAACAATATCAATTTCTATACGATCAACGGCGTTAAGCTCGGTGAAGAAACAGGCATGGGAACTCGTATCAATACTATACTCCAGTCTGCATTCTTCAAGCTTGCAAACATCATTCCTTTCGAGGACGCTCTCGGCTACATGAAGGCGGCTGCTGAAGCTTCCTACAGCAAGAAGGGTCAGGACGTTGTTGAGAAGAACTGGAAGGCTATCGACGCAGGTCACCAGAATATCGTTAAGATAGATGTTCCTGCCGCATGGGCTGACGCTCCCGATACTCAGATGGGTATGGCTGCCGTTTCCTGCGAGAACAAGGAGCTTCAGGACTACGTAAACAACATTCAGATCCCCTGCAATGCTCAGAAGGGCGACAAGCTCCCCGTTTCAGCATTCGTAGATATGGCTGACGGCACATTCCCACAGGGTTCAGCCGCTTTCGAGAAGCGCGGTATCGCCGTTAAGGTACCTGCATGGCTTCCCGAGAATTGTATCCAGTGTAACCAGTGCGCATACGTTTGTCCTCACGCTGTAATTCGTCCCGTAGCTATGACTCCGGCTGAGGTCGAGGCTGCTCCGGCTGCCGTTAAGTCCCTTGACTTCAAGCCCGCTATCGGCGATCTTAAGTTCGTAATGACTGTTTCAACTCTTGACTGTACAGGCTGCGGCGTCTGCGCTAACGTTTGTCCTGCCAAGGAGAAAGCGCTCGTTATGGAGCCTATCGCTTCTCAGATGGATCAGCAGGAAGTATTCAACTACGGCGTAACTATTGATGAAAAGCCCGAGGTTGCAGCTAAGTTCAAGGCTGACACGGTCAAGGGTTCACAGTTCAGACAGCCTCTCCTCGAATTCTCAGGCGCATGTGCAGGCTGCGGTGAAACTCCTTACGCTAAGCTCGTAACACAGCTCTTCGGCGACAGAATGATGATCGCAAACGCTACAGGATGTTCGTCTATCTGGGGCGGTTCCGCACCTTCGACTCCTTATACTGTAAACAAGCAGGGCAGAGGTCCGGCATGGAGCAACTCGCTCTTTGAGGATAATGCTGAGTTCGGTTACGGTATGTACCTTGCTCAGGAAACTCTGAGAAAGAGAGTTACAGACAAGGTCAAGGCTCTTGAAGCTAAGGCTGAGAAGCCCGAGGTAAAGGAAGCTATCGCTGAGTATTTCGCAACATACAACGACGGCGCGGCAAATGCTGTTGCTACGGATAAGCTTGTTGCTGCTCTCGAAGCTTGCGGCTGCGATGACGCTAAGGCTATCCTTGCCGAGAAGCTGTACCTCTCTAAGAAGTCTCAGTGGATCTTCGGCGGCGACGGCTGGGCATACGACATCGGTTTCGGAGGTCTCGATCACGTTATCGCTTCCGGCAAGAACGTTAATATCCTCGTATTCGATACAGAGGTTTATTCAAATACAGGCGGACAGGCTTCCAAGTCCACACCTACAGGCGCGATCGCACAGTTTGCTGCTGCCGGTAAGGTAATGAAGAAGAAGGATCTTGCAGGTATTGCAATGAGCTACGGCTACGTTTATGTTGCGCACGTTGCAATGGGCGCAAACATGAATCAGTGTATCAAGGCGTTTGCCGAGGCTGAGGCATACGACGGTCCTTCTATCGTAATTGCATACGCTCCTTGTATCAATCACGGTATCAAGACAGGTATGGCTACGGCTCAGGCTGAGGAGAAGAAGGCTGTAGAGGCAGGTTACTGGCATCTTTACAGATACAATCCTACTCTTAAGGAGCAGGGCAAGAATCCCTTCACTCTCGATTCCAAGGCTCCCAACACAGACGAGTACAAGAACTTCCTTATGGGCGAGGTTCGTTACAACTCACTTGCTCGTTCCAACCCCGAGCGCGCTGAGAAGCTCTTCGATCAGGCTGTTGCTAACGCTAAGGATAGATACGACTATCTTACACGCCTTACTACGCTTTACGGACAGGACTAATTAAAATCGTAATGTAATCGGAGCGTAAAAGTTTCGGACAAGGAAGTATTACAGCTCGATATATGATTTTAGCGGCGAGTCGCCGCAGACAGTTCATGCGACCGCTCACAAAGTTCGCTGATATTTTGAAACTCAATTTATATCCGCGACTTAAATTGCAATAGAGGCGAGTATAAAATAAATATGATCCCCCTTTGGATGTACGTTCCAAAGGGGGATTTTTTAATGCAGTTTTCTTTGAAGATAGATCATATCTTTGAGCAGAACTCCGCATTCATATATAGGGTGGTCATAATTGTCGGTGAAAAAATTTTCGACAGCATGAGTGCGGACAAATCCGCATTTTTCATAAAAGGGGATAGTCAGCGGACTGTCGCCCGTTCCGACCTGTAGGACAGAGAAATCGTTTTTATATTTGTCCGCAATATATTCGATAAGAAGTCTGCCGTAGCCGAGACCCTGACATTCCGGAGCTGTCGCAATATTTTTTATTTCCAAAACACCGCCGCCCTCGTCAGTAACTACGCATTCGCTTTTTACTCCGTCATTATCCAGTACGAACATCGTTCCGCGGTCAAGATAACGGTCTATCATATCCTCCTGTTCGTCTGCCAACAGCAGCAGAGACAGATATTTCTTTTTGTTCTTTGTGATTTTTGTGATCTTCATTAGACACCCTCGGAAACTAACATGTTCGGATCATCTTATTTTAGCTCCGCAGGGGATAGAATCGTCAAGGAAAAGAACCTTTACTCCATTGGGAGTATCGGCGGCGCAGATCATGCCGCAGCTATCAACTCCTCTGAGCTTTACAGGCTTCAGATTAGCCACAAGCTGAACCTTTTTGCCGACCAGTTCCTCGGGAGTATAGTACTGAGCAATTCCCGACACTACCTGACGTCCGCCCATGCCGTCGTCAAGCTGCAAGCACAGAAGCTTGTCGGATTTCTTGACCTTTTCGGCTGAAAGTATCTTTGCGCATCTCAACTCGACCTTTGCAAAATCGTCAATGGAAATTTCAGGAGCAAGCTCGGTTTTTTCAGCAGGAGCTTCGCCCCTTTCCTCTGCGGAAAGATTAGCCTGAGCAGCTTCCATGTTCTTTTTGATAATGCCGTTAAGCTCCTCGATCTCCTTTTCAACGTCAATTCTCGGGAAAAGTATCTCGCCTTTGTGGACCGTCACGTTTTCGGGAAGAACTCCGAATACGGAGAGCTTGTCGTATGTTACGTCAGCTTCGGAAGCTCCTATCTGCTCCCATACCTTTGGCATTGTAGAGGGCATAAAGGGACTGAGCAGAGTGGACATTATTCTGATGCCGTCCAGCAGGTTGTACAGAACAGCGGCGAGACGTGCCTTTTGGGATTCGTCCTTACCCAGCTTCCACGGTTCAGTTTCGTCTATATATTTGTTTGCACGGTCAACAGCCTTGAAAATTTCTTCAAGCGCCTGCTTTATTTTAGTCTCGTCCATAGCGGCTTCAACTTCCGAAACGGCTTTGAGAACGACAGCCTTGAAGTCGTCGTCAATGGGAGCTGCCTCACGGTCTGTGGGCAGAGTTCCGCCGAAATACTTGTCCGCCATTGCGACAGTACGTGAAACAAGGTTTCCGAAACCGTTGGCGAGGTCGGAGTTAATGCGGTTTATCATTATTTCATTGGAGAATGAGCTGTCAGCGCCGAGCGCCATTTCACGAAGAATGTGATAGCGGATAGCGTCGCAGCCGTAGCGTTCGCCGAGGACGAACGGGTCTACAACGTTTCCGAGAGACTTGCTCATTTTTTCGCCGTTGAATGTGATCCAGCCGTGGACAGCTAAATGCTTAGGCAGCGGAATATCGAGAGCCATGAGTATAGCAGGCCAGATTATCGCATGGAAACGCATAATGTCCTTTGCGACCATATGAACGTCCGCAGGCCAGTAGTTATCGTAGTCGCTGTAAGCGTCGTTCATAAAGCCGAGTGCGGAAATATAGTTTGAAAGAGCGTCGATCCACACGTACACCACATGACCCTCGTCAAACGTTACGGGAATACCCCATTTGAACGTGGTTCGGGATACACACAGATCTTCGAGACCCGGCTTGATAAAATTGTTTACAAGCTCTGTCGCACGTGTCTTTGGACGAAGATAATCGGTTTCTGTCAGAAGTTTTTCGATACGCTCCGCAAATGGCGACATCTTGAAAAAGTAAGACTCCTCCTTGGCAAATGCAACGGGACGGTGGCATTCGGGGCAGCAGCCGTTTTCGTCAAGCTGCGAATCCGTCCAGAAGCTTTCGCAGGGAGTGCAGTATTTGCCTGAATACTCGCCCTTGTATATGAAGCCCTTGTCGTAAAGAGCCTTGAAGATTTTCTGTACCGTTTCGATATGATAGCTGTCGGTAGTCCTGATATAGCGGTCATAGTCGATATTCATGTAGCTCCAGAGAGCCTTAAACTTTTCAACGATCTCATCAACGAACTGCTTGGGAGTAACGCCCTTTTCGGCAGCCTTTTGTTCAATTTTCAGACCATGCTCGTCCGTACCTGTAAGGAACATTACGTCATAGCCCTGCATTCGCTTAAAACGGGCAATAGAGTCGCAGGCAACCGTAGTATAGCAGTGACCTATGTGGGGATTGCCCGACGGATAATAGATAGGTGTAGTGATGTAGAATGTTTTCTTAGACATAAAAATCGCTCCGATCGAAAGAATTAGCCGACTAATGAAATCGACCAAATATATTATAACATATTTTGCAGAATTTGTCACGCGTTTTAGTAAAAAATCTGTAAAAATCAATTTTAAAGTTATAGGCAGCGAGTTATGACAGAAGTTTAAACAGAATGATGTATAAGCTTACGGCAAAAATTAAAATCAATTCGCAGATAATTTGCTTATTTAAGCTTGTAGATATGCTTGCAAATCATTTAAAAATGTGCTATAATCAGTTATATATTTAATATGCGCAGCTATAAAAGAGGTTTTTTTATGAAAAAAAGTTTAGCGATCATTTTATCCGCCGTTTTATTGGCAGGAATGACTTCATGCAGCGGCAAGGAAAGCGCGTCCGGAAGTTCCGAAAGCTCGGAAAGTTCGGAAAGCTCTCAGGATTCTGAAAGTTCCGAAACTTCGGCAGAGGAAGCGACCGTTCCCGAAACCGAACCGATGACCGAGCATATCAGTCCTACCGAAACGGTAACGGCTTCTCTCGGCATTCAGCAGACTGTTGATACAACGATAGAAAAAACTGAGGGCAGCAATACTATCAAGCTTTCTCTTGCCGATTTTATGCAGGAGGGGGACAAGGTAAGCTCCTTTACATTCGTTATATACTCCGGCGACGATTCAAATATCGGCGAATTTAAGGGCGGCTGCGGAATTTCCGTAACCTCAGACTGTGCCGCCGCTACTGACGAGGGCTGGTATCAGTCGGAAAACTTCACCGCGCCAACAGAGGGAACATACGGCGAGATAACATGGAATGTTCCCGGTGATGTCTCCGATTTCATCTCACCGTCGGGCGAACTGCTTTTCGGCTACTGGTGGGGAAACGCTTCAAGTGTACGTATCGAAAGCGTTATCTGTAATTTGACACGTACAAGGGACATTCCCTGCGATGGAACGGTTTCTCAGGACGTGGGAAAATCCGTGGGATATAACGATTCGGATAATACCGTTCGTGTAAAGACCGATTTTCTCCCCGAGGGAGCTGTGCCGCAGGCGGTCACATATAATATAAGCGCAGCAGGCGGATTTGGCAAGTTTACTGGAGCATTCGGTTATGAATCAACGCTCGGTTACTATCAGTCGGCGGACGTTGTGTCATTTACCGATAGTTCAAGCATTTCCTTGACTTGGATAGTTGACGCGCAGGCGAAAAATTACGCAGCAGAGGACGGTGAGCTTGTGCTTGGATATTGGTGGAGCGAACAGCCGTCGGCAACTCTCGATTCAGTTACGGTCAAGTACAGTCTCGGCGGATCGACTGTTCAGGCAGTTTCCGAAAAAACGGACGATAAGCCGTCTGTTGAATCGGCAGGGTTCCGTGAATCCTCCGAAATAGTTAAGGATATTAAGGTCGGTTGGAATCTTGGCAACAGCCTTGAAAGCTACGACACGAACAAAACGGGAATTGCCACGGAAACAGGCTGGGGCAATCCTAAAACTACCGAAGAACTGATAAAGTCGGTCAAAGATGCAGGCTTCAACGCTATCCGTATACCTGTGACATGGGGCGAGCATATGGACGGAGATACTATTCAGTCCGAGTGGCTCGACCGTGTGCAGGAGGTCGTTGACTACGCCTATAACAACGACATGTATGTAATTTTGAATATGCACCATGACGATTATATTTGGTTTGAACCCACCGAGGCAGAGTATGCAGGGGACAGCGCTAAGCTGAAAAAAATCTGGGAGCAGGTTGCGGCTCGTTTCAAGGATTACGGCGACAGACTGATTTTAGAAGGCATGAACGAACCCCGTACTGTCGGAAGCGATAACGAGTGGATGGGCGGAACTGCCGCTGAAAGAGCTGTTGTAAACCGATATTTGCAGGATTTTGTAGATATGGTCCGTGCAAGCGGAGGAAACAACGCCGAACGTTCTTTGATAGTGACAGCCTACGGCGCATGTGCGGAAGAAGTGTCCATGAACGATATTATCGTGCCGAACGACGATCATCTTATTGTTTCGCTTCATTATTACGCTCCTTGGAAATTCTCCTCAGGCGAAAGCACGACGTTCGGTGACGCTGAAAAATCGGAGCTTGACGCTAAATTCGATTCCATGAAAAAGAAGTTTTCGGATAGGGGCGTTCCCGTTATCATTGATGAGTTTGGCTGCGTTGGAATTGCCGATGACTCCACAAGAGCCGAATATTACCGCTATTACATTTCAGCGGCGAAGGCTCGTGGTATCAAGTGCTTTGTATGGGATAACAATGTGTCAAAAGGCAAGGACGGCTACGGAATACTCAACAGGACGAGTATGACATGGAACAATACCATTCTCGGAGGAATAATCGAAGGCTCTGATAAATAAATACTTTAACATTTTTTTACTTGACTAATATTTCTTTTTGAACGCAGATATCGCCTTTCAGCTTGTAGGTCACGCTGAGAGTGAGGGTATCTGCGTTTTTACTTTCCGTAATATTTCGCTCCAGTATCTCACAGTCGGACAGAAAGTTTTTTTCGTACAAAAATACTTTTTCCATAAGCTCGGCTTTCAGGGATTCCTCGTCGATTTCTTCTTCTGTGCGCTTTAATTCGCTGTATTTTGCGGTTTTAAGGCTTATAGGAAGCTTTTTGCCGAATAGGGAAAGCGGCTTTTCGGTAAATGAAGCTTCAGCGTATTCATAGCGGTTTTTCCCGAAATACAGCGGAATTTCCATACTGAACAGTCTCAGCGTCCTGCGTTTGTCGGTCTTGCCGGTGGAAGTCAGCCGTTTTTGCGTAAACTCCCCATGAAATTCGGCGGATTCTTTATAAATTCCTATGATCTCGCCCATAGCATGGTGGAGTACGATATGGTTAGTCTGATCGGACGTTACGCCGTTTATAAGCATATCTCCTGCAAAAACGTAGTCGCCGATCATGTGCATGAGCTGCCCGTCAAGCACCGATATATCGACGATCTCCGCATCATGCGCAGCTAAAACGTTGCAAGGCAGCCTTTCGTTGAGCATATCGGGTTTTTCCGCAAGTTCTGTGACCTCGACAACAAGTCGGTGACCTGTGCGGTGCATTCCCACCCATGCAAGCTTATCCACCATAAGCCGCAGTTGGTTTTCGCTCCAGACATAGTTTATCTGTCCGAATTGAGAACCCTCCTCTATGCCGATCTCCGATAAAGCCGACAGAATCACGGCGTCGCTGACTGTCTCGTTGCCTTGAATGTCAATAGTTACTATCACGCTTGAAAAATAAAGTGATGCGCCGAGAATCAATATTACGCCCAGTATAAGCCCGAAACGCTTGCGGCGGTTTATCACCTCTTTTGAAATTGTGTCGTACTCAAAGGATGTTAATTCCAAATTGTAGCTTTCTGCGATCTCTTTTATAGTCGGAAGTTCTGAACGGTATATTTCTGCGGATAGCGTGCCGCCCTTGGTATACTGCTTAAAAATGGCTATTCTGCGTGCATGGAGCGCATTTATAAAGTGGTACAGGCGTTTCCCATGGACGTTTATTTTCACGCATCCCCGAAATTGGTTCTTCATGATTTTCTCCTTTCTTCGATCTCTATTCGGGAAATTTTCCCACGAATCACAAGTCCTCCCGTACAGTAATCGGAAGCGCGCAGATCGCTGCCCCATATTTGTATAAGAAGTCTGCCGCAGGCAAGAGACATGAAAACTTCGCTGCATTCCTCGATACGTCCGCAGTTTTCCACCATTAGTTCCCGATTTCCCACAAGATGAAGTCCCGTTTCAAGGAACAACGCTTCCTTGGCTTTATTTGTTAATTTTTCAAACATGTTTTCTCCTCCGCATATTAGACCTCCTCGGAAACTACCGCATACCGCCTGTCATGATCTTTTAGCGATATGCGTCGTCTTCCTCCTAGGAGGGCGTCAGCCCGCCGTTGTCGTCATCCTAGCCTATCGCTAAAATCTTTTGGCAAACGGCACACGTTAGTTTCCGATGAGGTCTATTACTTGTCTTTCTATAATATGATTAAGAGGGTGATGATATGAAAAAAGCAAAAAAAATACTCGCAGTAATTTTTACTGCAAGCTTTTGTGCATTTTGTCTTTTATTTCCTTTTTCCGTAAAGGAAGCGGCGGCGGAGGGGATAAACCGCTGTATCTTCGTAATTATCCCTTCTCTTTACGCAATGATGACCGCTTCGGCTATACTTATGAAAAGCGGTATGATCTCCCGTGCGGGGAGATTCATAAGACCTGTTTCAAGGCTGTTTTTCGGAATAAACGGCGAACTTGGAGGAATACTTCTTTTCTCTCTGATAGCGGGTTATCCTGTGGGCGCTAAAATGATATACTCAGTGTATATGGAGGGCAGGATCTCCAGAAGGGGAGCGGAGGTATTGAGCGGATTGTGCTTCGGCTCGGGGGCGGCGTTTGTTTTCGGCTGTGCTGCGTCATCTGCGGCAGTCGGGGGAGTTATCCTGCTGTCAAATATTTTGGCTGACCTGATACTTGCGGTGTTGTTGTCAAGATATTTGTTAAAGAACTGTCAGACAACGGGATCAACGCCCAAAACAGCGGTAAGTTTCGGTGTTTTAAACGACTGCATCGTATCTTCGGGACGGTCGATGCTTGAGGTCTGTCTGTGCATCGTAATTTTCGCTGTATTTTCGGAAATGCTCCGAACCTACAATATATTGCCGATAATAGCGGAGCTTTTGCCTGTTGGAGTAGGAGAACCTGTGCTTTGTGCGGCTCTTGACGTAACAGCGATTTCGGGAATATCAGCAAGTCTGCCCGTAGTCTCAGCGCTCATTTCCTTCGGCGGAGTGTGCGTGTTTTTACAGATCTCAGCTATATTTAGAGGAAATCTTTCCGTTTTGCCGCTCGTGATCATAAGAATCGCCGCAGCTGTTCTGAGCGGAGTGATATGCCGTTTGCTCATGCCGCTCATTATTTCCAACGATGCGGTGGACGTGTTCGCCGTAACAGGCAGGCTTTATCGTGAAACTTCGCCCATTCCATCGGTAATGCTCATAATAATGAGCTGTGTGTTGATAGCAGAGAGTTTAAAAAATAATTCTTTTGGCAAAAAAAGACGGGATTTTTAGGTTGTTGAACGTTTCTATCAGTCCTCGACTTTGTGGTAAACTTCGGGGGCAACATTATCAATGCCTTGAAGCGTCATGGTCAAGGTATCGTTATCTATTGTATACTTATAGGATAAAGCGTCCGCCGATTCGTCCTTATAATTCAGCAGATCGCTGAAAATGTCGATTTTTCCGTCTATAGTTTCGTAATCGAAGCAGTCTGTCATATAAATGATAAGCTTTTCTCCCTCAACATCAGCCTCGAAATAGAATTTTTCGGGAGCAAATCCAAGCTGTTCAGCCAGAACGTCAGTAGCAACGCCGCCCAGAATGTGGTAATGTCCGTCGAAAGTTTCCGTATTATCCTCGTCCAGACGAACCATATCTATCAGGACAGAGGTCAGATCTTCGCTGTATTCCTCGCTGTAAGCTGTATTTGTTACGTATATTCGATTTCCGTCATAATCCACGTTTTCCTTTGGGATAAGAGCGTTCATTGTCTGAAATGCGCCGTCTGCGGTGAAATGCGCGCTCTCGGAATAGTCTACAACAAGGCTGACTTTTCGGTTTTCGCCGAATTTGTAGCCGTTAAGGTCGTTCATCCAAGTGCCTATGAGTTCGGCGTCAAGAGGGGCTGTGCTGATTCGTGAGGAACTTTCGCTTTCAGAAGTCGATTTTTCAGAGCAGGAACAAAGTCCCATGACAAGCGAAGCCGCAATAAGCGATGATAAAATTTTTTTCATTTTTTTCTCCTGTAATACATTAAAATATTTATATATTATCCAATGACATAGTAGCGACAGCATTAAGACTTTCATCGGCAGTAATTCCGGCAGCAAAGTTATAGCTTCCCTGACATGCGATCATAGCCCCGTTGTCTCCGCATAGTTCAAGCTTCGGCATATAGAAATCAAATCCACGTTCGCCGCATGCCGCCGACAGTGCGGCACGAACTCCTGAATTTGCCGAAACGCCGCCTGCCAGAGCAATTTTACTGTATCCGTAATGCTCGGCGGCACGAATTGTTTTTTCGGTGATTATTTCAGAAATAGTTGACTGAATGCTTGCCGACAGATCGTTTTTGTTAATGGCTTCACCTTTTTGGTCTGCGTGGTGAAGCATATTAATGACAGAAGTCTTAAGTCCGGAAAAGCTAAAATCGAATTCTGTACCGGCAACAGCAGGATGAGGCAGCTTAAATGACGTAGGATCGCCGTTTTGAGCATTCCTGTCAATGTGGACTCCGCCCGGATACGGAAATCCCATTGCCCGAGCGCATTTGTCGAAGCATTCTCCTGCCGCATCGTCGCGTGTCCTGCCTATCACGCGGAATTTTGTGTAGCTCAGCACCTCGATAAGGTGACTGTGCGCACCGCTTGCCACCATACAGAGATAAGGCGGCTCAAGCTCCTTGTGGCAGAGGTAATTCGCCGCAATATGCCCTGCGATATGGTGAACGGGAATAAGCGGTTTTTCCGCGGCGAACGCAAGGGATTTTGCGAAATTAACGCCAACCAGCAGAGCGCCTATAAGTCCCGGGGCATAAGTCACGGCAATTCCGTCAAGATCGTTCAGAGTCACATCCGCCTCGTCAAGAGCCTGCCTTGTGACCTGCAAAATATTCTCGCAATGACGGCGTGAAGCAATTTCGGGAACAACGCCGCCATATTTTTTATGCTCCTCTATCTGCGTTGAAACAACAGATGATTTTATCGTGCGAAAGTCCTCGCAGACGCTTGCCGCAGTTTCATCGCAGGAGCTTTCAATTCCTAAGATCAGCATTTTTAACCTTCTTTATTTAAATCTTTTCTCATTATTAGAGCATTTTCATCTGGAGCTGAGTAAAATCTTTTTCTTATTGATACTTGCTCAAATCCGTTTTTTCTGTACAGAGCGATCGCCGCCGAATTTGACTCTCTGACCTCTAAAAAAATACTTTCGGTCATATTTGGCAGGAGGCTTATAAATTCATTGATCAGATCATTTGCAATACCTTGTCTCCTGTACTCGGGTGCGACCGCAACGCTTGTGATGTCCGACTGATCTGCGCCGAAGCATCCGCAGATAAGACCCGCTATCCGCATATTTTCAGCCGCATAAAGCACTATGCCGCTTTCCCGTGCGGTTTCTGATATAAACGAATCAGCCGACCAGCCGTCTGCCCCGACGCACAGTTTATCAAGTTCCGAAAGCTGTCTGAAAATCTCGGTCGGAGTGTTTTTTTCGGCTCGAAAAAATTGCATATACAGCCCTCATTTCCCGAAGTTGCGCAGATAATTTTTGTACGCCCTGTGTAAAAGCGTTTCATACATCACTCTGCTTTTAGGCAGGATCGGCGGCAAAATACCGGCTTCCTTTTTGGCATATTCACGAAACTCGTGAAAAGACATTTTTGCTTCTGAATCCTGCATTTCTTTCCTTACTTTATCGAGTTCGGATTCTGAAATATTTTGAAGTTCAGATTCGATTTCCGCTGAAATATTACCAAAAACGCTTTTGTACAGCACATATCCGCAAAATGGACAGCTGCTTTCATTGGCGTTGATTTTCTTTCCGCAGCCCTCACACAATATACGCACGGTATAGACCTCGGCTTTCAATATATTTTTAGCAATATTGTACTATGGAATTAGCCCTTTGCTTCATACCAGCTTTGACCGATGTGTACGTCAGCCGACAGCGGAGCTTTCATTTCATAAACATTCAGCATTTCCTCTTTCAACAATTCGGCACAGCGATCGGCACATGAAGCGTCCGCTTCTATTATAAGTTCATCGTGAATCTGCAATATAAGTTCAGCGTCGAGCTTTTCCGCCTTTAAACGGCGATATACGCTTATCATCGCAATTTTAATAAGGTCGGCGGCAGTTCCCTGAACAGGGGTGTTCATGGCGATCCTCTTACCCGTTGCCTGAAGAACTTTATTCGAGGACAGCAGTTCGGGGATAATTCGTTTACGTCCGAACATAGTTGTGACTACGCCTGTTTTCATAGCGTTGTCAACAGTATCGTCCATGAATCTTTTTACTTTCGGGTACTTAGCAAGATAATCCGAAATATACTTTTTAGCCTTTGCAACGGAAGTTCCTATGTCCTTTGACAGCGAAAACGGCCCGATACCGTAGATTATTCCGAAATTAACGGCTTTTGCGGCGCTTCGCATCTCTGGAGTAACCATTATGGACGGCATATCAAAAACCTGTGCGGCTGTGGAGGTGTGGATATCCTCTCCCGATGTGAACGCCGAGATCATGTTTTCGTCACCGCATAAATGCGCCATGACGCGCAGTTCGATTTGGCTGTAATCCGCATCTATAAGCACTTTTCCCGTATCTGCGATAAAAAATTTGCGCATTTCCGAACCAAGCTCCGTGCGGACGGGGATATTCTGCAAATTCGGTTCGGTGGAGGAAATTCTGCCCGTGCGAGTTTCAGTCTGACGGAAACAGGTGTGTATTCTGCCGTCCTCTGCGACCTTTTCAAGCAGTCCCGTGACATAGGTGGAGTTCAACTTTGTATACTGTCTGTATTTTAGCACGTTGTCAACGATAGGCGAAAGGTTTCTCAGTTCTTCCAGAACCTCGGCATTGGTCGAATATCCGCTCTTTGTTTTCTTTTTCGCAGGGAGTCCGAGTTCCTCGAAAAGCACCGTACCCAGTTGTTTCGGAGAAGAAATGTTGAACTCGTGACCTGCGTCGTCAAAGATCATCTGCTGAGTTTCTTCGATCATTTCAGAAAGATATTTACCAAATTCCCGAACGCCGTCCTTGGTAATGCCTACTCCGACATGCTCCATTGACGCAAGAACCTCCGTCAGCGGCATTTCTATGTTGTCCAGAAGCGGAGTCATGCCTTCGTTTTCAACGGTTTGACGGAGCTTTTTCGCAAGTCCGCCAAGGGACGCAAGTTCTGCATATTCGCCGTTTTCAGCGTAAAAATGAACGCCGTATTCTCCGCAGAGCTTTTCCGTTGTGTAATCTGTTGCAGATGTGTTCAGCAAATATCCGCAGATCTCGCAGTCTGTTTTCAAGTTACGCAGATTTCCGCCTCGTGCCATTGCCCAGCGATAATGCGGTTTTGCTCCGGTGGTGACCTTTTCGCAGTCCGAAGCCAAAAAGCGCAGTATAAGCTCCTCCGAGTCGGAGGTATACACCGTCGAACCGTCAATAACGCTCAGCTTTTCGCCGTCAAATAAATAGCATACGTTTTCAAATTTGTCAATTATCTCAGTTGTAAGATTGTTTTCAGTAAGTTCTATCGCAGCATATTCATCGACCTTGACCTCGGGAGCATTTTCCGCCGCAGACGACGATATATTGAGCTTATCCAAAAGCTTGTACATTTCAAGCTCGGTAAGAAGCCTGCTTATGCCTGCCGTATCGGGCGTATTCAGTTTGTATGATTCAGGCTTCGTTTCAATTGGAGCGTCACGGACTATAGTAGCCAGCCATTTGCTTTCCTTTGCCGATTCAGCGCCTTTTTCAAGCTTCGCCTTAACGCCTTTTGTCAGCGAGGAGTCGGCATATTTTTCATAAAGATTCTCGACCGTACCGTATTCCTTGATAAGAGAGGACGCCGTTTTTTCGCCTATTCCGGCAACACCCGGAATATTGTCGGAGCTGTCGCCCATAAGCGCTTTCAAGTCGATAAGGCGAATGGGCTCAAATCCGTAGTCCTCAATAAACCGCTCGGGAGTGTAGTGAACGGTTTCCTTATTGGTCGCAAGCAGAACGGTCACGTTTTCATCGGCGAGCTGTAAGCTGTCACGGTCTCCTGTCAGAATAAAGCATTGGTCGCCGTTGTCAGTACATAGCTTTGACAGCGTACCGAGAATATCGTCAGCCTCATAGCCCTCGCACTCGACCACACGAATCCCCATAAGCGTAAGCAGTTCCTTTATTATCGGGAGCTGCTGAGCAAGCTCGGGGGGCATTCCTTTGCGGTTAGCCTTGTAATATGCCGCCGCTTTATGGCGGAATGTAGGCGATCTGAGGTCGAATGCAACAGCAACGGAGTCCGGACGTACTTCGTTAAAATTTTTCAGATATATATTCATAAATCCGAAAACAGCGTTGGTAAACAAACCTTTTTTATTGGAAAGCAGCCTTATACCGTAAAATGCGCGGTTCAGGATACTGTTTCCGTCAATAGCAAGCAGCCTCATAAAAATTCCTCAATTCAATTAAATTAACCTTATTATACCACGTTTGCCGTAAAATAGCAAGGGTGAATACATTAAAAATTGATTATCGAGAAAAAATTTCAAAAAACCCTTGACAAGCCCTTGAAGATGTGATATAATAAAAAAGCTGATTTCAGCAAATATCGTATTCTAAAGACAGCAGGCAGCGCCGCAAGGCTGATAAGTCCCGCCGAGGAGTGCAATTGATAGAATTATCATTGTCCTTTTCCGTGCTGTCGGTAAAGGACTTTTTTATTGCTCCGAATACGATAAAAATAATTCGGAGGTGAATACACATGCCAAGCAATGCAGTTCTCGAAGCCAAGAAGGCTAAGGTTGAGCAGCTCACAGACCTCATCAAGAATTCCGTATCAGGCGTTCTCGTTGACTATAAGGGCATTACCGTTGAGGAAGACACCAAGCTCAGAAAGGAGCTTCGTGAGGCAGGCGTTAATTACTTCGTTGAGAAGAACACAATGCTTCTCCGTGCTTTCAAAAACTGCGGTATTGAGGGATTCGACGAGGTTCTTAACGGAACTACCGCTATCGCTCTCTCAAACGACGATCAGACTGCTCCCGCTCGTATTCTCGGTAAGTTTGCTGAGAAGGCAGGCGACGAAAAGTTCAATCTTAAGGCAGGCTACGTTGAGGGTGAGGTTTACGATCAGGCAGGAGTTATCGCTCTTTCCAAGATCCCTTCAAAGGACGTTCTGCTCGCTCAGCTGGTTGGCTCTCTCCAGGGTCCCATGCAGAAGCTCGCAGCTGTTATCAAGGCGGTTGCAGACAAGAAGTCAGAGGAAGCTGCCTGATTTCGCTAATTGTTTTTCGATGTCAGCTTAAAAAACTTGCCGTATTCGGCTAAAATTGTTATAAAGGAGATTATTATCATGGCTTCAGAGAAGATCACTAATTTTGTAGAAGAAATCAAGACTCTTTCCGTTCTCGAGCTTGCTGAGCTTGTAGAGGCAATTCAGGAGGAGTTCGGCGTAACAGCAATGGTAGCTGCTGCTCCCGCTGCAGGCGGTGCAGGCGCTGCTGAGGCTGCTAAGACAGAGTTCGACGTAGTTCTTACATCCTTCGGCGATGCTAAGATGGCTGTTATCAAGTGCGCTAAGGAAGCTCTTGGTCTTGGACTTAAGGAGGCTAAGGAAGTTGTTGAGTCCGCTCCTAAGGCTATCAAGGAGGGCGTTTCCGAGGCTGAGGCTAACGAGCTTAAGGAAAAGTTCGAGGCAGCAGGCGCTACAATCGAAATCAAGTAATTTTATATTACTTAATCAAGAGAGTCGTACTTTCGGGTACGGCTCTTTTTAGTATAATTATAGTGAACTTCAAAATAAATTTGAAGTTCACTATAATTTTGATCTTAATTGCCTCGCACATTCGTTCACTTACGTTCGCTGCGTGCGAGTCGGCAAATAGCAAACGCCAAAACATTTTGTCGTTTGCTATAAATATTATTTCGATAATACTCACGCACTTGAGAGAGCGGCAAGTCGCATGTTTACGATATAGTTATATATGTGTTTAAATTCACCAAAAATTAATTGCAAATTCTGCAAATAATAACATAAAAACGTTAAAAATATGATAAAATATTATAATGGAATGTTGTATATTCGCCTATTGTAAAATGTCCAAAGAATGCTGAACAGAAAATTCGTATGTCAAGGAAGACGACGAAAGCATACTTGTTGTATGGCGAGGAGGATGACGCAGACAGACGGATTATATGTCGGCATTACTGGATATTTTGCAATAGCGGCGAGTATAATATACCATCAAGTAAAATGTTCTGCCGAATGGGGGCGATGACTTGATCGATGAGAAAACCAATAAAAAAGGCATAATTAATGTAATTGACGAATTTGACTATTCAACTCAGAATGACGAATATAATGAAAAATTCCGTAGTTGGCGCAAACGCAGAGATAATACATACGCTTTTAAATTTGAAAAAAACGAGCGCGAAAGCATTTACGTGGACGGCAGGGGGTTTATTGACAATTCTTTGGAGTATACCGAAAAAAAAGTTCTTGCCAATATTTTCTTTACATTGGGTATAGCGTCCCTTATGTGGATAGTTTTTGACGACCTCGTTTCTAAAATCATTGTATCGCTTCTGGGATTTGCAGGTCTGAACATACATACAAATTTTTCGACCGCGATAATATACGGCGGCTGCCATGAGGTCGCACTGACGCTTGTTATTCTCGGAATACTGAAGCCCGTTATCCCAATGCTGTATCTCCATTTTAAGTTCAAAGTTCCGTTCAAGGCGGAGGTTATGGGAAAAATGAACAATACCTCTGCTCTTGTGGGAGCGATCTCACTTGCTTTTTTAGTATGTGTTGCAACAAGCGTTCCGTCTGCGTATTCTACGGAAAGTAAAGAAATGGTGGCTTTTTTTGCTTCAAGCGGAGCTGATGTCGCGCTATGGAATCAATTTGAGTTCATTTCGTATACTGTTTTCGATGTTATTATAAGTCCGATAATTGTGCAGCTGCTTTTCTGCGGAGCTTCATTTACTGTTTTGCGGCAATTCGGCGATCCGTTTGCAATGCTGATGACATCGTTTACTGCTGCGCTTCTTACTCAGGACTTTCATTTGATGCCGACGGTATTCCTTATAACGCTTGTAGGCTGCTATGGAATGCTTGCCAGCGGTTCGATTTTTACCGCTGTTTCAGTAAACATTATGTATAGAATGTACGATATGACGTTGACTCTCATAGAGACTGACAGCTCTGACAACATGCCGCTTATCCGTAATTTATTTATGGCCGCTGTGGTTGTACTTGGTTCTGTTGGACTTGCGTTCTACCGTATGTCGCTGAAAAAGCACAGGGTCAAGCTTGCGCTTTACGTTTCTGATATGACATTTGGCGGACGGATCGTACAAGCTGCCAAAACGTTTCCGTACTCGGCAGTTGCTATACTTTGCGTAATATATGCGGCAATAAAGGCGGTATTGTAATGGACTATATGAAGCGTGCATTAGAGCTTGCTCAGGAGGCTTTTGACGACGGCGAAGTACCTGTGGGAGCAGTAATTGTGAAAAAAACTACAGGCGAAATTGTCGGCGAGGGCAGAAATCGCCGTGAATCGGAAAAAAATGCGCTTGCACATGCAGAGATCTCCGCTATTAACGAAGCCTGCCGAAGGCTTGGCGGCTGGCGATTGCCAGATTGCGCTATTTATGTTACTTTAGAGCCTTGCCCCATGTGCTGCGGAGCTATAATCAATTCCCGGATAGACGATGTGTACTTTGGGGCATATGATGCGAAAAGCGGTTCGGTAGAATCTGTTCAGCATATGTTTAACTTTCCGTATAATCATAAACCGAATGTTTACGGCGGTATCTGCGAGCATGAATGTTCCGAAAAACTGTCGAAGTTTTTTAAGTATCTTCGTCAAAAAAGAAAAAAAGGCTGATCCGCATAGGGTCAGCCTTTTTATTTCAAAAGTATTCAGCCGATGAGCTTTTCCGCATTTTTGAAGTATATAGCCTGCCGTTCTTCATCGGTCAGCGGCAGGGAGTCTATCATTTTAATTTCTTTTCTCGGGTCGTCCCACGGAGCGTCGCTGCCAAACAGAATCTTATCAGCGCCGTGTGTACGGATAATTCTCAATAGCTGATCGTGTTCGATAAAGTCCGCCACAACGCCCGTATCAAGGTAGATGTTCCCGAATTTACCGGCAATACAGTCCTCAACTTCATCAAAAAGCTTCATTCCGCCCATATGCGCCGCAACTATGTTCAATTCGGGCAGTTTTTCGGCAATATTTGCGAAGCTTCGGGGAACTGCCAATATTTCTCCCTTGCCGAACGGATCCCAGCCGCCGTGAAATACGACGAACAGTCCAAGCTCTGCCGCCTTGCGGTATATCGGCATCATACGCTCCTCATCGGGACGGAATCCCTGATATTCGGAATGAAATTTCAGTCCCAGAAGTCCCAATGACTTTATGCGTTCAACCTCGGCGACTGCGTCCCCGGCATCGGGGTGGACTGTACCGCAGCAGAAAATCTCACCGCCCATGATCTCTGCCGCCCAGTTATTGATAGTGGTTTGTTGAGACGGTTTTGTTGCTATGGGGAGCAGCATTGCCGAGGTAACGCCGCTGTCCGTCATCAGCCGTTTCAGGTCTGAAAGCGTACCGTCAGTATAAGCTCTCATGCTGCGTGTAGCTTCGGAATGCTTTGTTGTGTTCAGAAGAGAAGCCATTGCGCGCTGTGCGATAGTTTCTGAAAATGCGTGCGTGTGAAAATCAAAAATCCTCATCTTTACTCCATTACATGCTCCATGGCACAGTAGAAAATTTTTTGTACGTGGTCATCGCAAAGGGAGTAGAAAATGGTCTTTCCGCTCCTGCGAGCCTTAACGAGACGAGCCTGTTTAAGCACCCGCAATTGATGCGATATAGCGGATTGCGTCATTCCGAGAAGCTTAGCTATATCGCATACGCAAAGCTCGCTTTGTCCAAGCACAAATATAATCCTGATACGAGTCGAGTCTCCGAAAACCTTCAGTAATTCCGCAGCGTCATAGAGGACGGCTTCATCGGGCATTACTTTTGCGACCTTTTCAACGATGTCCTCATGAACTCCGCAGCTGCAAATATTTTCTTCCATAAACATCACCTCACAAAAATAAACCGAGCTGCTTAATTATACCAAGAGTAATAATTGCGGCGGCAATACTGAACATAAGTCCCACAGCGCAGGTAATTACCGCCCATTTATCGTAAACTTTTTTCAGCGATCTGCTGAATCTGACCTTATATATTTTGTCGGTTTTGTACACCTTTGAGCCGATTCCTGATTCTTTCGGGAAGATACAAGGGTACTCCTCGCCGTCTATTATATAATAGGCGACCTTGAATTTTCCTTTTTTCGGCAGGTCAATTTTAGTAAAGCTTGCCTCTCTTTTTTGGGTGAAAAAAAGATGAAGCGTATAGTAGATGAAAAAAAGCGTCATAGCGATTATTATAAGCTCGATAAGTCCTAAAACGCCTAAGATCAGGACAAAATTGCTCACGCCGAGAATTTTGCATATAATTATAACAATTATTAATCCTATGATTACTTCCATTACCACGCCTCCGATCGCATCTTACATTATATCATATTAGCTGCAAAATTGCAACAGACGCGGAAATAAATTTCAATAAAAATTTTTTAACGCGACATAGCGTGCAGTGACACGCCGCTTATAGCATAAATTTAAAGATAAGTCAAATTGGTACAAACGCACAAAAGCGGAGCTTTTTAGCTCCGCATTTTGTATTATCCGTAAATATTAACCAAGCACAACTTTGATCTCGTTGATCTCGGCAAGCTTGTTCGCAGGAACGTAATTGCCCTCCAGAAGCTCTCCGTTGAGAGTTATTGACTTGACGCCGCTTTCAGCGTGTGCGGAGTTATCCACTGATATATTCAGTTTCTTGCCTCGGAATGTCTTGGAGATCTTGAAGCCGTCCCATTCGGAGGGGATAGAGGGAGCTATAGTCAGACCGTCAGCGTCGGGTCTCATGCCGCAGATACCTTCAACGCAGCCGACCATAACAGTAGAAGCAGTACCCGTAAGCCAATGAACGTGCGAACGACCCTCATAGGGCGAAGCTTTACTCTCGGTAAACTGACCGTGTACATATGGTTCCATAACACGTATTTCAGCCTTGTCATTCATTGAAGCGGGGGAGCTTTCCTTGAAGTATTCAAACGCGCGATCTCCGTGACCCATAAGAGCTTCGGCAAGTATCAGCCAGCCCTGAGACTGTGAGAAAATACCGCCGTTCTCTTTGGTGTCATCGTTGAAAATGTGCATCAATGCGCCGTCAAAATAGTGATCCTTATAAGGCGGTTCAAGGAGCTTAGCTCCGTATGGGGTATTCAGTATCTCGTGAACGCTGTTCATAGCCTTGTCCGCCTGTTCGGCAGAAGCAAAGCCCGAGATAATGCTCCATGACTGAGGATTCAGCCACATATTTGCTTCGGGGTCATGTTTAGCTCCTACGATAGTGCCGTCCTCACGAATGCCGCGGATAAATCTGTCCTCGTCCCAGCACTTTTCAAGAGCTTCGCCGAGTTTTGACTGAACGCCTGTAATATATTCGGAGTATGATTTATCGCCCTTAGAGTCCGCCATATCCTTGATAACGGTCATTGCGTAGTAGAGCTGGAACGCAACAAATGTCGATTCACCCTTTGCGCCGAGACGGAGACAGTCGTTCCAGTCCGCATGAAGTCCAGCAGGCATATCGTGAACGCCAAGGCGTTCCATAGAGAATCTTATCGCATTCTTGAGATGTTCGTAAACCGTAGCTTCGCCGCCGTTAGCGTAAACAATGACCTCATCGAGGAACGCCTTGTTGCCGCTTTCGCCGATATATTTAACAATTGTGGGGAACAACCAGAGAGCATCGTCCGCACGGTAAGAGGGGTGACCTGTTTCCTTGACGTATTCGGGGTCGTCGGGAGTATTTTCGTGACCTGCATTATGGTTGAACTTAACCAAAGGAAGTCCTCCGCCGTTGTCAACCTGTGCGGAGAGCATAAAGCGTATCTTGTCCGCAGCCATTTCGGGGTTGAGGTGAATGATGCCCTGAATGTCCTGAACGGTATCGCGATAGCCGTAGCCGTTTCTGAGTCCGCAGTAAATGAAAGAAGCTGCTCTCGACCAGATAAAGGTAATGAAGCACTGATAAGCGTTCCAGACGTTTATCATGTTGTTGAACTCGGCGGACGGCGTTTCAACCTGAAAATTATCGAGCTGAGTATGCCAAAAATTCTTAAGCTCAGCGACATCGGCATCTACCTTTCCCTCAGCCTTATATTCGTTGAGAATAGCGTTTGCCTGAACGTTGTCACGCTGACCGACGATGTAAATAAGCTCTCTCGTTTCTCCGGGAGCAAGGGTAATGTCGCTCTGCAAAGCTCCGCATGAATTGGAGTTGTAGTTCATCTTGTTGTTGCACTTGCCCGACTCAACGGCGATAGGGTTTGAATAGGTTCTGTAAGGTCCGATAAAGTCGCTGAGAGAGCCGTTATATGCGGAAATATCAGCGCCGACCATGCCGAAGAAGCGTTCACGGTGATTTGAGCCTGATTCGTCGCGTCCATCGTTTTCGTTGATGTGCTGGAGTATCTTGTTTTCCTCAAAGCTTGTGCGTGTGATAAAAAGGGTATACTGTAGGTTCACCTGATCCTGCTCGTAGTTATTTTCGTTTGTGAACTCGCAGAAGCCGTAAACGGAAAGCTTTCTCTCCTTATCGCCTGTATTGGTGAGCTTTGCGCGCCATACCTCATAAGTTTTTCCGTAGGGGACATAGTAAGTCACCTCGGACTTTATTTCAGAATATTCGGCGGAGATAACAGTGTAAGCGGTACCGTGGCGGCATTCGGACTTGTATTTATCGAGCGGCTTTCCTACAGGCTGCCATGAAGCCGACCAGTAGTCGCCGTCGGAATTATCACGGATATAAATATATCTTCCGGGCAGAGCCATATCGGAGTTGAAACGGAAACGGAGCAGTCTGCCGTTAGCTCCTGATTTTACGAAGCTGTAGCCTGCCGCATTGTTTGAGATCATTGCGCCGTACTCGGGGTCGCCGAGATAGTTAGCCCAAGGCGCGGGGGTTGCGGGATCTGTGATAACATATTCCTTATTTTCAAGGTCGAAATGTCCGTAATTCATTTTTTTATTCTCCTTTTTTACCTCAGAGGGAGAGGTTTTATGTTTATTTTATTATAACATTTTTTTCAGAATTTTGCAATAGTTTCATAATAATTTACACAAAAATTAATTTTTATCTGCCTGAGTTGCCGGCAGGGAGCGTAAATTTTTCAGCTTCCTCCATTTTCTTTTTAATTTCTTCAATTCTGGATTCAAACTCAGCAGAAATGGACGCAGTTTGTCTGCGCATTTCATCGGAAATAGTGGCGTCCTCGGAACTTTCGTCTGAAACAGGCGCATCCGTTGGGCTTTCATCAGGCTCCGAAGCTGCGGATTTTTCTATCGGCAGCGAGTTGCCGTCCTCGTCCTTGAACACGATATTATCCACATACAGACTGCCTTCGTTCTGCGCGCCCCAGCGCATTATCTGAAAAGTCGCTTCGGTCATGGTATCGTCCCAGCATTGACCGCCGGCAGCGAGGAGGAATTTCAGTTCAACATGAACTGCGCCCGACATTTCAAAGTTATATTCTCCGCCCTCCCATTCGGCAAACTCATACCATTTGCCGTTGGGGAGACTTGCGCCGCCGCCTCCGCCTATCCAGCCGGGAGCTTTGACGTTTTCATCGTCCTCGTTTACAAAGGCGTCCGAGGTTGCGTCGGCGTATACGTCCATTTCAATGGAACGGACTTTTTCGAGGTTTTCCGTACTGAGCATTTTTGCGCCGTCGAACTTTATTTTCTGCACCGTGCCGTCTGCGAAATTCGTGCCGCTGTCAACAAATTTCAGCATGGAGTTACCGTTGACCGAAACAATTTCAAGCTCGCCCTGTGCCGAATCGGGGTCGTCAAGCTTCGTTGCGGCAAAGCCGAGATCGCCGTCGTCAAATGTGACAGCGTTAGGGTCGCTGCATTCAGCAGGGGTAGGCGGTTCAAGTTCCGCTTCGGTGGCGTCCTCAGCCTGAGTGGCCGTTTGCGGTGCAGACGATGAGGATTCCGAGCTGTCCGATGAGGGTTCCTTTTCGCCGCAGCCTGTGAAAGCGGCTGTCATTGTGATAAAAGATAAAGCCGCAATTATTTTTTTTAAGTCCATTTTATGTTCTCCTTTTGTCGTTTTCGTAATATTGCTCCCAAAACTAAACCTTGCCGTCAATATTTGTCAACGTTCAGTTGACGGAGCAATAGTTGTTCGATTTTTTACAAAAAAGCCCTCTTTTTCAGAGGGCATTTTTAATTATTCGGTAAATTATGCGTTAAATTACTTTATATTTCTTACAGTTAAAGCAACGGCAACAACAGCGCCGAGTATATACTAAACGCTATAGCAAATCACGCATATCTAACAGCATATTTTACACACAGCGTCGTTGTCATCCTTGCCATACGACAGTATGCCTGCGTCCTCCGCCTTGCCATGTGCAAAATCTGCTTGTCATTTATTGCGCGTTTTGCTATAGCGTTTAGTATAACAGAGGATAAAATTTTCATATAATTATCTTAACATAAAACAAACAATTTGTAAAGGGTCATTTTGCACAATGTTCGCTTACTTTTTTGGTTTATTTCATACAAAAAATTACAGTCCTGCTTTTTCTATTATATTTATGACTCCTTTCATCATTTCAAAGGGCAGTATTTTGGGGTTTATCTTTACGGAAACATAAGATTTTCCCGAGCCGTTAAAGGTGATCTTCCCCTTGAATGCGGCGGAAAGCGCGGCTATCTGTGCCGTATTGAGATATTGGGTGTAGAAATACATCTGAGCGTTTTTCTGAGAGATCTCCGTAATTCCCAGATGCGCCGCCTTGTTTCTCAGAAGCGAGACTTCTATGAGTCCTATCACAGCCTTGGGAGGTTCGCCGTAGCGGTCAATAAGCTCGTCAATAAGGTCGGATCTATCCTCGTCCGCCGTTATGGTCATGATCCTTCTGTAGATTTCCAAACGCTGATTAAGGCTTGAAATATATTTTTCAGGTATGTGTGCGTCGATTTGTATATCCACAAGGCATTCGGGAATTTTTTCGGGTTTTTCGCCTTTTTCTTCCGTAATGGCTTCGGACAGCAGCCGCAGGTACATATCGTAGCCCACCGCCTCCATATGACCGTGCTGACTGCCCCCTAAAATACTTCCCGCGCCTCGTATTTCAAGGTCGCGAAGGGCGATACGGAAACCGCTGCCGAAGCGTGTAAACTCTTTCATTGCGCTTAGTCTTTTTGCCGCTATTTCGGTAAGGACTTTATCTCTCTTATAAGTGAAATAAGCGTAGCCCCTGCGGTTGGAGCGTCCCACGCGTCCTCTGAGCTGATACAGCTGAGACAAGCCGAAGCGGTCGGCGTCCTCTATAATAAGGGTGTTTACATTCGGCACGTCAACGCCTGTTTCGATAATAGTCGTGCAGACCAGTATGTCAACCTCATGTTCTACAAGCTGTTCCCATATATCGGACATTTCCTCCTGATTCATCTGTCCGTGTGCGACAGCGATTCGTGCCTCGGGAAGCATTTCTTGCAGTTTTGACGCACAGGAAACGATAGTTTCGACCCTGTTGTGGATATAGTATACCTGTCCGCCTCGCCGAAGCTCCCTTGAAACGGCTTGCATAAGGGTGGCGGTGTTGTATTCGATAACGTATGTCTGCACCGGATACCTGTCCTGCGGCGGTTCTTCAAGCACGGACATATCGCGTATTCCGCTCATAGCCATGTTGAGAGTTCTGGGTATAGGCGTAGCGGAAAGCATAAGCACGTCTACTCCCGAAAAGCTCTCCTTGAATTTTTCCTTGTGAGCGACCCCGAAACGCTGTTCCTCGTCAATGACGGCAAGTCCGAGGTCACGGAAAACAACGCTTTTCTGTATTATCTTGTGCGTCCCGATAAGTATGTCTATTCTGCCCTGTTTGAGCTTTTTGATTATTTCCGCCTGCTGGGACGGGGTGCGGTAGCGGCTGAGAAGCTCTATATTTACGGGGAACTGCTCAAATCTCCGCAGAGCCGTCTGATAGTGCTGATATGCAAGAACGGTGGTAGGCGCAAGTATAGCGCATTGCTTTCCCGAAAGAACGCATTTCATAGCCGCACGCAGAGCGACTTCCGTTTTGCCGAAGCCTACGTCTCCGCACAGCAGTCTTTCCATAGGGCGGGGACGTTCCATATCAGCTTTTATTTCGGCAATTGCAGTAAGCTGATCCTCGGTTTCCACATAAGGGAAGCGTTCCTCGAAATCGTGCTGTATCTCGTCGTCTGGATAGAATGCGAACCCCTCGCTTTGTTCACGCTTAGCATAAAGCGCAATCAACTCCTGCGCCATATCTTTCACGGCACGGCGGACGTTATTTTTTTTCTTCTGCCAGTCTCCCGAGCTGAGCTTTGTGAGCTTAACTCCCGTATCGTCTCTCGGACCGATGTATTTCGATACCATGTCAAGCTGCGTTACGGGAATATACAGCTTGTCTGTACCTGCGTATTGAATGGTTATGTAATCCTTTGTAACGCCGTCGAATTCAAGTTTTCGTATGCCGATGAACCGTCCGATACCGTGGCTGCTGTGTACTATAAGGTCGCCCTCTGTAATGTCTGAAAGGGAACGTATCTCCTCGGCTTTAGGCTTTTTCTTTTTTCGGCTTCGGGTCGATCGGGAATCCATAGAACGTCCCTGAGCGATAAGCACGCATTTAGTCTCGGGGTACTCAAAGCCGCTGCTCAGTCCGCCGGATATAAGGCAGACGCGTCCTGTACGGGGTTCAGTATCATTACGGGCAATATCGCAGGGCAGACCGTTGTTTTCGAGATCTTCCTTTATAATGGGGAGAGTTTTCTCACTTCCGGCGCAGAGGATTATTTTGTAGCCTCGTTCGGAATAGTCGGAAAGCTCCTCCATAAGGGGCTTCAATTCGCCGCCCCATGAAGCCGTTTGCAGCGCCTCGAAGCTGATTATGCAGCGGAAGTCAACGTGTTCGCCGCCCTGTAAAAAGTTGCTCAGATAGAAGCAGCATTTCTTTTCAGCGAGTATCTGCAATTGCGGCAGTTCGACAATAAGACCGCCCAGTCCCTTGCAGAGCTGTCCCTCCTCCATGAGTATCCTGACATCCTCGCTGAAACGCGACGTTACCCCGTTTGCAGCCTCCATGATGTTTGAATAGTCGCTGAAAAGCACAGCTCCGTCTATATAGTCGAAAACCGTGTATATTCCGTCATATGCAAGGCTGTAGTATTTCATGCCGTGGGGGAGTATTTCGCCTGACCTGAGACGTTTCACGTCCGCGCCGAGGTGTTCGCGGACAAGCTCCATATGTCTGCCCCGAACCTTTTTGATAAGCGTTTCAAGGCGGTCGGCAAGCTCGTTTACATCGCAGAGCAATTCGCTTGCAGGGGAGATCTCCAGAGTTTTCAGCATTTCATCGGAACGCCGCTGAGTGTCCGTATCAAATTCCGCAATGCTGTCGATCTCATCGCCCCAAAGCTCGATACGCACAGGACGGTCGGACTGTACGGGAAAAATATCTATGATACTTCCCCGAACGGAAAACTGCGACGCGCCCTCGACCTTTTCGCAGCGCTGATAGCCGTATTTTGTCAGTTCAAGGAAAAGGCTGCTTCTGTCAACAGTCTGCCCCTCGGAAAGTTCGATTGCGGAGGCAATCAGTATATCGGGTGGGATAACGGGTTGCATCACAGCTTCGATACTTGCGCAGATCACTTCGCAGCTGCCCCGTACCGCGCGTGCAAGGGCAGAGATGCGCATATATTCATATTCGTGATTTGCGCTGTCTACCGAAGTGTAGACCTGTTCACGGGACGGAAAGAGAACGGCGGAATCCCTGCCGGTCATCATGTTTATATCGTCGCAGAGTTTTTTGGCTTCAGCCTCCGTACCCGATACAACAAGCATGACCTTGTTTCCTGCCATTGCGGAAACAAGGTGCGCTCTGTGTATGTGAGAAAGACCTGTCACAGAGACAGGCGAAATGTTTTTGTTCAGACATTCGAGAATGCTTTTATATCCCGAAAGTCCGCTGAAAATATTACCGAAAAGTTTCATGTAACTCTCCTATGAGTTGTACTTGTTCATAGCTTCGTCCGTTTTGCCCTGCACCATGAGTTTCAGGCACTCGCAGGCGTTTTCGGCAGCGGACATCATTTTTGCGGAATCGTCCTTTCCGAATTTTCCGAGTACCCATTTTGCAAGGTCGTAGTCGGGGTGCGGCTTTTTTCCCACGCCCATTTTTATGCGCTGAAAATCGTCTTTACCCGTAAGCTCTATAATGTTGCGTATGCCGTTGTGACCGCCGTGGCTGCCCTTGCGGCGTATCCTGAGCCTGCCGGGTTCGAGGGAAATGTCGTCGTAAATAACGATAAGGCGGTCGGTGTCCAGCTTATAGAATTCAAGCGCCTGCACTATGGATTCTCCGCTGTTGTTCATGTATGTGGTGGGTTTAAGGAGCAGGCAGCGTATTCCGTTTATAGTGACCTCGGCGGTCTTGCCCTTGAATTTCAGGCGGTTTATACTTTCGCCGAGCTGTCCTGCAAGGACGTCAACGGTGAAAGAACCGGCGTTATGGCGAGTTCCCTCGTATTCAAGCCCCGGATTGCCAAGTCCTGCTATTATATATTCTATTTTACCTCGTGGTGACTGAGAATTTTGCGAAATTCTGTCGAACACGTCAAAAATACTCATTTTGGTTTTCATTCCTTTCTTTATATACTTTCCACTATTGTCAAGAATGCTAAATGCAATAGCAGCAAATATATATATGCGGTCGGATCGTTACCTTAACATTATATCACATTTTAATTACTAAAGTCAATCTGAATAATTTCAAAATTTATGCAATAATTACCATAGAATTACATTAAAAAAAGCAAAATTACAATGAAATTACATTTTGTTTAATATATTCGGAGACTTATTGACTAACGCCCTGAATCGTGATATAATGCGGAAAAGAACAAATTCAGAATAATCAGAAGGAAGTGTTTTTATGAATATTAAAAAAGCGATAGCATATCTTATGTGTATTACGATGGCGGCAGGTCTTACCGGCTGCGGAAGTGATGAAGAGTCCTGCTCCTATTCCTCGACGGCTGCTCCGATCGAAGGAGAATCGTTTGATGCTGACGAGTCCTCCGCCGATGAAGCGGAAGCTGGACTTGAGGAACCTGCGGCGGAGGACGCAGCGGAAAGTCCCGAGGCTGCTCCCGAACAGGGGGAAGTTCATGAAGAAATTGATAACAGCGATAAGATAGGCGTTCTTACGGCAGGCGAGTGGAACGACAACGATAACTGGGGATTTTTCCTAAATCTTATATCGTCGGGAACGATCGCTCTTCCAGAATATTGTTTCGATGTCACAAGGCGTATCAAGGTTGAGATCACGGACGGCGCAGGTGTTCCTCTGCCGAATGTTACGGCAGTTCTCATGGATAAGGACGGAAATTCGGTATGGTCGGCAGTCAGCGGAAAGGACGGCGCAGCGTATTTGTTTTATCCCGATACAGAGCCGCAGGAGCTTGATTTTGTCAATGTGGTATCAGGAGAAACGTCACAGCAGCTCCCCATTGAAATGAACGGGCAGGGCGATGACGGCGGTCAGGGGAACGATCAGACGTCTGCAATTAACGAAACGATGCAGGCAGTCCTCGAAACGCCCGAGAGCTTGTACGAGAAAACGCAGGTCATGTTCATTCTCGATACTACGGGATCAATGGGCGACGAAATACTTTTTCTGCAAAGCGAATTCGGCTCTATTGCGGAGGCTGTCGGCTCGGACGATATTGAGTATTCCGTTAATTTCTATCGTGATAAAGGGGACGAATATATAACGAAATGTAATCCATTTACTTCCGATACAGCCGAGATCTCCGCTTGTCTCAATGCCGAAACAGCATCGGGAGGCGGCGATAGCCCCGAAGCTGTGGCGGAAATACTCACCGAGACATTGGCTGACACTCAATGGGACAGCGAGGCGGTCAAGGTGGCGTTCCTTATATTTGACGCTCCTCCCCACAGCGGAACCAAGTCGGAGCTTGACAGGGCTATATACGCCGCAAGCGAGCAGGGAATACATGTAGTTCCCGTAGTTTCGTCAAATTCCGATCGTGATACGGAAATTTTTGCACGCGTCCTTGCTGCTGCTACCAATGGAACATACGTTTTCCTGACTGACGACTCGGGAGTCGGCGGCAGCCATTTAGAGCCGATAATAGGCGACTATCAGGTAGAATTGCTACGTGATGTAATTATTCGTCTTATTGATGATTACAGACAAGTCAAGTAATACCTATCTTCAATTATAAAATCAATGTCTGCAACTTAAGTTGTTGACAGTGAATATAAGAGCCTGTTTAGTATCTTTCTGCGCACATCTTTTTTGCAAATTTTCATGCTGAACTTCGTCAAAAGTCCTTGCAATACGTCAGTATTCCTGCATACTTTTTCCTTGTCAGCATAAAAATTATGCTCAAAAATCTGCACACACAAAGATACTAAACAGGCTCTAAAATATGCGAAAACGGCGAACCTGATCTTTCGGGTTCGCCGTTTTGAAATTATTTGGTAATTTCAGGAAGTTTAGCGAGTATCTTGGCGTCTATTTTCTGGATCGCAAGAGCGTCGCTTGGAAGAACGCCGTCTCCCGGATCGCAGCAATCGGCATTCTTTGCGCCCTGTTCGGAAAGTCCGTATTTGTCGGGATTTCCGAGAGCCTGTAAAATCGCTGTAGAATCGGCGATAGTAACCTGTCCGTCGCAGTTTGCGTCTCCTATAAGTCCTGCTTCTGTGGGAACTGTAGGAGCGTCGGTAGATTCCTGAGTGGGTTTTACGGGTACTGAGCCGTCGGGTTCAACTCCGCCGACAAAAACGTCTCCGTCGTATACGCAGATACCCTCTGCCTTGACCTCGTTGCCTGTTCCGAAGAATGCGTCGTCCTCCTTGAAAATCGTCAGACCGTCATAGCTCGGGTCGTTTGAGGGATCCCATTTATCGCCGTAGTACATACCTACTGTGAACTGGTATTTTTTGCCCGAGTTAGCTATGGTGTAATCGTCGAATTTTATTTCAACGTAGTACATATCGTCCATTTTGTCATACTTGTATATACCCGTGATAACGCCGTCGGCAGGAGCAGCTTCGACCGCCGCCTGATCGTAAAGCTCGGAAGCCTTTACGCTGCTGACGTCCGCTATTTCCTTGGAGCTGAAATAATAGCGCACGGAAATATCCTTTGAACCCTTAGTGGAATCGGTCATTACCATAAATGATACTTTCGTAACGCCGCAGCCGTCCGCATTGAGGTCGTCTATACCGCAGGCGTTTACCCAGTAATTGTTGCCGCCGCCTTCACCGCCGCTGAATTTCGGGGCAGGGGGGAAGTCTTTGGTAGGCTGCATGTCTTCCGTGCCGAAGTATTCGTAAAGTCCGGCACATGCTCCGACAAATGCGGCGTTGTAGTCGATAGTTACCTCGTTATAGATGTAATCCGAGGTTATGTCGATATGGTTGTCGCTTCCGTCAGGACCGCCTGCCAGCGCACCGTAGAGAACATAACGGTGTTCATCGGGATCTTCGCATTTTGTAAGACCCGAAGCGGCTCTGTGGTGAGGATATTTAACGGAATTTTCGTTATATCCTACGATATATGAGCGTCCGAGCGGATTATCGCCCATGATGTATTCCATTTGCTTTTTCGCCCATTCGCTTGCTTCGCCCGGCTTGCCGTCGTTGGTGTACTTGTCGTAAACGAGGCATATTAGCTGCATTGCCGTGTTATAGCGAGCGGAACCCCACTGATTAAGATATGCGTATCCTCCGGGAGTTTCAAGGTTTTTCCATACGGGGAAGCATTTCTGTACTTCGTCCCAGAAATTGTCGAAAACATACTCGTTTTTGCCCTGAGCCTTTCTTACGATGTTTACAAGGTCAAGCTCGGGGTGTTCCTGATTTATTCTTGCCCAGAGGCAGGCAGCTCCGCTCCAGACGTCGTTCCAGCAGTAGCACCAGCCGCTTGGAGCGTAGTAATCGTAGTAAGGCGCGGCAAGCTCCAGCGGTTCTTTATCGCCTGTGCAGAGGTACAGCCATGCAGCAGCCCAGCAGTAATCGTCCACCCACTTTTCGGAACGGTAGTAGCCCTTCGGACCGTCTGCGTTGTCGCTGAGTTCAAGGGGATTTGCGTTGGCGAAATCCCAGAGAGCCAGAGCGTAGTCAAGAGACTTTTCGGCATATTCGGGGTCGGTGTCCTTGAAGTTGAGGTAGTTTATAGCGAGTGAAGCGCATGCGGAGACAACGTAATCCGTCTGCGGCTTTTCCGCCGTGAGGAAAAATGCGGGTCTGCCCATTTCATCGACTTCGGGGGAATTCCAGTAGCTGTGGTCAATGTCGCCGTCCCCGACCTGATAGCAGTGTGCAATGACCTTGCCGCTTTCGTCACGGAAGGTACACTTCATAAGGTAATCGTTGAAGCAGCGGAGAATGGTCTCGATGTGAGCGTCCTGTCCCGTTTTCTTGTAAGCGTCCCTGAACTCATAATAGCCCCAGCCGAGGGTTGAAGCGGCGTAGTTTTCGGGCATACCGAATTCAACATGGTCGCCGGCATCGTGGAAACCGCCGGCAACGTCTACGCAGCCGTCGCCGTCGGGGTCGAGAACGTCCTTGTACTTGTCAATAAATTCCTGAGAAAGGTTAGTGCCGACAAAGTCCGTGATACCTGCGGTAAGCTTGACCTTAGCGTCATATGTGTGGCAGTCTCCTCTCCACTTGTAGGCGTTGTTCTCGTCTACCTCGGTGCCGCACATATTTGCATCGTAAAAAAAGATAGAATACTGCAATGCACGGGCGAAATCCACGTCGAGACCCGAGTCGTTGGCAAGGGAATCCGCAAGTTCTTCGGCAGCGTTTCCGACAGGTATGAATGCCGTAAGCTGAGATGCAGCCATTACAGTACATACAGCCGCTGAAATGAATTTTTTTAAGCTGTTCATTACTAATACCTCCATTGTAATTATCAGACCTCTCCGGAAACTTCCGAAGCGGTCTAATTGTCTCAATTAGATCATCCCTTAATTTTCAATTAATTAATAAAATGAGACAATTAAACATTTGGTATATTTATCATAACACATTTTTCAGCAAATTGCAATAGTTTTTTTGCGGAATTTATAAAATTATGTCATTTGTTGCGGCGAAGTTTTTTTCTTAATGATAAAACGGCGAGCAGAAGAAAGAATATTCCGCCGATAAGCAGGAATGCCGACGGCACGGAGACTCTCTGACCGTTTATACGCTGTATGGCGAAAGCGTGTACGGAGTCGTCGGCATTTTCAAAGGTAAGGGCGTTTTCGTCGGCGTATATTTTGGCGTTGGATTTCTTTTTGCCCAATATAGTAAAGTTCTCGACCTGAGAAGCTCCGCTGTCTGTCGGAGTGTAGCCGACCGAGCAGACGCCGAGATCCGTAACGGACGGCGGTATATACATAGAATCGAGACTGCTGCACATATAAAATGAACAGTCCCCTAAAGTCGTCACCGAGTCGCTTATCGAGACTGAGGAAAGCGAGGTGCAGCCGCTGAAGCAGAAATCGCCTATTTCCGCCGTATTCTGCGGTATTTCTATGCTTTTAAGACTTGTGCAGCTACGAAAGCAGGATTCGGGCAACCTTGCGATATTGTCGGGGAGGTCGGCGGAGGTAAGCGATTCGCAGCCGCAGAAGCAGCCCATGCCAAGCTCCGTGACCGAATCGGGAATTGATATGCTTTCAAGGGAAAAGCAGGCGTAAAAGGCGTGGTGTCCGATCTTCTCGATAGTATCGGGCAAAGTGATGTGTCTTAGAGTTCCGCATTCATAGAAAGCGTTGTCACGTATTTCCGTGATACGACAGCCTTCGATAGTCTCGGGTATCTCGATGTAGACGGGTTCGCCCTCAAAGCCGGTAACGGTCGCTTCGTTGTCTATTATAGTATAGACGTAGCCGGGGTTGTTTTCATTGGCGGACGTTTCAATGGACGGCTCTTTCATGTGAATATTAAATAAAGCGAACGTTATCAATATCGGCATTACTGCTTTTTTCATTTTATTAACAAATCTCCTTTTGCTGCAAATACTGTTTTATATAATTGTATAAATTTTTCGAGGATTAGTAAAGTCAAAAAATATGAGCGGTTAATCGGGGATTCGGGGCGTTTTTTCGGGTTTCGACCGAAAAACTGTGGCATAGACTGTATTTTCTGCCGAAATATCGGAGTTTCGGTAGGAAAAAAATTACGATATGCGGAATATTTTCTATTGTCGGGTCAATGCTGTGAATGAGGTGATATTAATGAAAAAATATACGAGCCTTATTCTGGGCGGAGGACTTATTCTCAGTATACTTATATCAAACGGAGCAAATGTTATTCGGGACGGAATGCGGCTTGAAAAGCTGAGGAACAGCGTTCTCAGACTTCATATCCTTGCGGAGTCCGACAGCGAGTACGACCAGTCGCTTAAGCTTAAAGTACGCGACGGACTGCTTGAAATGGGGCTTTTTACCGAATCGGACTCACTTTCCGAAGCGGAGGAAACGGCGTCGGAAAAACTTGACGATATTGAAAAATCCGCCGAAAGCATACTACGTGAAAACGGCTGCGAGCTTCCCGTAACTGCCGAATTGGCGGACGTTGTGTTTGACGAAAGAGTTTACGGCGATATAACGATGCCTGCGGGGGAATACCGCGCTTTACGCGTTAAGATCGGCTCCGCGCAGGGAAAAAACTGGTGGTGCGTAATGTATCCGCCGCTCTGCATTCCTGCCGCGTGTGAAGAAGAGCCTTCCGTTGAGGAGGTCAAAGAGGAAAAATCCGCCGAAGCTCTTTTTGACGAGGAGGAACTTGACATATTGTATCATCCGAAAAAATATGAGATACGTTTTGCTGTATGGGACAAAATCAAGGACATTTTCGACAGCAAAATAGTGAAAAGTGACGAAAAGTAAATTTACCCTTGACAATTTCGGGAAAATGGTGTATACTAACTTGGTAAGAAAGCAGAACAAGTCCGTTCTCACCGTCAGGCTAAGCTTAAACGGTCAATATGTCAATAACCGAAATGGATATATGCGTATTGTGTGAGTGTGGATGTTTCTGCACTCACTTATTTTATGTCCGGAGGTGCTTGAACATTAGCAAACAGGAACTGCAGATCAACGAAGATATTCGGGATAAGGAATTGCTCGTTATCGATGATGAAGGAAAAAAGCTTGGCACTATGTCTGCCAGAGACGCACAGAAATTAGCCTACGACAAGGATCTTGACCTTGTTAAAATCGCTCCGCAGGCTACTCCGCCCGTATGCCGTATCATGGACTACGGAAAGTACTGCTTCGAGCAGGCTAAGCGCGAAAAGGAAGCAAGAAAAAATCAGAAGATAGTCGCTATCAAGGAGATACGCATGTTCTCCACAATAGATACCCACGATTTTGAAACCAAGGTCAATCAGGCTGTCAAATTCCTTCAGGGAGGCGATAAGCTTAAGGTTTCCGTAAGGTTCCGCAAGAGAGCGATAGCTCACCCGGAATTGGGAGCGGATCTTCTTGACCGCTTCAAGGAGGCTGTTTCCGCAGCAGGTTCTGTTGACAAGCCGGCTAAAATGGAGGGACGCAGCATGGTCATGTTTGTTAGTCCCAAAAAGAACTGACAGGTTCTAATTAAGGAGGAAAAATAAATGGCAAAGGTTAAGGTTAAAACTCATTCCGGCGCTAAAAAGCGTTTTAAGATCACAGGAAGCGGTAAGGTTAAGTATCAGCACACAAACAAGAGACACAGACTTACCCAGAAGGATACAAAGCGTAAGAGAATCGCCCGCAACGCAGGTGTTGCCGGAAGCGCAAACGCTCCTACTATCAAGAAGCTCGTTCCCTATATGTGATCTGGGATCTCGTCCAGAAACGTTTAACTATATTTATTCCGGAGGTATAAGATTATGGCACGTATTAAAGGTGCAATGATGACTCGCAAGAGAAGAAATAAAACTTTGAAGCTTGCAAAGGGCTATTGGGGCGCTAAGAGCAAGCACTTCAAGATGGCTAAGCAGGCCGTGATGAAGTCCGGCAATTACGCTTACATCGGCAGAAAGCAGAAAAAGAGAACTTTCAGACAGCTTTGGATCGCAAGGATTTCAGCTGCCGCAAAGATGAACGGCATGAATTATTCTACATTTATGAACGGCTGCAAGAAAGCGGGCATCACTCTCAACAGAAAGATGCTCTCCGAGATAGCTGTAAACGATGCCGCAGGATTTACCGCTATCGTTGAAAAAGCTAAGGCTGCTCTTTAATTTACGATTACTTACGACAACACGTTCTTGATAAAGAGCGTGTTTTGTTGTAAGAACCTATCCCGGCGTTATCCGCAATAGCGGCAGACATATGCAGGCGATGAGCCGGTTCGGATATTCGGAGGTTCTGACTATTGGAAAATATTATCACATCTAAGGACAATCCTATCATCAAGCTGTATCAGAAGCTTTCTTCTTCAAAAAAAGAAAGGCTCCAATACGGCTTGTTCGTGTTGGAGGGACTGCGTATCGTTGAGGACGCTGTCCGTGAGAACGGCGGCATAACTCATATTATAATGACGAAAAACGCATATGAAAAATTCGGCGGTACTCTGTTTCAGGCTGATTTGAGAGATGCAAAAACGCTTGTTATTTCAAATGAGCTTGGAAATAAGATCTCCTCCACCGATACTACTCAGGGGGTGTTTGCGGTATGTAAGATACCTGCCGCCCAAAAGCCCGTTTTTCGTGACGGCGGCAAATATGCCGTTCTGTACGAACTTCAGGATCCCGGCAATGTCGGAATGATAATCCGCACGGCGGACGCTCTCGGCATAGACGGCGTTATACTCTCGGGCAGCTGCGACCTTTACAGCCCGAAGGTGATACGCGCTACTATGGGGTCGGTATTCCGCATGGATATTTTTGTGGAGAACAATACGGACAGACTCTTTGAACTGCTTGAAAGCGGCGGTGCGGCTGCATCTGCCGCTGTCATAGACACTGATGCGGAAAAAGTGACCGAATGCGGCTTTGAAGGCACTCAGGCAATATTTATAGGCAACGAGGGGAGCGGTCTGCCAAGGGATGTCGCTCTGCGCTGCGGCAGACGTGTGACTATACCCATGAACGGTACTATAAACTCTCTTAACGCTGCAATGGCTGCGGGAATACTTATGTGGGAGCTGAAAAAATGAACGACAAGAAATACTGGGTATGGCTCGGTATGATATTCGGAGGCGGCTGTCACCGCTTATGGCAGCTTATGAATATCTGTGAAACGGCGCAGGAGGCATGCAGCGAGATACTTTCCGACAGCAGATTTATTAATCTCACTGACAGCGAAAGAAAAAATATAAATTCGTACAGCTTGAAAAATGCTGAGGAGCTTATTGCCGTATGCGGAAGAATGGGTATCGGCATTGCCGCTTATTCTGAAAATGAATACCCGAATCAGCTCCGATATATCGCCGATCCGCCTCCCGTACTTTTTTACAAGGGGAATATCGGCTGTCTGACGGGAACAAAAACCATTACCTCGGTAGGTACGAGACGTGCCGGGGATTACAGTATTTCCACATGCCGCAGAGTATGCTCCGAGCTTGCTCGGAAAGGCTTCGTTATCGTGAGCGGCTTTGCGGTCGGGATAGATATTACCTCTCATATGGCGGCGGCTGAACTCGGACTGCCTACTGCCTGCGTTCTCGGCTGCGGCGTTGACGTGGATTACCCTAAGGAGAACTTCAGGTTCAGGGATAAGATCATCGCTTCGGGAGGCGTATTCGTTTCGGAGTATCCTCCCGGAACCCGACCTCACCGAGGCAGTTTTCCAAAAAGGAACAGAATACTTTCCGCTCTCGGCAGAGCTGCTGTAGTGTTCGAGGCTGCGGAAAATTCGGGTTCTATCATTACCGCAAAGCTTGCAGCCGAGCAGGGCAGGGAGCTGTTCGTGCTTCCGCCGGCAGATATTTTCAGCAGCTCCTTCGGCGGAAATATCCGTCTTTTGAGAGAGGGCGCAGTACCGGTAATGAGTGTGGAAGATATAATGGATTTTTTTAAACCCGGTTCTTCTGCGGACGCTTATATAAAATCAGATGCCTTTGCCTATGTAATTGACACTAAGCCCTCACGCCGCATGGAAGCTCCGAAGGTTTCACGCATACATGAGCTTATGGAGCAGGAAGAGGTCATCTCGTCTGAAAATAATGAGCGTTCCGAGACTCCGCAGGAGCTTGCCGATAATAAGAATAAAGCCGATGACGAAATAAGCTTTGACAGCATTCCCGAGGGACTTGCACGCGACATTGCCATGCTGCTCTGTAAGGAGGGCAGGCTTCATGCGGACGTTATCTGCACAAAATTGGGAATAGATTCCGCAAGGCTTATGATCGAACTTACGGAACTGGAGATAATAGGGGCGGTCAGGGCTTGCCCCGGAAGATTATATGAATTTGTTTCATGAATATAGATTATGAGGTTATCAAATGGCAAATTTAGTTATAGTTGAGTCGCCTGCAAAGGCTAAGACAATTCAGAAATATCTCGGCAAGGGGTACGAGGTAGTGGCTTCAATGGGTCATATTCGGGATCTGCCGAAATCCAAGCTGGGCGTTGATGTGGACGATGATTTCAAACCCCAGTATATCGACATGAAAGGCAAGGGCGACGTTATCAAGGAGCTGAAAAAACGTGCCAAGAAATGCGAAAAGGTTTACCTTGCTACCGACCCCGATCGTGAGGGCGAAGCTATCTCATGGCATATCGCTCAGCTTCTTAAGCTCGATCTGAACGATGATATAAGAGTCGCTTTCAATGAGATCACGAAAACGGGCGTAAACAGCGGAATGAGCAATCCGCACAAGATCGACCTCGACCTTGTGAACGCTCAGCAGGCACGGCGTATTCTCGACCGCCTTGTCGGATATAAGCTCAGTCCGTTCCTATGGAAAAAGGTCAAGAGAGGACTTTCCGCCGGACGTGTCCAGACCGTTGCCGTAAGTATCGTTGTTGACAGAGAAAACGAGATACGAGCCTTTGTGCCGAAGGAATACTGGTCGATAGACGCAAAATTTACTGCGCCGGGTTCAAGAAAGGTATTTGACGCGGCTCTTTTGTCAGTGGACGGAGAAAAGCTTGAAATCCCGGATCAGGCGGCGGCAGACGATCTGCTTAAGCGTCTCGAGGGCGCTGAATACGAAGTAACGGCTGTTAAAAAGCGCGTTACCAAAAAGCAGCCCGCTCCTCCGTTTATCACCTCCACAATGCAGCAGGAGGCGTCCAAAAAGCTTGGCTTTACCTCAAAGCGCACCATGAAAGCCGCTCAGGAGCTTTACGAGGGCGTTGACATCGAGGGTATCGGCGCAGTAGGTCTTATCACTTACATGAGAACGGACAGTCTGCGTATATCGGACGAGGCAAAGGCGGCTGCGGCTCAGTACATCGAGACGGTCTACGGAAAGGAATATCTGCCCGATAAGCCCAGAACGTTCAAATCCAAAAGCAACGCTCAGGACGCTCACGAGGCGATACGTCCCTCCCTGCCCGACCTGACGCCTGCCCGTGTAAAATCAAGCCTTACAAGCGATCAGTACAAGCTTTACGAGCTGGTATGGTCGAGGTTTATCGCAAGTCAGATGGCTAACGCCCTGCTTGATACCATGTCTGCGGACATTTCGGCAAACGGATGTATTTTCCGCGCTTCGGGCTACTCCGTGAAGTTCAACGGCTTTACGGTTCTTTACGAGGAGGCGGCGGAGGGCAAGGAGTCGTCCAAAAAGGAGCTTCCCCCTCTTGCCGTCGGAGATAAGCCGAAGCTGAGATCTATCAGCGGAAATCAGCATTTCACTCAGCCGCCGCCGAGGTATACGGAAGCTTCACTTATTAAGGCTCTGGAAGAAAACGGAATTGGCAGACCGTCAACATACGCTCCTACCATTTCGACGATCATGGCTCGGCAGTACGTTGAGCATGAGGGAAAACAACTTAAGCCGACAGCTCTCGGCGAAGTCATAACCGAGCTTATGAAAGAGCATTTCAAGGGGATCGTGGACGCTAAGTTCACCGCCGACATGGAAAGCAGTCTTGACGAGGTGGAAAAAGGCGACAAGGACTGGGTGACAACGCTTCACGAGTTTTATAAGGACTTTGCCGCCGACCTTGAAAAGGCAGAGACGGCTATGGAGGGCAAGAGGGTAAAAGTCCCCAATGAGGAGACTGACATCATATGCGAAAACTGCGGAAGAAATATGGTCATAAAGTACGGCAGGTACGGAAAGTTCCTTGCCTGCCCCGGTTTCCCCGAATGCAAAAACGCAAAGCAGCTTGTTACGGAATCGGACGGCTGCTGCCCGAGATGCGGCAAAAAAATGCTTCTGAAAAAGTCAAAAAGGGGCAGAAGCTTCTACGGATGCGAGGGCTATCCCGAGTGCGACTTTATGACATGGAACGTTCCGACAGCTGAGAAATGCCCCGAGTGCGGCAAAACTCTTTTCAACAAGGGCGGAAAATCAGGAAAGCTTATATGTGAAAACGTCGGCTGCAACTATGAAAGAGAGCTGAAAAAATGAGCGTTACCGTTAATGTTATCGGAGCAGGACTTGCAGGCTGCGAAGCGGCGTGGGCTTTGGCGAGGTACGGCATAAACGTTCGGCTTTATGAAATGAAGCCGAAAAAATTCAGTCCTGCGCATAAGTACAATGGCTTTGCGGAGCTTGTCTGTTCCAATTCTCTGAAAGCTTCAAGGCTCGAATCGGCGGCAGGTCTGCTGAAAACGGAGATGGAAATGCTCGGCTCGCTGACAGTTCCGTGCGCAAAGGAAAATTCCGTAGAGGCAGGAGGTGCGCTTGCCGTAGACCGGGAAAGGTTTTCGGACAGCGTTACGGCGAAAATCAGGGAAGCTCCGCTTATCGAGACTGTTGAGGAGGAAGTCGTCCGCCTGCCCGATGGGATATGTATAATCGCCACGGGGCCGCTTACAGGCGGAGCAATGGCTGATGTAATAAAAGAGCTTTGCGGCGAGGGTCTGAGCTTTTACGATGCGGCTGCTCCCATAGTGACTTATGAAAGCCTTGACAAGGAGAAGGTGTTCTTTGCTTCACGATATGGCAGAGGCGATGCGGACTATATCAACTGTCCCATGAATAAAGATGAATATACCGCTTTTTATCGGGAGCTTGTGAATGCCGAAAGAGTGCGGCTGAAGGATTTTGAAACTCATCCTTTCAGCGTTTACGAGGGCTGTATGCCTATCGAGTCGCTTGCGTCGAGGGGAGAGGACACCATGCGTTTCGGCCCTATGAAGCCCGTTGGGATAACAGATATACGTACAGGAAAGCGTCCGTATGCCGTCGTTCAGCTCAGACGTGAGAACAAAGAGGCTACGCTGTTCAACCTTGTGGGCTTTCAGACGAATCTGAAATTCGGCGAGCAGAAGCGTGTTTTCTCCATGATACCGGGGCTTGAAAACGCTGAATTTATGCGGTACGGCGTTATGCACAGAAACACCTTCATAAACAGTCCCGAACTGTTGAATGCCGATTTTTCCATGAGAAATAATAAAAACATTTATTTTGCAGGACAGATAACGGGAGTCGAGGGATATATGGAGTCCGCCGCAAGCGGTATTATTGCAGGTACGGCGGCGGCAAGGAGCATACTCGGACTCGAACCCCTGCGCCTGCCCCGTGAGACTATGACAGGAGCGTTGACCGCCTATATAAGCGACAGCTTCAACAGCGGCAAATTTCAGCCTATGGGTGCGAACATGGGAATACTGCCCGATATTGGCGTAAGAATACGTGATAAAAAGGAAAAATACGGCGCATATGCAAACCGTGCCGTGGCTGCTTTGAAAGGGGAGCTTGAAAGAATTGGAAAAAATTATAGTTGACGCTTTTGGGGGCGACAATGCTCCCCTTGAAGTTATAAAAGGCTGTGAGAGAGCGGTCAAGGAGCTTGGGATAAAGATAATCCTCACGGGGAGCGAAAAGAAGATAAAAAAGTGCGCCGCCGATAACGGACTGAGCCTTGACGGTATGGAGATAGTACATACCGACGAGGTCTTTGATATTCACTCGGAACCGTCGGAAATAATAAAATCGGGGAAGAATACTTCTATGGCGCTGGGAATGCGGCTCCTTGCCGAGAATAAGGGCGACGCCTTTGTTTCTGCGGGAAGTACGGGCGCGCTGGTAATGGGTGCGACATTTATCGTGAAGCGTATCAAGGGCATAAAACGTGTTGCGCCGGCTCCCATGCTGCCGACAGATAATGGGTGCTTTATTCTTATTGACGCAGGCGCAAATACGGAATGCCGCCCCGAAATGCTTTTGCAGTTTGCGGTCATGGGAAGCGCATATATGGAGAAGGTCATGGGGATAAAGTCTCCAAAGGTGGGACTTCTCAACATAGGCGCGGAGGATTCCAAGGGCAGAGAGCTTGAGCTTGAAACGTATAAGCTCCTTAAAAGTTCGGGACTGAACTTTGTTGGAAATATCGAGGCGAGAGCTTTGCCGAAGGGCGACTGCCATGTGGTCGTAACGGACGGCTTTACGGGCAATATCACGCTTAAGCTTTACGAGGGTATGGGTTCGTTTTTCTCAAGAAAAATGAAGTGGATATTCTCGGGCATAGGTGCGGTCGGCGCTGTGTTCTCACTCAATAAAATAAAGCTTCTCAAAAAGCAGATGGATTACAGAGAGACAGGCGGCTCGGCTCTTATGGGCGTGAAAAAGCCTGTTATCAAAGCTCACGGAAGCTCCGATGCAAAGGCGTTTTTCAATGCCGTGAGACAGGCGCAGAAATGCGTTGACGGCAGAGTGATCGAATCTATCGAAAAATACGTAAATTCCCAAAGGAACGATGATAATGAATGATATTGAAAATATTTCAGGATTTGAAGAACTTATCGGTTATAAATTCAGGGACAGAAAGCTGCTGATAAATGCGCTGTCCCATTCCTCCTACGCAAATGAGACGAAAAATCCCGGCGGCAGCAACGAAAGACTGGAATTTCTGGGCGACAGCGTGCTTTCCGTGGTAGTTTCGGACTATCTTTACAAGCATCTGCATTCCGTTGCAGAGGGCGACCTGACGAAGCTTCGGGCGTCTCTTGTATGCGAAAAGAGCCTGCACGTATTTGCTCAGCGTATTCGTCTGGGCGAGTACATTCTTCTCGGCAAGGGCGAGGAAAATACGGGCGGACGTGAAAGGCCCTCCATTCTTGCAGACGCATTCGAGGCAGTTATTGCCGCCGTATACCTCGACGGCGGAATTGAAGCGGCAAGAAAGCATATCCTGCATTTTATCCCCAACGACCTTGTTCACGGCGCAAAAATGGCTTTCGGCGACTTTAAAACAGTCCTTCAGGAGGTAGTTCAGAAGAATCCCGAGGAAAAGGTGGAATACGTCCTTATCGGTGAAGAAGGACCTGACCATAATAAGCGTTTTGTAGTCGAAGTAATGCTTAATTCTCAGGTCATCGGCAAGGGCAGGGGAAGAAGCAAAAAGGATGCGGAGCAGCTTGCGGCGAAGGAAGCCCTTGAACTTATGGGTTACAATACAAGCCTATGAAGCATGCGAATATTTCTGTTTTTATCCCTCATATCGGCTGTCCGCACAGATGCAGCTTCTGCGACCAGAGGACTATAAGCGGAACTCAGCATGCGCCGTCTGCGGACGATGTAAGGGCAGTCTGCGAGAAAGCTCTCGGGGAGGCGAAGTCCCCCGAAAACACGGAAATAGCTTTTTTCGGCGGCAGCTTTACGGCGATCCCCCGAGGATATATGACGGAGCTTCTCGAAACGGCTCATGAATTTACGGGTGAGGGGAAATTCAAGGGTATACGGATCTCCACACGTCCCGACTGCATTGATCGTGAAGTCCTTGATATACTGAAAAAATACGGTGTTACGGCAATTGAGCTGGGTGCGCAGTCCATGTGCGACGAGGTGCTTGAAGCAAATGAACGAGGTCACAATGCTGCTCAGGTAGCGGAGGCATGCGTTCTGATAAGGGAGTACGGTTTTGAGCTGGGTTTGCAGATGATGACAGGACTGTATAAAAGCAGTCTGATCAAGGATATGGACACGGCACAGCATATGGTCGGTCTGCACCCCGATACGGTCAGGATATATCCTGTAGTCGTTCTTAAAGGAACTCGTCTCGGAGAGCTTTATGAAAAGGGCGTTTATGAAATGACCTCCTTTGACGAAATGGCTGCATTCTGCGCAAAGCTCATCGTATTATTTGAGGAAAACGGAATAAGAGTGATAAAATGCGGACTTCATGCAAGCGAATTTGTTGAAAAAGATATGCTTGCCGGATATTATCACCCCGCCTTCCGTGAGATTTGCGAAATGATGATATATCGGGAAGAAATGACGCATAAGCTCAGATGCGATTTCCCTTATGACAGCGGAGTTGCCGTATTTGAGGTGAACGGCAAATGCCTGAGCAAGGCGGTCGGACAAAAAAGAGCAAATATCGAATTTTTCAAGGAACGGGGATACGATGTGACCGTTAAAGGAAACAATGATATTCCGCCGTATAAGGTCAAGCTGAGGAGGTGAACGGATGTACCTTAAATCATTGGAAATACAGGGCTTTAAGTCCTTTCCCGACAAAATAAGCCTTACCTTTGACAAAGGCTTGACGGCGGTGGTAGGCCCCAACGGCAGCGGAAAAAGTAATATCGGCGATTCGGTTCGCTGGGTACTCGGAGAACAGTCAACAAAGACGCTCCGAGGCAACAAAATGGAGGACGTTATTTTTTCCGGTACTGTTGCGAGAAAGCCTATGGGATTTGCCGCTGTTACGCTGAATATCGACAATTCCGACAATACGCTCTCCGATATGGGCGATGAGGTAGCCGTTACGCGAAAGCTTTACCGAAGCGGAGAGAGCGAATATATGATAAACGGCAAAGGATGCCGTCTTAAGGACATCAACGAGCTTTTCATGGATACGGGTCTTGGACGTGACGGTTATTCGATCATCGGTCAGGGACGTATCGCCGAGATAGTCGGCGCAAAAAGCAGCGAGCGCCGCGATATTTTCGAGGAAGCGGCAGGTATATCGAAATTCCGCTACAAAAAGCTTGAAGCCGAGCGCAGACTTACATCGGCGCAGGAGAATCTGCTCAGACTTTCGGATATTTTGTCCGAGCTGGAAAGCCGTGTCGAACCGCTGAGAATACAGTCCGAAAAGGCGCAGAAATTTATAAAGCTTGCGGAGGAAAGAAAGCGACTGGAGCTTTCCGTATGGATAACACGTCTTGACGAATTGAAGGAAAAGCTCGATAAGCTTGACGAGAAAATACTTCTCAGCCGAGGGGAATACGAAAACACCGAAAACGACATCGCACGGGAGGAAGAAAAGCTTCAGAGCAGCTATCAGGAGATGCAGAGATGCACCGCAAGATCAGATGAGCTAAGGCGGAAAATGCTGGAGGAGGAGCAGGAGTCCTCACAGAAAAAGTCCGATATTGCCGTATTTGAGAACGATATTAATCATTGCGCCGAGGCTATCCGCAAGGCTAAAAGAAGCATGGAGGATTCCGAGGAAACAAGGCGCGACCTACAGCTTCGTATAAAGGAAACCGAGAAGAAGATTGCTTTATTGGAACAGCAGAGATCCGAGCTGTTGGAGGAGATCGTTGCCGTTGAAAAGGAATTTAAGGCGGCGGAGGAAAAAAATTCTCAGCTCGGGGATTCCGTTGATAAGGCGGGCAGCGAGATAAACGATCTCTATATCAGGCGGAGCGAACTGAATTTCGCCGCAGAAGCCGCAAAACAGCAGGCTTCGGACGATGAAAAACGTCTGCAAGAGCTGCTTGAAAGTACGAACGATATTGAAACAGCGGTCAGCGGATACAAAGAAAAAATTGAAAAAAATAATGCCGAGCTTGATAAGCATGTAAAAAGATCGGCTGAACTTAAAAATAAGCTCGGCGGTCTTGAACGGCTCTACAGTTCACGAAAGGACGGCTTTGAACAGGCTAAGAGCAGCTTTGAGAAAGCTCTGTACGAATTGAAAAACTGTCAGCAGAGACGAAAGATACTCATTGACCTTGAAAACAGCATGGAGGGCTTTGCAGGCAGCGTAAAGCAGATCCTGAAAGCGTCAAAACAGGGCAGGCTCAACGGAATATACGGTACTGTAGCTCAGAATATCGGCGTTGAGGGAAAATACGCCCTTGCTGTTGAAACGGCTCTGGGCGGTTCTATTCAGAATATCATCGTTGAAAATGAGGATTCCGCAAAACGAGGCATAAGATTTTTGAAGGAACAGCACGGCGGACGCGCGACTTTTCTGCCAATAACTTCGGTAAAGGGCTATGAACTGCGTGAAAACGGTCTTGAAAGCTGTGCGGGATATGTTGCCAAGGCAAGCGAAATAGTCTCCTACGACAAAAAATTCAGCGGCATAATCGCTTCGCTCCTTGGACGTATCGTAATTGCGGAGGATATTGATTCCGCCGCAAATATAGCCAAAAGGTACGGATATAAGTTCCGCATAGTGACCCTCGACGGACAGGTCGTAAATGCGGGCGGTTCGTTTACGGGCGGTTCGGCTCAGAAATCGGCAGGCGTTATTACCCGAAAAAACGAGATAGACGGACTGGACGCTGAAATAACCCGTCTCACAGCGCAGCGTGAGGAGCTTAATGTAAAAATGGAAAAGCTCCGTGCGGAATCGGAAAAACTCAGATATGACAGGGAATCCGTAAAATCGGAGATTTCCGAGGGCGAGGCGGCTCAGATACGGATAAACGCCGAGCTGACGAGCCTTAACGCTCTTGTCGAGCAGCTGAGGGCAAGCGCAGAAAACTCCGACCGTCAGCAGACTGAGTTTGAAAACCGTATTTCAGCGGCAAAAGAAGCGGAATCCAACGCACGAAAAGAAGCGGAGGCTTTGGAAGAACAGATAAAAAGTGCGGAAAAAAAGCTTGCCGAGGGACAGAACAGCCGTGAAAAGCTGAGGCTTGAACGTGCGGAGCTTTCGGAAAAACTGTCACAGCTTAAAATACGCGATATGGAGCTTTCAAAGGATATTCAGGCACGGAATTCGGATATTGAGCGAATTAAGTCCGAAATAGAACTTCTTAACAGCGGCAGCAGCCGTTTCGAGGACGAAATCGAAAGGCAGAAAAGGATAATTGCCGAAAAGCAGAAGGAAATTGAAAGGTTAAGTGCCGAGCTTGAAAATACGGGCAGAAATGCGGAGCGTTATTCGGCGGAGATACAGCGTTATCAGAACGTCCACACCGAGCAGAACCGTCTTGCGAGCGAAATACAGAAGGGTATGAAGCAGCTCAACGAGGCAAAGGAAAAGCTTTCGGGAGATATAACGCGCCTTGAAGAACGGCGGGAGGCGGCTGAACGCGATTCGGACAGCATTATCCGTCAGCTTATGGACGTTTACGAAATGACCTACTCCGAAGCGCTGAAAAATGCCGAAAAAACAGACGATATAGCCGCCTCACAGGCAGAGCTTACGTCTGTCAAGAATAAGATACGCGCTTTGGGCAGCGTGAATGTGGACGCTGTTGAGGAGTACAGGGAAGTTTCGGAACGTTACGAATTTATGTCGGCGCAGCTTGCGGACGTTCAGAATTCAAAGCGTGAGCTTGAAAAGATAATTTCCGATCTCACTGAGGAAATGTGCCGTATTTTCGAGGAAAGCTTCCGTGTGATAAATTCAAATTTCAAGGAAATATTTGTTGAACTTTTCGGCGGAGGAAAGGCGGAGCTTATCCTCACCGATCCCGAAAACGTCCTTGAATCGGGCATCGAGATAAGCGTTGCGCCGCCCGGAAAGGTGATAAAGAATCTTATTTCTCTTTCGGGAGGAGAGCAGTCCTTTGTGGCTATTGCCATATATTTTGCCATTTTGAAGCTTCGTCCAGCTCCGTTCTGTATATTGGACGAGATAGATGCGGCTCTCGATGAGGTGAACGTCAGAAAGTATGCTCAGTATCTTAAAAATTTTACTGATACCACGCAGTTCGTTCTTGTTACTCACAGACGCAGCGCAATGGAGGAGGCAAACGTCCTATACGGCGTTACAATGCAGGAGGACGGCATTTCCAAGCTACTTAAAATGGAGCAGGTGGATTTTCAGGAGGACGTTGCCGATATTCAGTAAGTATATGCTTGATAAATCACTGTCTGTAACTTAGGTGGTGGACGCTGGCTTACAATGTCATTAATTTAAGGGAAATAACATCGGGATTCCAAAGGGACAGTGTCCCTTTGGCGGAGTCCAGAGGCAGCGCCTCTGGTGGGGTGCGGGGCGAAGCCCTGCATAGCGTTTAAGCGCTCCGCAAAGGGTGAATTTCAAAACAGTCCACTGGACTGTTTTGAAAGAGGGAACGCCCTGCAAGAGAGGGCGTTCCCTTAGTAGGGACACGGCACGCCGTGTCCCTACTAAAAAAAATAATTCTTTAAGTTGTTGATAGTGATTAATAAACCATAAATGGAGGATATTATGGGATTATTTTCTAAAATCGCAGAGGGTCTGAAAAAAACCAAGGACAGCTTTCTTGGAGGACTTCAGCGAGTATTTAATTCATTTACCAAAATAGACGAGGAGCTTTTCGAGGAGCTTGAGGAGCAGATGATAATGAGCGACATCGGCGTCGATACCTCGGTGGAGATATGCAGCCGTGTACGCAAACTTGTCAAGGAGCGAGGTATTACCGATCCCAACGATATTATGGAGCTTATACATGAGGTCATCTCCGACATTATGGGTGAAGATACGGGGCTTGATCTTTCGGTCTCTCCTGCCGTTATAATGGTTATCGGAGTAAACGGCGCAGGAAAAACTACAACTATTGGAAAGCTCTGCCACCAGTTCAAACAGGAGGGCAAAAAAGTCCTTGTGGCGGCGGCGGATACGTTCCGTGCGGCGGCTATCGACCAGTTACAGGTATGGACTGAGCGTGCCGGCGTTGATATTGTCAAACATGCCGAGGGCAGCGATCCGGGTGCGGTAGTGTATGATTCGCTTGAAGCGGCAAAGGCTCGCAACTGCGATATAGTCGTAATTGATACTGCCGGCAGACTTCATAACAAGAAAAATCTTATGGAGGAGCTTAAAAAGATAAACCGCATTATCGACAGCAAGGCAGGAGAATGCTCGCGTGAGATACTTCTTGTTCTTGACGCTACAACAGGACAGAATGCCGTAAGTCAGGCTAAGCTTTTCAGCGAAACTGCTCCCATTACGGGAATAGTCCTTACAAAGCTTGACGGAACAGCAAAGGGCGGTATTGTTATATCAATTAAAAATGAACTCGGCATACCTGTAAAGCTTATCGGCGTAGGCGAAAAAATAGATGATTTGCAGCCCTTTGACAGCCGTATGTTTGTGGACGCTTTGTTTGATCTTGACGAATCTAAACGTAAGGCTGCTGAAAAGGCGGAGGAAGCTTCCGAAACTGAGGAAGAAACCGCAGTCGAGGAAGTTCCCGAAACTGAGGAAGAAACCGCAGTCGAGGAAGTTCCCGAAACTGAGGAAGAAACCGCAGACGAGGAAGTTCCCGAAACTGAGGAAGAAACCGCAGCCGAGGAAGTTCCTGAAACTGAGGAAGAATCCACAGCCGAGGAAGTTCCTGAAACTGAGGAAGAAACCGCAGCCGAGGAAGTTCCCGAAACTGAGGAAGAACCCATAGCCGAGGAAGTCCCCGAAAAGAAGAAAAAGAAGGGCTTCTTCAGCAGACTTTTCGGAAAGAAGGGTGACGATAATGAATAAAATCGTTTTTGCTACAAATAACGAAAATAAGCTTCGCGAGGCAGGGGAGATACTTGCTCCGCTCGGAATAGAGGTAGTTTCTCAGCGTGAGGCGGGGGCGGACTGCGACCCGGAGGAAAACGGTGCGACCTTTGCGGAGAATGCTCTTATTAAGGCAAGAACTGTGTATGAAGCGGTGAAAATGCCCGTATTTGCCGATGACAGCGGTCTTTGCGTTGACGCTCTCGGCGGCAGACCCGGAGTTTATTCCGCACGTTATGCTCCGAAGGGGGAAGAATGCGGAAAGATACTTGCGGAAATGCAGGACGTTCCCGAGGAAAACAGGGGGGCGGCTTTTGAGTGCGTGATCGCATATGTTGACGGCGAAACCGAGTTTACTGTAAACGGCAGTTGTCACGGCAGTATCGGATTCGAGGAGCGTGGAACAAACGGCTTCGGCTACGACCCGATATTCATGTTCGGCGGCAGAACAATGGCGGAAATGGACTCAGAGGAAAAAAATAAACTGAGCCACAGAGGTGCGGCTCTCAGAGAGCTGTTCAAGCGTTTGGAAAAGAAAGGTGAGTAATATGCTGACAAGTAAACAACGCGCATATCTTCGCGGTATTGCGGCGGAATATGAGACTATCTTTCAGGTAGGCAAGGGCGGCGTTACCGAGCAGCTTTGCAGAGAAATAGGCGAGGCTCTGAGAAAACGCGAGCTTATCAAGCTGAGAGTTCTTGACAACTCGGGCTGGACGGCAAGAGAGGCGGCAGATGCCGTTGCAGAGCAGGCAGGCGCGGACGTTGTGCAGGTAATCGGAAGCAAGTTCGTGCTTTTCAAGCGCAACCCTAAAGAGCCTGTTATTGAGAATATCCCGAGATCGAAATGAGGATAGGCATTTACGGCGGCAGCTTCAATCCCGTGCATAACGGGCATATCCATTTGGCGGAATCGGCAGCCGAGGAGCTTGCTTTGGATAAGGTGTGCCTTGTTCCTTCGAGGATAAGTCCGCACCGTTCAAGCGATGAATATGCTTCGGGTGAGGACAGAATGGCTATGCTGGAGCTTGCATGCAGGGGGCATGAACGTCTTGTTCCGTGCGACTATGAACTGAAAAACGATCGGAAAAGCTATACCGTTTATACTGTGGAGGAGTTTCGGCGTGTGCATCCCGACGACGAGCTTTTTCTGCTGGTCGGGAGCGACATGCTCATGTGCTTTGATGAATGGAAACGCTTTGAGGACATACTGAAAGAAGCGGCTCTCGCTGTTGTTTCGAGAAATGACGGCGACCGTGAGCTGCTGGAAAAAAAAGCGGAGGAACTGCGTAAATTCGGGAAAATTTTTATTTGCAGCGCACAGCCTGTAGAAGTATCTTCTACGGAGATCAGAAAAAAAATTGCAAAAAATGAAAATTTCTCTTGCTATCTTGACGAAAATGTAGTACAATATATATCATTAAGAAAAATTTATCGAAATTAATTTGAGGTGATTTTTTGTTTTACAACACCGATGAAAAAAAGAAATACCTTAAAGAACATCTCTCGCAAAAGAGATACCAGCATTCTTTGAACGTTGCCGCAGAATGCCGCAAATTGGCGGAAAAATACGGCGAAGACCCCGATAAGGCTTATTTTGCGGGACTTCTTCACGACGTATGCAAGGAACTGCCTGCCGAGGAGCAGAAACGTCTTGTTTTGGAAAGCGGATTCGCCGTTTGCCGTGAGGAGATCGAGACCCGTTCGCTGTGGCATGCAGTCGCAGGAGCATATTTTGTTAAAAACGTTTTCGGAGTCGAGGATATAGATATAATAAATTCCATTCGTTTCCATACGGTCGGGAGAGCCGGAATGACAAGGCTGGAGGAAATAGTCTATCTGGGCGACCTTGTTTCCGCAGACAGAAGCTACAAGGATGTTGACAAAATGAGAAAGGCTGTGTACAGCGATCTTAACGGCGCTATGCTGGAGGCTTTCAATTTCTCAATAAAAAACGTGGTGAAAAAGGGCGGACTCCTTCCCGTCTGCACCGTTGAGGGATATAATTTCTACACGCGTCTGCTAAAGGAAGATAAAAAGAAATAGAAATATGATATTGAAGTTTTGCGCTTCGGTATGAGTTCGATTTTACTGACAGAACGAAAAGAGGATGAAAATGAAAAACAATGAGTTTCATTCAGGAGATAACGGTCCGAAGCCGCTGAAAAGACTGGTCAAGGCAGATAAAGAACGCGAGCCGTATCACGGCAGATACGAGGCAGACCCGTCTGAATACCACGGTAAATACGAGGCTGACCCCTCCGGATATCACGGAAAATATGAAGCGGAGCCGCCACGGTATCACGGCAAGTACGAAGCTGATACGGGCGAATATCACGGTAAATATGAAGCTGCGCCAAGGTCTCAGACAAGGTATGTTCCGCCGTCTAATGAGAAAAGTGTGCAAGCGCCGCCTCATGTCTCCAAAAAGAAAAAGCACAGGGGAAGGTCCAAGAAATCGGGAGCTTTGGTGAACGGTCTGATAAAGATCGCTTCTGTGGCGGCGGCGTTGACGCTTTCATTTACGCTGACTCTTAATCTGCCAATACTTTCCGACAGGGAAAACGGCGGAAATATTTCCATAATAAATTATATCAAAAACCTGAAGCCCGCAGCCAAAGAGGGCGAGCTTGACAAATCGGGAATACAGAATAATCTGAACCTTAACCCCGACGCTGTTGAAGTTGATTATAACGACGGTCTCGATCTTCCGCAGCTTATAGAGGGACAGTACAGCATACTTGTTCTCGGCTTCGAGCCTGACGAATACAATACGGACGTTATGTGGGTGGTGCAGTTCGATATAGGTCACGGCAGGCTGAATATCCTACAGATACCGAGAGATACGTGTCTGCCAGACTATACAAGCAGCGTGACGAGAAAGTTCAACAGTATCTATACAATGGGCGACCCGAGTATAAATCCGCCTATTCAGCGTACTGTAAATGCGGTGCAGGAGAATTTCGGCATACCGATCGACGCATATGTTACGACTACATGTGACGATATTGTTGAGATCGTTGATATTATCGGCGGTATTCCCATTCATATTGATAACGAGATCGTATTTGAACCCGATAAGGTAATTCCCGAGGGCGATGTTACGCTTGACGGCGATCAGGCGGTGTGGTTCATGCGTTTCAGAAAAGAATGGCTGACGGGCGACATCGGACGTATGCAGAATCAGCGCCGTTTTATGGCTGCGGCAATGAACAAGCTTATGAACATCGTCGAGGACGAGGGAAGGATCAAGCTTTACAGCTATATCAAGGAAATTTACGAAAAGGATCTCATGTATACCGATCTTTCGGTAGGAGATCTGGGAAAAATAGCGGATTTTGCGTCTACTATCTCAATGGAGGACGCACAGGTGAATATGGTCCCCGGCGAGGACGCGAAATTTTATGCTGCCGACGGAAACGCTTATTCCGTGTATTCCGTTCATAAGCAGGCGACTATCGATCTGCTGAACAAGTATTACAGACCATATCAGACGGAAATGACAAGTGCGGATACGTCTATTGTCGAGCTTGTTACAGACTATGAATACGATCTGTACGACGATACGGGCGCTACTCTTGACGAGCTTGAAAACGCTACGGAGCCGGTACGTGATCCGAATGCTATACCATGGCGAAAGGAAGAATGAATATGACTGAGCAGGAAAGACTGGAACTTATAATAAAAACTCTTGACAGCAAGAGGGGCGAGGATATTCAGGCAATAAAAATTGCCGACCTGACGATACTTGCCGACTATTTTGTTATTGTAAACGGTACGAGCAACACGCACGCACGAACCCTTGCGGACGAGGTGGAATTTCAGCTCTCACAGCACGGGATCGAACCCGAGAGACGCGAGTCTGATACGGGAAATACTTGGATAATCCTTGATTACGGCGATATTATAGTCCATGTATTCTATAAGGACACGCGCAGCTTCTACAAGCTTGAGGGCTTGTGGGCTGACGGCGAGAGACTTGATGTCAGCTCTTTGCTGACTGAGGAGGGAAATAGATGAGAACAAATAACGACAAAGGCAGAACTTACGTCATTATTGTCGGAGCATACCTCGTTTTGAAAGCTATACTGAACATGATAATCGGCGGAGGTCTGAATATCGGCGATCTGATCTTTGCCGTTATCGCAGCGGCCGCCATGTTCAGCGGATTGCAGTATCTGAACATTGCCGTATCGGCGATACTTGCTATCACGGTGCTTACAAATTTACCGCATAATTTAACGCATCTTCCCGGTACGCTCATATATCTTATAGAAGCGGCGGTCGATGTCGGAGCGATAGTTCTTCTGCTTTTGCAGAACGATGTGAAGGAACACTTCACTAACAAATGGAGCGAATTGGGAGAGCTTTTTAAAAAATAAAAAAATTAACATTTTTGTTGTAGGGACATGGCGTGCCGTGTCCGTTCTAAGGGAACGACGTGTCTCTAAAAAATTTTAATTAATTACATTGCTGAGAAAAATTATAAAAAGGATTGAGGATAATGGCAAAATACGATTTCAGATCTGTCGAGAAAAAATGGCAGAAATTCTGGGAGGAAAACGGTACCTTCAAGGCATCCGACGACCGCAGCAAAAAGAAATTCTATACGCTTGTGGAATTTCCGTACCCGTCAGGTCACGGTATGCACGTAGGTCATATCAAAGCATATTCGGGACTTGAAGTTGTCAGCCGTAAGAGACGTATGGAGGGCTACAATGTGCTGTTTCCGATAGGATTCGACGCATACGGTCTGCCTACCGAAAATACGGCTATAAAAGAAAATATCCACCCGAGGATAGTTACGGACAGAAATATAGAGAAGTTTACCCAGCAGCTCAAAACTGTCGGATTTTCCTTTGACTGGTCAAGAGTTATAGACACCACGGAGGAAAGCTACTACAAGTGGACTCAATGGATATTCCTTAAAATGTTTGAAAAGGGACTTGTTTTCCGTGATAAGACCAATGTAAACTACTGCCCGAGCTGTAAGGTAGTTCTTTCAAACGAGGATTCGCAGGGCGGCAAATGCGATGTCTGCCACAGCGACATTATCCAGAAAACAAAAGAGGTATGGTATCTTCGCATTACCGAGTATGCCGATAAGCTGCTCCAAGGTCTTGACGAGGTGGATTATCTCCCGAATGTTCGGCTTCAGCAGGAAAACTGGATAGGAAAGTCCACGGGAGCTTTTGTGAACTTTAAGATAAAGGAGCATGATGAAACGCTCCGCATTTACACAACGCGTCCCGATACGCTTTACGGCGTTACATTTATGGTAATTGCGCCGGAGCATCCAATGATACAGAAATACCGTGATTCTATCGCCAATATTCAGGCTTTGGACGACTACAGGAGCGAGTGCGCGAAGAAAAGCGAATTTGAGAGAACTCAGCTTGTAAAGGATAAAACGGGCGTGAAGATCGAAGGTCTTACCGCCGTCAATCCCATTACGGGAAAGGAGATACCCGTTTACATTTCCGACTACGTAATGATGGGCTACGGTACGGGCGCTATTATGGCTGTGCCTGCTCATGATACGAGAGACTACGACTTCGCAAAGAAGTTCGGTATAGACATAATCGAAGTTATCAAGGGCGGCGATATATCCAAAGAGGCGTATACGGGCGAGGGAGAGCTTGTTAATTCGGGCGAGCTGAACGGCATTTCCAACAAAAAGGACGCTGTGAACAAGGCTCTTGAAATACTTGAAAGGCTCGGCTGCGGCGAAAAGGGAGTACAGTTCAAGATGAAGGACTGGGCGTTCAACCGTCAGCGTTACTGGGGAGAGCCTATTCCGATAGTACATTGCGACAACTGCGGAATGGTTGCCGTACCTTATGAGGAGCTTCCCCTCAGACTTCCCGAGGTAGAGAATTTCGAGCCCGGCACGGACGGCGAAAGTCCTCTTGCAAAAATCGAAAGCTTTGTAAAGTGCAAGTGTCCTAAATGCGGAAGGGACGCGCGCCGTGAAACTGATACAATGCCTCAGTGGGCAGGTTCTTCATGGTACTTCCTCCGCTACTGCGATCCTCATAACGACAAGGAATTTGCTTCAAAAGAGGCGTTGGAATACTGGATGCCCGTTGATTGGTACAACGGCGGTATGGAGCATGTTACCAGACATATGATCTACAGCCGTTTCTGGCATAAGTTCCTTTATGACAATGGTCTTGTGCCGACCTCTGAGCCGTATGCAAAGAGAACAGCTCAGGGACTTATCCTCGGACCCGACGGCGAGAAAATGTCCAAATCACGCGGAAATGTTATCGACCCCAACGATGTTGTGGAGGAATACGGCGCAGACGTTCTCAGGCTTTATGTCCTCTTTATGGGAGACTATGAGAAAGCCGCTCCGTGGAGCGAATCGAGCATCAAGGGCTGCAAGCGTTTTGCCGACAGAGTATGGGGACTTCAGGATATTATGGTCGATGGCGATGATTACAGCGATAAGCTGAAGTCGGCTTTCCATAAGACTATTAAAAAGGTAACAGACGACATAGAGGCAATGAAGTTCAACACCGCAATTGCCGCTATGATGGCTCTTATCAATGAAATTTATACGGCAGGCAGCATCACAAAGGCGGAGCTGGGAGCGTTTGTGACTATGCTCTACCCGTTCGCTCCCCACATTTCGGAGGAACTGTATAATCTCACATTCGGAAAGATCCTCAGCGAGCAGCCTTGGATAACCTATGACGAGGCTCTTTGCAAGGACGATATGATCGAGATAGTTGTCCAGATAAACGGCAAGCTTAAGTCAAAGCTCAGCGTTGCGGCTGATTCCGATAAGGACGCCGTTATTGCTATGGCTATGGCGGACGAAGCCGTCATGAAGGCTGTTGACGGTAAGAATGTCGTAAAACAGATATATGTACCAAATAAACTTGTTAATATTGTTGCAAAATAACGAAATTCACAAATCCCCAAAAAGTACTTGACATATAAGTAAATGTATGGTAAAATAATATTATATTCGTAAACGGATGAGGTATTTGTTAGCAACACTCATTACGAGTGATTGGTATATAGCCCCGGGGTTTCCTTTGGGCAACCTCTGAACAAGGGAGGGAAATGATAGATGGCAGAAGTTCGCGTTGGCAAGAATGAGTCTCTTGACACGGCTCTTAAAAGATTTAAGAGATCATGTGCTAAGGACGGCGTCATTGCTGAGGTACGTAAGAGAGAACATTATGAGAAGCCTTCGGTAAAGCGCAAGAAGAAGTCTGAGGCAGCTCGTAAGCGTAAGTATTGATCTTACTGTATATGAATTAAAAGCGGACGGCTTCGTCCGCTTTTTCATTGTATCTTTCTATATTGAATTTTTAATATATACAGAGTCTGTAAATTTTAAGGAGTTCCATATGATAAAAAAAATATTAGTTATACACGGACCGAATCTTAATCTTCTCGGCGAACGTGAACCGGGCGTATACGGCAGCGCAGGTATCGACGTACTTAATCACAACATAATCGACCGGGCAAAGGAAAATGGTCTGGAATGCGAGATATTCCAATCCAACCACGAGGGAGCTATTATCGACAAGCTCCATACCGCGCGTACCTCTTTTGACGGCGTTATCATTAATGCCGGAGCGTATACACACTACAGCTACGCCATAAGAGACGCTATTGCGGCTATAAAAATACCTGTTATAGAAGTGCATATAAGCAATATTGACGCGCGTGAGGAGTTCAGGTCTAAATCCGTTATTGCGCCTGTTTGCAGGGGCAGTATATGCGGCTTTGGCTTTATGAGCTACTATCTTGCGGTACAGGCAATGGCGGAGCTTTGATATGAACAGATTAGACAGACTTTTTGAAACGCTTCCGAAGCGTGTTGACAGCGTACTCATAACGTCTGATGCAAACAGACGTTACTTTACAGGAATGAAGTCCTCGGCAGGCGTTGTGCTTGCTTTTCGGGGAAAAGCGTATCTGCTTATAGATTTCAGATATATCGAGAAAGCCCGTGAGACTGTAACTGCGGCGGAAGTCATTGAGGCGAAAAAGGTATATCCGCAGATCGCAAAGCTGCTATTGGCTCATGACGCTAAAAATATGGCGATAGAGGCTCAGGATGTAACGGTGAGCCGCCTTAACAAAATGAAAAAGCTGCTGAAAGGCTTCGATATTATTGATACTGACGCTTTGAGCAATGCGGTGAACGACCTGCGCATGTTTAAGGATGACGAGGAGCTTGCCTGTATAAAAAAAGCTCAGGAAATTGCAGAATCCGCCTTTGAAAGCATTCTCGGCTTCATTAAAGAGGGCGTTACGGAGCGTGAGATAGCTCATGAGCTTGAACGTCTTATGATGGCGAACGGGGCAGAGGGAATATCCTTTGAAACTATTGCATTGTCGGGTGAAAATACGTCCATGCCGCACGGTGTGCCGTCAGGTAAGGCTGTTCGGCAGGGAGAATTTGTTCTCATGGATTTCGGTGCGGTATATAACGGCTATCACAGCGATATGACCCGAACTGTATGTGTGGGTCAGCCAACTGAGGAAATGGCGGAAGTCTACGAAGTTGTCCTTAAGGCTCAGCGTGCGGCTATAGAGGCGGCTCATGCCGGAATGACGGGGCAGGAGCTTGATTCGATAGCAAGAAGCATTATAGATGAAGCAGGGTATGGAAAGTGCTTCGGTCACGCTCTCGGTCACGGCGTCGGGCTCGATATTCACGAACTGCCGAATGCTGCGCCTTACTATAAAAAGGTATTGAATCCCAACGCTGTTGTGACAGTTGAGCCGGGAATTTATATTGCAGGGAAATTCGGCGTTCGTATAGAGGATTTTGTCATTTTAACTGAAAATGGATGTATAAATCTGACAAAATGTGCAAAAAATATAATATCTTTGTAATAATCTCATTTTAGGTATTGCAAAGATATTAAAAATATGTTATAATAATACATATTATTATAGTTAAGAGTTAAGCTGTACGGATTGCGACTATAAGATTTTTAACTCTTAATCTTAACTAAAATAACGGAGGTATTTTTTATGATTTCAGCAGGCGATTTCAGAAACGGCGTGACCTTTGAGCTGGACGGACAGGTTGTACAGGTAGTTGAGTTCCAGCACGTAAAACCCGGAAAGGGCGCTGCGTTCGTGCGCACAAAGTATAAGAACGTTATCACAGGTTCAGTTGTTGAAACATCCTTTAACCCTACAGCTAAGTTCCCTACGGCTTTTGTTGAGAGAAAGGATATGCAGTACAGCTACAATGACGGCGACCTTTATTATTTCATGGATATGGAAACCTACGAGCAGCTGCCGATCAGCGCGTCTGTTCTCGGCGACAGCTTCAGATTCGTTAAGGAAGAAATGATCTGCAAGATCCTTTCCTATAAGGGAAATGTTTTCGGCGTTGAACCGCCCAACTTTGTTGAACTGGTGGTTACTCAGACCGATCCCGGTTTCAAGGGCGATACGGCTACAAACGCAACAAAGCCCGCTGTTCTTGAGACAGGTGCGGAAATCAAGGTTCCGCTGTTTATTGACGAGGGCGAAAAGATTCAGGTTGACACACGTACAGGAGAGTACATGTCAAGAGCATAATTCATTGTTTTTTAAAACTTTGAATTAATATTTATGAATTAAAGGAGGGGGAGCTTGTTATGAAGCTTACTGAGAAAATGTCATACTTGCAGGGACTGCTTGACGGTCTCGAAATCGACAATTCCACTAAGGAGGGTAAAGCGCTTCTTCAGATGTCTGACGTAATGTCGGAACTGGTGGCTTATGTCGAGGATCTTCAGTCACAGGTTGACGAGTTAACTGAGCTTTGCGATATTCTTGATCAGGATCTCGGTCAGGTCGAGGAGGACATCTACGATGAGGACTGCGATCTTGAGGATTGCGATGAATGCCTTGAGGATGAGGAAGATTATGATTTCGATGAGGACGAGGAGCTTTATGAAATTACTTGTCCCTCCTGCGGAGATACTATTCTTATTGATGAGGGCATGATCGAGGAAGGCTCTATCAATTGTCCCAACTGCAACGAGCTTCTTGAATTCGATTGTGATGACCTCACGATCGAGGACTTCGAGGAGGCTGCGGAAGCTTCTGAGACTGAGAAGGAATAACTATTTGTTTGGCGGACGGTTTCTACTGTCCGCTTTTTTATATTGGCTTATAGTTTTTTATTTTAAATATTTCAATCCCTATTGACAAACTTCTATAATTATGGTATAATGTTAAAGTAATGTGCGGATATGGCGGAATAGGCAGACGCGCTGGCTTCAGGTAGCGTTACGTCTGTGTAAAAATAGTTTCGCTGTTCATCTCAGCATATTTTGTGGAGCAACTTGTGAAAATCCATCTCGGTCAAAGAATCTGAGCCGAGTAAAAATTTCAGATTCATAATAATGCAGGTGTGGCGGAATAGGCAGACGCGCTAGCTTCAGGTGCTAGTCTTCGCAAGGAGGTATGGGTTCAAGTCCCTTCATCTGCACCAAAAAATATTACAAGTTAAGGCTCGAAATTTCGGGTCTTTATTTGTATCAATAATAAAATTTCTTTCTATAGGTTAAAAATAAGATGTCAAAAAAACAAAATAAAAATATCATTACACAAGACATTCAAGTAAAAGCAAATGAGATAATAAATGAGGGTGAAAAAACATCTTTAGAAGATAAACGTATAAAATTTCAAAATTATATTGAAAATTATTATAATAACTTTACAGGTGCTTCGGATGCTTTGGTTTCAAGGTTGAATGATATAGATTTTCATACATCAACATCTAAAGATTTAATTACATCTGCAATAATTGGAATAATTACGTCTACTATTGTTTCAATTCTCTTTAATTTAGATAACGATTTAGATAAAATGAGTGGAATAATAGGAAAACTATTATCTGGTATAATAATATTCATCTTTTTGCTTTGGCTTTTAAATCTTCTTATAAAAAAATTTGAAGAAAGAAAAACACTTAATAATTATGAAAAATTACATTGTGAAGAATTTGAGAAAGAAATGATTGAAAGAATTTTAGATAAAAGGTTGAAACATGCTAATGAAACTATGTTTGTGAAAAAAGATTAATTATTTCAAAAAGGCTGTAAGCAACGGTAGCTTACAGCCTTTAATATGCAATTTATAACTGATTTTCCAATTCAATAGATGTGTTTGATGTGTTGTTAAAATCTCCATTTAACTCAAATTTGATATCAAGGCTTTTATCCTCATTTTGATGAATCAAAATTTTATTAACAAGCATTCTGAGATTCACATCTGAAATTTTGCCCTCTGATAAGATTTCATCAAGTACCTGAGTTGTATTTTTGAGGTGTTCTTTTCGTTGCTTGCAGACCTTGTCATATTCTTTGAGCTCCGATATCTTTTTTTCAAGGGATGCTATTTCTTCCTCACGCTTAGCGATCATACTGTTATAGATTGAAGCGTGTTCACGATCGCCGATGCGTTCAATAATCAAGTCCTCAATCTGCTGTCTGAGCGATAGAATTTTATCATTATTCTGCTGAATCTGTTGCTCATACAAAGGCTTCTTTCTGAGCCAATCTCTGACAATTTTATCGTACTTATCGCTCTCCGCCAAGATGCTATCTCTAAGTGATTTCACCTCATTTTCCACAAGCTCGTCAAGCTGATTCTCTCTTATGGTGTGTGGAGTGCAGTATTCCTTTCCGTACCTGTGACAGCTATTGCAAGTGTAGTCAACGTATTCGTTTCCACGCCATTTTCGTGTTCGTGCAGTAAATCCCGAACCGCAATCAGCACATTTTATCAGTCCTGCATAGCGATGAAGTTTACGACCGTTTTGCGAACGTGGATTGATTTTAGAACGCTGTTCCAGTAAAAATTGAGCCTGTTTCCAAGTTGTTTCGTCTATGATAGGTTCGCAGAAGTTTTCGTGCCGATACTGTTCTTCCTGCGGTATGAACGTTTTAGTTTTGTAAATCTTACTTGTCACAGTCTTGTGATTTACCATCGTACCAATGTAAAGTTCGTTAGTCAGAATGCGCTTTACGGCGGTTTGTACCCATAAGTATTTCTTGGAAATATCAGGTTTCCAGTCGGCAAGTTTCCGATTGAAGTAGTAATCGGGCGATCTGATACCGTCAGCATTCATCTTTTTAGCAATGGTAGTCAGTCCATAACCGATAACATAAAGACTGAACACTTCACGCACAATCCACGCCGTATCCTCATCAATTTTTACTTCGTTTGTGTTGCGATCAAGGTAATAACCAAGCGGCAGCGTGAGAACCAGACCTTTACTTTTCTGTTTCTGACGCATTCCAGCCTTGACCTTTTTACTGATGTCTTTAGCATAAAAATCATTGAAAATCTGCTTGAATCCAATCATCAGATCATCGTTTTCGTTAGTTGAATCAATGCCCTCTGTGACGGAATATACTCTGACATTGTTCTGTCGTAAGTGGTCTATGAACAGTTCTGTCTGCGTTCTGTGACGTCCCAGCCGGCTTAAATCTTTGACTAGAACAACATCAATTTTACCCTCATCAACAGCAATTTCAAGTTCTCCCAAGCCCTTTCTGTTGAACGTCATACCCGAAACATTATCGTCAAAACTCTCGCCAATGATTTCGTAACCGTTCTGTTCAGCGTATTCAACAAGTATCTGCCGCTGATTCTGTAAGCTGTTCATTTCCTCGTCCTCGTCACGGGAAAGTCTGTAGTACAGCCACGCTCTCATAATTTCAACCTCCTTTGAATTTGTGTAGTTGGCAGTCGCAGCACCTTGTCTGATGCTACGACAACCATATCACAACCGTTTCCGAAAGTCCAGCAATCACGCCGACTTCGTAATTTTTTCTACCTTACCAACAAATTTGGGAGGCGCAGATTTGGCTATACTACATGAATTCAAATAGTCCAGAATCATGGACTCCATAAAAATTTCAAAGGATTTTTTGTTGCCATTGTATGTGACAACAACTGAATTGATTTTGGGCATCGCTCTCGGTCTTGGCATACTTTTATCGACCTCCTTGTTGTTCCTACGCTTGATTTTCTTGTGAACGTTAAATTGAGCATTTTAAATTTTCCTTTCTTAGATTTTTTAGTTTTGCTGATAATAAACAGCATCTTCGTAGTCAATGATACCGTTGATTTTACGGACTTCTGTGACACACATAGCGTGTAAACTTTTCAAGGTTTCATCATCAACATCATTCATCGCAGCAGTCATATGAGACAGCTTTCCAAGCTCAACTGCGACCTTGAACATCAATCTTGCAAGCCGTTGTTCTGTACCTTTGATCTGCGCTTTCACCGTCTCGGTTATCATTGGGGAGAGGTAATTCACCTCCTCCTGCTGACGAAGATAGCCGATGTAAAACTTGACGGCTTTTTCGATAAATTCTGTTTTCGAGGCACAATTGTCCTCTCGATATTCCTGTTCGATTTTCTTAATTGTTTCAGGCTGAAAATATACAGCCATTTTTTCTTTTGCCATACATTTACTCCTTTTCTTTTTGCGACTCCTATAAATACGCCAATTATCGCCACTATTTCGCAATTACGACTCCTGAATGCGACCGATTTTCAATTTTTGACTCCATGATGCGACTACTAAAAATTGCACAAACCACTTGCGGAAACGGCGTAATTCCGGTACTTTTGCGGTCGGCTTTGCCGTCCGCTGTGAACGCATAGGGACTTCAGACCCCTATGCTTTAACCTGCTATGAAATAAATCAACTGGTTATTTTCAGAATTAAGCTTCGTTTGTGCAATATGCCAATTTCACATTTTTTCATCACCTTTGCCGTAATCGGATTACTCGCTCACAAACGCTCCACGTTGCCCTGTGTGCCGTTTTTGTGTCCTCTATCGATAACTTGCTCGACTTGAAATCGGATGGCAAGAATCGCCGAAATCAACACTATTCTGAAATTTTCAGCTTTGCCTTATTCAGCATGATCACGTTAACCACTGTATTTGAATTATCACGAATTGAAATCGTATTTCTGTTTGTCCGAGAAATCAGAATCCCATCTTTTCTTAACTGTCGGAGCAATTCGTTTTTGCTGATACTAAAATGCTCACCCTGTTCTGCACACAGTTTTCGCACTTCCGAATGTGCAGCGTCCGCAAAAAGATAGTAGTAATTATCATCCTGCAATCCCAAACAATTTTTCTGATGTGGCACTCTATCAGCACCTCTGATTTCAACATAGCATCGACCGCTATCAAGCAGACTGCGCAGCTTTTCACAAAATTTTGTTGTGGGATTTTCAAGTTCGATGACTTCAGCAGTGTCCGAAACAGCTTTCAGAATTATTTCATCAAAAACTTTTTCAAATTTATCAAGTTCTGACTTTGTAACTTGCTCATGTTCATTTAAGAACACAAGCAGAAATGAAAATCCAATTTTCAGATGTGCAAGCATATCGGGAGTCCTATTGTGAAATTTTACTTTTGATTCGCATAGCACATTGATAAAATCAGAGCGATACTTCAAAAACATATCTTCAAGCATTTTTGCAAATACACTTTCATCATCAAGATACACATCTTTTATCCAATCAATGTACAACTGCATGATTCCACAAAGTGTACCGCTGTTTACAAGTTGCTGATACTCTGACAGTTCATCAATCTGAACATCATTCTCATTCAATTCAATGTTGAAGTATCTTGCCGAACCTGAAACAGAAATCTCAGGAGCATACTCCGCTGTGATGATTGCATTTCCTGTCGGTGGACGGCTTGACTGTAATTCTGATTTTGAATTCAGCCTTGCACGTCCTATTCTATCGCCGTAGTATCGTGAAATGTTCTGAGCAATACTTTTCATCTCCTGCTCATGAAACATTCCGCTAGGATGAAAATCATCAATGCAAGTCAGAACATCTTTAAGATAGTAAACGTTGCTCAGAATGCTGTTTGCTGTATCATGAAAAGACATCGGCAAATCGCTTGCACTGAACTTTCCAAAGAACGAAAGAAACAGTGCCGCAAGTGTTGACTTCCTTGAACCCGTCTTACCGATGAGAGCAGTTACAAACTTAGGTTCATATCCTGCGATTTTCAGGAAATGATTCAGCGGACACAGAAAAGTCACCGCAAGCAGTGGCAACATAACATTCTGCGGAGCAAAACTATTTTCAAGCATAGCAGTCAAATAAATTACGTCATCTTTTGAACACTTGTTACTGAAAGAATAATTTTTCAGTTTTCCTTGCAGCTCAACGCTGATTTGTCGTTGAGCGTTCGGCATAAGAAACACATACTCGCCGTTGATTTTCTTCCAGCCTGTCTGCAAGTAGACAGTTTTAAACTCAACTGCCGTTTTGGTACTCAGTATAGCATGACAAATCTTGCTGAGAACATTTTGTTTTGGCTGCGCAGCTCCGTATGCTCCCCAGCGGTTCAGCATCCATTTCATTGACTGCATTTCATCTGCTGAAACTGTTACCTCCGGCAAAGTAATTCCCGATTTGTGTATCGCAGATACTTTAAATTTCTTGGTCTGCTCCACACCGTCATCGCGGGTTATCTCTGTTGTAAGCGTAGGTACAAAGTCTGCAAGTTTTATGGGTACAATCTGTTCTTTGATTTGAACCATTTCGTACAGACAGCCGCTTTTCACAGCATAAGGCGAATCATAGACTGTTTCATCCATAGCATCTTCAATTTTTTCTTCTGCCAATAATTCTGACATTCTTATCACTCTCCAATCATTTTTTGCTCCCATATATTTATTGGGAGAATTTTTTGTAATTTATCAAATTGCATTACAAGCAAAAACTCCATTCACTACAGAATGGGACTTGACAAGCATGATATAATTAACTTAGAAATGAAATTCGATTTGTTACAAGGAGAAACGATATGAACAACACAATTCCGAACAACTCCAACTATGATATGCCTGATGACAGCTTTTTCAGGTTCTATTTTCTTATCCATAAAAACAGAATTTTCACGACCAAATACAGTCTGAATGTCGGCGAAATTACTACGGATCTGCTGAATATGAAGGCTGAGGATATGGGGAAAATTTTCGATTTAACAGTTTCCTTTGCGAGATTTGCAGATAACAGCATGGCGGTAAAAAATGAACATACGATAACAGAGTTCGTGAACCGCATTTTAGAAATTGAAAAAATAGCAGTTGGTTTGCCACCATATCGCTATGTCAGTATTAATTTGGAGAAGGAAAAACAGCGTGCCGAAAGAATAAAATGCAGTGAATTCTATGGCAGACTGTATGATGTTACTTCCGACGAATATTCGGAGTATAAGCAGTACAAAAAGCTGTTTTCGGGTTATGGAATTGGACTTTATATTATGTCGTGCTGTATTGCAGAAATATCTGATATGTATTTCTCACAGGTAAAAAAGCGTGACGAGGACAATTACACTGCGGCGTGGTGGGCTTTTAACGAATACTCCTCACTTTCACAAAATCTACGGGCAACTGTTCCGTACTACGATAAATCCAATATTGATAAAACTATGGACGTAAATCTTGGCGTTTCAGGAATGATTGATCCGAACGATAAGGAAAAACTGATCATGGTGGAAACCTGTGAATTTCATAATGCGCAGAGCGTTATCCAATACGACTTTTTCAAAGCTGTTCAGTATGACAGAGCGCCGTTTCGCTGTCATAACTGCGGACGTTTTTTCCTTTCAACTGACAGCTATAAAACATTTTACTGCAATGAAAAATCTCCCGAAAATTCAAACAGAACCTGCCGTCAAATAGGCGCTAAAAACAAGCACAAGGAAAAGGCGGAAAACGATCCTATCGTTCAGACCTATAATAAGGCGAGGAATAAATATTATCAGCAGAAATTTCGTGGAAATATTTCAGATGAGGAGTATGATAAAATCCTGCATTATCTTGAAACTATGCGTGATATGGCTATCCGTGGAAAATACGATGCAAATGGTGATTTAATAACCTACAAAACACTTGAACAGTTATTTGAAAAGAACTCACTATACAAGACCTTAAACATCGGAGGGGCAAAATGAAGAAGAACAAAAATGAACGGCTTATCCATGAAAATTATGATAATGTGTACAGGCTTGCAGAATCGCTTTCAAAGACATATAGCCTGCCATTTGAAGCCTTTGAGGATTTGCAGAAAGCCGGCTATATTTCGCTGATCGAGCAATCTGCAAACTTTAATGAAAGCAAAGGGGTACCGTTTTGGACATATGCTTACAGCGGAGTCAGATTGAAAATGCTTGAGGAAATCCGTTTTTTCCTTGACACAGTCAGCATTTCTGAGCACCTTAACAAGCAGATTGGCAAGGTAAGAAAAATCTGTGCTGAAAACAGTCAATTTTCAGTCGATGAGCAGATTGTCCTCATAAGCAATACAATGAATATTTCTACTGACAAGGCAACAGAACTTTTTATTTTAAGCCAAAAAAGAAAAACAAGCATTGACGAGTACCGTTCAATGCTTGATAGTAATGATTTTATTCATGATAAAAAACTGGACGAAAAATTGCTGTCTGACATTTTGAATCCAGAAGAAATTGTGATTGAGAATGAACAAAAACAAATTGCTGAAGAGCTGACAGATAAACTTGATGAAATTCTCAATCCTCGGCATACTGAATATATACGAATGTACTACGGAATTGGCTGTCAACCGCATACATTTGCACAAATCGGCGAGGAGTTCTGCGTTGGTACAGCAACAGTTGAAAAGGGCATTAAGGCGGCTTTGAAAAAGCTGAAGGAACATCTTTCCTGAAAATTTGTATTACAGTATTACAAACTGCGTTTTGCCCAGTGTTATCAAGGATTTGTGGGAATTTTGATAGTATTACAAAGCACGTACATCTGTACTACTTACTTGGAAGTGTAGTACGGTTGTATGCTGATTTTTTTAGATAGTATTACTCAGAAACGACGTATTTAGGTGATTGATGAGATTGTATGCTCTGTAATAAGGATTTTTATATATAATGAGATACAGGGAGTTTAGAGGCATTTCTTGTGATCTTTATGTGATTAGTTACATAATAGTTACAACACTCCTGTAACTACGAATAAATCTCCATGTGTATGATTTATTCGTCAATAACTATTGCAATTGTTCTTACTCTATGATATAATAAGAGCATAAAATATTTTGAGTTTGTGTGTAGAAAGTTGGTGCTTGCTTGAACAAAAAAGAAATTGCGCAAAATGTAATTATGAATAACGGCGGCATTGCAAAAACCGCTGACTTTGTGGCAGAGGGAATAAAAAATTATGAAGTTGTGGTACTTTGCAAAGAAGGCTTTATTGAAAGAATCCGCCGGGGTTTTTATCAGCTTCCTCACAGCAATCAAATAACAGAGGAGCAATTGCTACAGGAGATTCTTCCGCAAGGAATTGTTTGCTTTGAATCCGCACTGTTTCATTATGGGTATAGCGATTTCGCTCCCCGTGAATGGTCTGTAGCCGTGCCGAGAACGGCGTCCCGTGCTGTAAAAAAGATAGAAGAGTTTCCGATTAAGGCTTACTATATTCAAAAGGATTTTTTACAAATTGGAAAATCAACAGATAGCTTTAACGGCGTAACGCTTGCTGTGTACGACCGAGAGCGTACAATATGCGATTGCTTCAAATATCGTACAAAGCTGGACAATGAAATTTTTAACAAGGCTGTCAACGCTTATGCCGCTGATAAAAACAAAAATCTTGCGAACCTTTCAAGGTACGCAAGAGAAATGAAGCTTTATGCAAAGGTTACGAATGTAACGGAGGTGCTGCTGAATGGCTGATATTGCAGCATCTGTACTTGCGAAATTGAAAAATAAGGCGAAAGAAAGCGGACGGAGCTAACAGCTTTGTTTGTAGCTTTTCTGTCAGGAAGAGTTTCTACGGCGTTTGGAACATTCTAAATATGCTGAGAATCTTGTACTCAAAGGCGGTCTGTTTATATATTCAGTTACTGACTTTGACAGCCGTGTAACAGTGGATGTATATTTTCTTCTTTGGAAAGTACCCAATACACCCGAACAGTTGAAGCCTGTGCTGGAAGAAATCATCAACACGCCTACCGGCAATGATTTTATTACCTTTGAAATCAAGGATATTACGCCTATTGCCGTTGCAAAGAAATACGCTGGCATCGGCGATTCTCTCGTAGTACGAATCAAGAACACGAAAACGCCGTTCAGCATTGATTTCGGTGTGGGCGATGTCATTGTGCCAAAACAGGAAAAGTGGAAAATCCCAACACAGCTTGATGATTTTACTGCTCCGACGGTAAATACCTATTCTCTCGAAACAACGATTGCTGAAAAAATTGACGATATCCTTAGTCTTATGGAGTTTTCCAGTTGAATGAAGGATTACTACGATATTTACTATCTTGCATATAAGTTGATTTTGACGAAGCAACGCTTACGGAGGCACTAAGAAAAACTTTCGAAAATCGTGGACACGCCTTTACAGTAGAGCAGTTTGAACAGGTTATGGCTTTTGACAGTGATGAAGCAATGCAAAAGAAATGGAAAGCGTTTTGTCGAAAGATTGATACTAAAACCGATGATTTCAGCACAGTGTTGAAAACGATAAAAGTCTTTCTTGCCAAACCGTTTGCATTGGCGATAAAAAAGATGGATTATGTTGAAAAATGGTCAGCTCAAAATACAGAGTGGATGTGATTAGGAGGAAGATCAAATGATAAATAAATCTACTTGCCGCACGGAAGATCAAGTTAGAGATAGTGCTAAAATTATATTGGGTTTTGATGCCATAGAAGCAAAAATACAACAAGGTACTGGACAAATTACAACCTTTAATCAATTAGGATTCAAAGGTATAAATGACAAACCTGACGGTTGGTATCTGCCTGATGATCATAATATGCCAGCCATAATTCTTGAAACAAAATCAGAATCCGAAGATATTTCTCTTCAAAAGTGGGCAGATGAACTTATTAAAAATTGCGATATTGCCGCTACTAAATATAAGCAAGTAGTTGGTATTCTTTATAACGGAATAGATACTCGTACTTTTAAGAATAATATTGAAGATACTGAGATTTCAACAACTCTCCAACACAAGACATACTATATTGCTCTTTTTAACAAGAATGCCATAGATAAACAACGTATTTATAATCTTACAAAGAAAATTAACGATTGCTTGCACACAGAGTTTGGTATTAAAAATTTGTATCACAGAATGATTTTTACCGCTTGCGCTTTGGTAGCAAAAAGATACGAAGCCATTTTAATCAAAGGTATGGATTTTTCCTTGATGAAAAACTCCATTTTAAGTACATTGGGTAAATCTTTAGAGGAAAGCAAAAAACAAAATCTAAAGCTGGATTTATTGATTGATGTTTACGCCGAAATTAAAATGAATAACGCTTCCAACCAAGAAGCGATTGACAATTTTATTAAATGGGTTTCCGAAATTTCCGATTGCGTCAACTCTGACTATTGGAACGGCGAAGATGTAATGGGTATATTCTTTAATGAATTTAACCGTTATAAAAAGAAATCTGAAAGCGGACAAGTGTTTACCCCTGATCACATTACCTCGTTTATGTATCGTCTTATTGATATAGATCAAAACGACAGAATACTAGATGCTGCTTGCGGTTCCGGTGCATTCCTTGTAAAGTCTATGTGCAATATGATTAAGGCAGCGGGCGGCATAAATGCCAAGAAAACACCTGAAATCAAAGAAACACAGTTGTTTGGCATTGAGTTTGACAGGGAAATATTTGCTCTTGCCTGTGCGAATATGCTTATCCATAAAGACGGAAAAACCAATTTGGAACAGTTGGACACGCGCACACAAGAGGCTTGCAATTGGATAAAATCCAAAAGCTATAAAACCAACAAAAAAGGTGAATTCCAAAAAGATAAAAACGGCAATTTGATTTTATTGAGTAACCCTATAACAAAAGTTTTAATGAATCCACCTTTTGAACGCAAATATGGTTGTTTAACAATTGTAAACAATGTTCTTTTGAATGTACCGCCGCATACAAAATGTGCCTTTATTCTTCCTGATAAAAAACTCGAAAAGGATAACGGAGCTAAACTGCTCAAGCATAGCACCTTAGAGAAAATTATTAAGTTGCCGGAAAAGATATTTTCCGAGGGTGTAACGACTTCCATATTTATTTTTGAGGCAGGTGTTCCACAGAACAATAAAGAAATCTTCACTTGTTTTATTAAAGATGACGGATTGGAAACCGTTAAAAATCAAGGTAGACAGGACATTAAGGATAGATGGCAGAGCATTGAGGACAGATGGGTTGAAATCATCCGCAAGCAATCTGGCGATGATACAATAAAATGGATCAAGCCTTCCGAGCATTTAAGCTATCAGATTCCCGAAAAGGAATTTGAAATCAGCGAAGAAGATTTCACCAAAACAATGATGGATTATTTGATGTTTAAACAGGGCGTTGATGTGAAAGAGTTTAGTGATGCATTGGTAAAAAAAGTAATGTATAGTAGTGAGATTACATCCACCGACAAAAAAGTGTGCATTTCCTTGGATAGCAGAGAGGTGAATGATTGTGAGCAAAATTGAAACATCCGATTGGAAACAGTTTAAGGTTATTGATTTGTTTGAAGTAAAAAATACGCATAGTATATTGAAAAATGAAATTGAAGAAGATAGTGGCGAAACTCCCTATGTTACAGCAAGCAATGAAAACAATGGTGTTTATACATATATCACCTATAATGAGAATCTAAAAGAATCAGGGAATTGCATTATGATTGCTGGTAAAACTTTGACTATCACATATCAAAAAAAGGACTTCTATTCAAATGATAGTCATAACCTTGTTTTATATCTAAAAGATAACAATCATCGTACAGAGAAAGTACAGTTGTTTTTAATTACGGCATTAAAGGCAAGCATAGGGCATACTTACAATTGGGGAGATTCTATATCTTCGAAATCAATTCAAAAGGACATAATAACGTTGCCAGCTGATAAAGATGGCAACCCCGATTTTTCATATATGGAAGAATATATGAAAAATCGGGAAATTGCAGTCAGTGCTTCGCTGACTAAATTGCAGTCAGCAAAACGGTCCGCTATTTGTCAAAAATTCAATTTAGAAAACTGGCAAAACTTTCATTTATATGATATTTTCGAGATTGACTCTGGTACAAAATTGGACAAGGCAAAGATGGAGACCACTGCACCTAAAATAAATTTTGTTGGTCGATCCAATTTTAACAACGGCATAACCCAAAAAGTCAACGAAATACAGGGATTAAAGTCTTATAAACCGGGCAATTTGACCTTAGCTTTGGGTGGCGCGTACTTAGGTTCTTGCTTCATCCAAGAAGAACCTTTTTACACAAGTCAAAATGTTGTAGTACTGATACCAAAGAAAGATATATCTTTTGAGGCAAAGCAATTTATTGCAACTGCAATATTCAAGGAAAGCCAAAATAATTACAGAGCATTTATAAAAGAGTTGAATGCTCACATCAAACGGAATTTTGTAATCAAATTGCCTGCAAAGGTTGACGGGACGCCTGATTATGAGCATATGTCGGAGTATATCAGTAGAATAAAGAGCCGAAGCTTGCACACGATTAAAACATTGCAAACCGTATAAACTCCAAATGGAAAGCTAAATAGTGAACTTACATTGAACAACAAAAACTAAACGCGCATTTCTGCAAAGATTTTACTATAAAACTGCCTGTCAAACACGATGCAAACGGAATTATGTATGATGAAACACACGAATTTTCGGACGATGGATACATTTCAGATTGGGATTGGATGGCTATATGAAATCTTTGCCATATAGCGATAGAATATAATAAGAATAATAGAGTATAGAAAGTTAAATTTATTCGGACGAATAAATTGATTTAATAGATGGAGGAGTTTACATGCAACTATCAAAAATTAGAATCCATAACTACAGGCTACTTATTGATGCTGAACTGGATGTTCACAAGGAGACAACGCTTATTGTTGGACGCAATAACACTGCGAAAACATCATGTATTGATTGCGTCAGTACGGTGTTGAATGGCAAAAATTTTTCTTATGATGATTATCCATTAGAAAAGCGCCAAGAACTACATAATTTAGTTGCAAAATATATGGCAAAAGAAATTTCATTTTCTGAACTTTGTGAAAAGCTGCCAATAATTTCTATAGAATTTATAGTTGATTATTCTTCTGATGACCTCGAAGATAATCTGGGAGCACTTTCTCCTTTCATAATTGATGTCGATTTAGATACAACAGAGGCTTTGATACGTGTAGAATACAAGCTAAAAATAGAAGAAAAAGCCTTATGGAATTTATTAGAGAAGACTTTTTATAAAAATAATGTTTGGATGCCTGATACTACAGAAATACATGACATTGTTGTCAACAGTTTTACCAAGATATTTGGTTTGACAATTTATGCAGTAAATCCTAAGAACATGAAAGATAGGCAAGTAAAAAGTTCAAATGAATTATCTGAATTATTTCCATTCTACTCAATTCCTGCGGAACGTATACTTGGCGAAGATGGCACTCAAAGTAAGAACACTCTTAGTGAATTGATTTCTAGCTTTTTTGATGTAAATGAAGAAGAACTTGATCCAAAAGTGGCAACAGAGATTATGAAGTTGCGCCAAATTATTGAGGATGCAAATAAAGATGTTCAAAAACATAGTAATGAGATCCTTAGTTCTGTAGTTAGTAATGCGATCGGGTTTGGATATCCCAATGCAGAAGAATTGCAACTTGGTGTAACGACGCACTTAAAAATTGATGATCAAATTAAAAACCAAACAAAACTATCTTATACTTCTGGAGCATCGAAAGAAAGTTTGCCAAGCACGCATAATGGACTCGGTTATAAGAATTTAATTAAGATGGAGTTTCTTCTTGCTGCATTTGCAAAAGATGTGGATAAACACGGGGAAGCATGTATTCCATTACTTTTCATTGAAGAGCCTGAATCACATATGCATCCTCAAATGCAACATGCGTTTGCAGATTATCTTGAAACTTTTTTGAATAAGATTTCCAATGTGCATATTCAGACTTTTTTGACTTCTCACTCTGCTCATATTGCAAATACAATGGACTTTTCAAAAATACGATATGCACAGAAAACAACTGCTGGGGTAATTTATAAAAATTTACACTTGTTCGCCCAGAGCAATGCCAATAACATGGATTTCATCAAGAAGTATCTAACTATTAGTCGCTGTGACTTGTTCTTTGCTGACAAAATCATATTTATAGAAGGAGCCTCTGAGAGATTACTACTGCCTGATATGATTACTAAATGTGATAAGGCGGGATTGTTTAATTCTGTAACATATAAGTTACCGGCACAGTATTACGCATTAATCGAAATAGGAGGTGCATACGCCTATAAATTTATTCCATTTTCAAATTTCCTTGGTATTCCCTGTCTGATTCTTACAGACATTGATTCAATGGAAGATGGGCGAACAAAAGCAGTCGTAAGTAAAGGAAAAACAACATCCAATTCTACAATAAAATGGTGGATGAGACAAATTAAATCACTATCTGAGGATGATGATACACCAATTGCTTTGTCCGAAATAATTGCGTTGAATGAAAGTCAAAAAACAAGAGGAAAATGTCACATTGAATTTCAAACGAAGGAAAACGGATTGTGTGGTAGATCTTTGGAAGAATCTATTATAAATACAAATAGAAACTATTACGGATTAGCTGAACCTGTCACCGAAGAATCGTTGACATTCAAAGAAAAAAGCAAAACTGATTTTGCATTAAGGCTAATTTTCGATAAACCAGACTATGAGATTCCGCAGTACATTAAAGCTGGTTTGGTATGGCTTAACGAGCAGAAAGTTCTTGAATGAGGAGGCGAAAACTATGAGTGACAAACACAAAGATACCAACTATGATATTGCAAAAGCAGAAGCTGATAAAGTAGAAACACAAATTATTGCTGCTCTACAAGAAGGTCTTAGTTTTCGTGTTGAAGCCGGAGCCGGTTCGGGAAAAACTTATTCACTAAACAAAGTAATTGAATGGGTACAAGCAAACAAATGGAATGAATATAATCGAAAAAAGCAGAATGTTATTTGTATTACCTACACAAATGCTGCCGTGAATGTAATCGCAGAACGGTTATCAAATGATTCATTTATACTTCCTTCGACAATTCACTCGTTTGCGTGGAACGCAATCAAGCAATACCAAAGCACATTGCTGAATATTATTCAAAAAGATAAGTCATTTCAACCGGATGAGGGAGATTTCTTTAAAGTGTCCGAAGTTAGATATACTTTAGGACACAGATATAAAGAAAATGGAATACAGTATTTGTATCATGATGATGTGCTTAAACTTTTTTGTTCACTTTTGGATAATGCAAAATTCCGACGTATATTCACAGATAAATACCCATTAATTTTAATTGATGAGTACCAAGACTCATATAAGCCGATTATTGAACGCTTTATTGACTATTTTATTGCCACAAAAAAAGGTCCACAATTCGGTTTTTTCGGAGATGCTTGGCAGACAATTTATCAATCAAATAAGGCGTGTGGGGTAGTAGAGCACAATAATATTAAGGAAATTAAAAAAGGCTCAAACTTTAGATCAGCACCAAGGATTGTAAAATTTCTGAATGATATTAGACCTGAATTGCCTCAAAAGTCTGCGATAGACGATTTTGAGGGTGAAGTGATTGTTGTTACTTGTGATGACTACTCTGGAGAACGGCGTACTGATCGAAATTTTAAAAATGAACTGCCTGCACAAGAATTAAGAAATAGGTTAAATGGGTTAGTCAACGGTATCAAAACAACCACTCCCTCTATCGAAAAACTGAAAGTGCTGATGATTACTCATAAGGTACTCGCAACACAGCAAGGCTATGAACGCCTATTAAGTATCTTAGCAGACGGATTACGAGATAAACAAGATCCGTTTCTTCTGTTCTTTATGAATACTGTAGAGCCAATATATGAGGCACTTTGCACGTTGAATATGCAGTTACTTTTTGATACACTTGGAATTAAAAGATATCCTATCACCAAGAAAGCAGAAAAAACAAAGTGGAAAGAATTAGAACAATCATTAAAAATAGTTCGCACTAAAAAGACGATTGACGTTCTTAATTCAGTTATTAACTCTAAGCTTATTCCCATCCCACCGCAGCTTGAGGGATATTTAAAACTGTACCATAGTGCTCCGGAAACAATATATAGTTCGGATACTACCATTCAAGACTTTTTGGAGTTGGAATATGAACAATTTCTGTCAGCTATGGATTTTCTATATCCTGAGGCAGAATTTTCTACTGAACATGGTGTAAAAGGTGAAGAGTATGATAATGTGATTTTTGTCATAAGCAAAGGTTGGAACCAATACCAATTTGAAACCTATGCACCAATGATGAATGAAACAGTCTCAATTCCAAAAGGAAAAGAGGCGTCTTTTGAAAGGAATCGAAACTTATTTTATGTTTGCTGTTCAAGACCTAAAAAGAGGTTAATAATGTTTGTAACACTCCCTATTGATTTCACATTTCGAAATTTCTTAGAAACATTGGTGGGCAAAAATAATATCTTTACTTACACACAGTTTATAGATAAATTAAAAACTATAGATATCTTATAAAAGAAACTATGTTTTGAGATCGTATGTTGGTATTTTTACAATCCTTACCTTATGTAGAGTTAGCCAAAAATAATATTTCTATATTTCTGCATGAGAATAATGTCCATTGGAAATAATTACACTATCATGACGTTACTCTCAGGTGCCAGTCGGGGCAACTCGGTGCAGGTTCAACTCCTGTTATCCGCACCAAACAGTAATAATCCGAACAACATTTAAATCAATGGGGGGCTCGGATTATTCTTTTATCTTTGATATTGTTTTTCTAAACGAAGAGCCTTGTGTATGCGGTTTGAGTGTACACAAGGCTTGATTTCTTTGCTCCAATATGATATAATTAGTGAAATAAATCGGAATTTAGGTGATTGTAATGGATAAAGTAACTCCTACAAGTTGTAATGATATTATTCAATATATTGATAAGATGTCATGTGGAGCGGTTTACCCTCTTTCAATAGCTGAAATGAATCAGAATGGAGATATTTATACTGGAGAAAATTCTGCTTTGTTTTGGCATTACAGCGGTTTTGCTTTTCTTTATGGTGCGTGTGATAATAATTTTCTAAATTGCGTATATAACAATTTTCTAAGCATTGACAGTTCAACATCAAGACGTTTTATTCTGTTTGTAACAAATGAGAAAGTGAGACAGTACTTTTTAAGCAAAGATAACATTGTATCAGAAAAACGTTATTTTTTTGAATACACGAACAGCTCTTTGCCAAAAACTACTATATTGTCTGAGGATTTTAAAATATGTGAAATCAACAAAGAGTTATTTGATAAAATACAAGGCACTGTCACGCCACGCTTTTCATGGATTAATTCATCAGAATTTCTTAACAATGGAAAAGGATATTGTGTCGTATACGAAGAAACGGTGGCTGCTTGGGCTTTTTCGGCTGCAATTAGTACATATGAAATTGATATAGGAATAGAAACCCGAACAGAATACCAACATTTGGGGCTGGGAACCATCGTAGCAAAAAAAATGATACAACATTGCTTTGAACAACATAAACGTCCTGTTTGGGCTTGTCATTCAAAAAATATTGCATCGCAAAAACTGGCAGAAAAAATTGGATTTGTAAAAATATCTGAATGTGATACTTTAAAAAATGCTAAATTTTGATTATTAAAAGATAGTGAATATTGAATCGTGCAAATGCCAATAATAACCACAGAAAGAAAATGATGTAATTACTTTTTGTAGTAGTAGGTTCATCAGTTTCGATTCACTTTTTTAAATCGCTGTCGGAACACTTTCTGGTATGATGCGCAAGTACAACTGCAATTTTAAGTTCTTCCAAGACTTTTCTGTTAAATGTCATACCCGAAACATTATCGTCAAAACTCTCGCCAATGATTTCGTAACCGTTCTGTTCAGCGTATTCAACAAGTATCTGCCGCTGATTCTGTAAGCTGTTCATTTCCTCGTTCTCATCACGGGAAAGTCTGTAGTACAGCCATGCTCTCATAATTTCAACCTCCTTTGAATTTGTGTAGTTGGCAGTCGCACACCTTTTTTGGTGCTACGACAACCATATCACAACCGTTTCCGAAAGTCCAGCAATCACGCCGACTTTGTAATTTTTTCTACCTTACCAACAAATTCAGGAGGCTCAGATTTGGCTATACTACATGAATTCAAATAGTCCAGAATCATGGATTCCATAAAAATTTCAAAGGATTTCTTGTCACCGTTGTATGTGACAACGACTGAATTAATTTTGGGTATCTCTCTCGGTCTCGGCATAATTTTATCGACCTCCTTGTTGTTCTTACGCTTGATATTAAATTTAACATTTTAAATCTTCCTTTCTTAGATTTTTAGTTTTGCTGATAATCAACAGCATCTTCGTAGTCGATGATGCCATTGATTTTGCGGACTTCTGTAACACACATAGTGTGAAGTTTTTTCAACGTTTCATCGTCCACATCGTTCATTGCTGCGGTCATGTGAGACAGCTTTCCAAGCTCGACAGCGACCTCGAATATCAACCTTGCAAGCCGCTGTTCCGTACCATTTATCTGTGATTATTTCACCCCTTGGAACGCACCAATCCGCAACAAGGAAAACGGCAATCCGAATCAAGGAACGCACCAATCC
>CANQVK010000009.1 GCA_947627275.1 uncultured Ruminococcus sp. | reverse complement strand
ACATCTGAGACAGGTACAACTCCTACGGATACAACACCTACAGATACAAATACATCTGAGACAGGTACAACTCCTACAGACACAACGCCTACAGATACGAACACATCGTCTACAGGAACAGAGACAACTGTTTCCGGCGATCCTTCAACAACAACGGCTGTTGTGAAGAGTGTTGTAAACTTCGAGACTGAGACAGAGGTTGGATTCTACCTTGATACTGACAAGGAGTTCAACAAGGAGCAGATCAGCAGCCTCAGCTACAGCGTTGACCTTTCAACTGTTTATTACGATGCAGAGGGCAATGTACTCGGTCAGGAAGTAAATGTACCCGGCGAAAAGATCGACATTCTCAACTCAGTTGAGTTTAAGGATGTTCCCAGTGTCGTTTATGAGAATATCAACAAGGACGGCGTAGCACGCTTCGTTTCTCAGATTCCCGTTTACGCTAAGGAAACTATTACAGCCGCCGACGGTACAGTCGTTGCAAACGCAGGCGATATACTCAAGAATTTAGACGGAAGCAGCATTTCAGTAACCGCTTACATCGGCGTTAAGGGTGACGCTGACCTCGATATGACGGCAGACTCATCAGATGCCAGCGTAGTTCTCGTATGGTACGCAGCTATGCAGACAGGTAAGCCAGCCGCTGAAACACAGTTCTCCACAAACGATATTCTTGTTCAGAGCGATCCTATGCTTGATGATCTTGCGGCATTCCTTTGCGATGTAGACAACGAAAATGATTCGCAGAACTGGAAGACTCGCAAGCCTGCAAGAACTATTGGTTCGGATGACTCTTCATTCATCTTGGCATATTACGGCAAGGTAATGACAGGTTCAACAGCAGGCAAGGATACTTGGGATGTTGTTCTTGGTCAATACGCAAAGAAATAAGTATAATTAAAATGTTTAGATCTGCCGTCAGAAACGGCGGCAGATAAACATATATTTAACTAATTTGAAAGGAAAGTAACTAAAATGAAGAATTCATTAAAGAGAGCTTTTTCTCTCGTTGCTCTTGGTGCAGTTGCAGTTTCAGCAGCTTCAATGAACGCTTTTGCTGAGAGCGAAGATGCAAGATTTTCAGCGGACGGAAAATTCTCAGCAGCAGAAATAGATGCATCTGAGGTAAAGCCTACAATTACAGTGACACAGGAAGTTATTTCACTTGAAGAGGCTAAGGCTACTCCTTCGAGACACATTCAGGTTTCTGTAACAGGTGCAAATGCTAAGTATGCTGCAACAGGTTTCCACATCTATTATGACAAGCGTCTTGATGTCGAGCTTGATCCGTTTGGCGGTCCTGCTGCTGAAACAGGAGCAGGTGCAAAGTACTTGACTACTAAGACTCCTGATGCTGATCCTACTGCCGCAGATTTCGATATGAAGGGCTTCTTCGTATGTTCTGCTGCTGATGCAAATAAGGGACTTGACGGTGTTGTATGGGAGTTTAATTTAATGCTTCCTGCGGACGCTGCTGAGGGAGATGTATTCCCCATTGATATCCTCTACAGATCTAACAAGACTAATGAGGATCTCTTTACAAATGTTTCTAAGGATACAGCAGGTAGACTTATGCAGGCTTACACATTTACAAGAGGTATCTACAGCCCTGAATACAACCCCAATTTCAAGGCTTCTGATGAGGATATTGCTAAGTGTGCAGCGCTTGCAGACATTAATACCGGACACGATGGCTATATCGCTATAGCTGACGGTGAGAAGCCTACAGATCCTCCCACAGAGCCTCCTACGGATCCGCCTACAGAGCCTCCTACGACTGTAGTTTCAACAGTTGTTTCTACAGCTCCTACAACTGAGACAACTGCTGAGGTAACAAATGCTTCTACAACTACAACCAAGAAGGTTACAACAGCTAAGAAGACAACAGCTAAGAAGACAACAGCTAAGAAGACAACAACAGGTAAGAAGGACGATTCTCCTAAGACTGGTGTTGCAGGCGTTGGCGTAGCAGTTGCAGGTCTTGCAGTTGCTCTCGGTACTGCTTTTGTACTCAGAAAGAAGGAAGACTAATTAATTAGTCTTGACCTATAAAAAAAGCTCTCTGAAAAGAGAGCTTTTTTTTACCTCCAGATGTCACGCTGAATTGCGCCTATGATACAGCATTTTGCGCCGTGGTTTTCGCGTTCGAGAGCTGCGATCAATTCCTTTGCTTTCTGACGGTTTGTATGACCGTCGGCAGGACAGTTGGACTCAAGCACAGGTAGATTCGTCTTTTTCGCTGTACGGCGTATGTCCTTTTCAGGTGCGAGAATAAGTGGACGTATAATAGTTAAATTTTTATCTTCAAGCAGCGTCACAGGGGAAAAGCAACCGATCCTTCCCTCGGTAAGGAGGTTCATAATAAAGGTTTCTGCGGCGTCATCGGAATTATGACCTAACGCAAGCTTGCTGCACCCAAGCTCGGCGGCGGTGTTGTTCAGCGCTCCCCGACGCATTCTTGCACAAAGACTGCACGGCGATCTTTCCTTGCGAACGTCAAAGACTATCTCTCCGATACGAGTGGGAATAATCAGGTGTGGGACGCTGAGTTTTTGGCAATGTTCCGTAATTTCTGAGAAGTCCGTGGCAGTTCCGCCGAACATAGCGTCAACAGAAAGCGCCATAATTTCGTAGTCTATCCCGATGAATCTCCTGAGACGTACAAGTCCCTCCAAGAGAATAAGGCTGTCCTTTCCGCCTGAAACTCCCACAGCAATTTTGTCGCTGTTTTCGATCATATTGTATTTTTGTACCGCTTTTCGCAGGTGTCCTAAAATTTTCTGCATAAATTCCTCCAAAAAAACAATTTCTATCTTAAATTATACAGCAAAATACATAAATTTTCAAGAAGTTATTGCAAAATAGAAAAAAATAATATATAATAAAATAAGATAAATACCCTGCATAGGGAACAAAGAAAGGTGCGGTAGCATGACATCGGAGATGAGAAATCTGCTGATTTTGCTGGGAGCGATAATCATTGTCCTGCTTCTTGTAATGATTTTGTTCGGCGGAAAAAGCCCCTTTATGAAAATTTTTAATTTTTTCTTGGAGGACACAGGAGAGGGCGGCAGACAGCCAAAAGAGGACGTTCAGAAAAGTTCCTTTGAACCAATTGTCGAAATGGCAAAGCTTGTCCGCAAAAGCGACGACAGACTGCGTATTTACGAGAGCGACGGCTCGGTAAAGCTGGTTGACGCTTACTACGAGCTTGAGTTTATAACCCGAAAGGGAAAAAAGCTTAAAATCGAATGTTCAAAGGAAGCTTACGAAAAGATCCCGTTTAACGAGGAGGGTTCTTTGACTTACAAAAGAAACACCCTTGTGAAGTTCAAGTTTTACGAGGGAACGATTTTTAATTCTACGGAGCATAAGTAATGGTTAATTTTAATAACGATTGGGACGAGATACTTGACGGCGAGTTCGATAAGGATTATTATCTGAAATTGAGACAGTTTTTGATCTCAGAGTATAAAACTCAGCGTATTTTTCCGGGAATGTACGACATTTTCAACGCTATGAAGCTGACGTCCTACGATAATGTTAAATGTGTTATTATTGGACAGGATCCGTATCATGGAGAGGGGCAGGCTCACGGGCTGAGCTTTTCAGTCAGAAAGGGCGTAGCGCCGCCGCCGTCGCTCGTTAATATTTTTAAGGAAATTCGGGACGATCTGGGTATCGACAATATGGGCAAGCACGGAGAGCTTACAAAGTGGGCTGAAAACGGCGTATTGCTGCTAAATTCCGTACTCACAGTCCGAGCGAATCAGCCTCGCAGTCACCGTGGGCAGGGGTGGGAGATATTCACAACAGATGTCATTCGTCTGCTGAATACCCGTGAGAAGCCTATGGTTTTCATGCTTTGGGGAGCTGATGCAAAGGCGAAGAAGCAGTTCATTACAAACCCGAATCATCTTGTGCTGACCGCAGCGCATCCAAGTCCGCTTTCTGCTTATAACGGCTTTTTCGGTTGCAGGCATTTTTCAAAGGCGAACGAGTTTTTAAAGCTGCACGGCATGGACGAGATCGACTGGTCAATAAATTGAGGTAGATATGAGAGTAAAAGATTTATTTAAACAGAAGAAGGTGTTTTCCTTTGAGGTATTTCCGCCGAAAAATACCAGTTCGGTTGACGTAATTTACAATACTTTAGACCAGTTAGGCGACTTGCGGCCTGATTTTATAAGTGTGACCTACAGCGCAGGAGGCAGCGGAAACAGCGGTCTTGCTCTTGACATCGCTTCAAGGGTAAAGGCTATGGGCGTTGTGCCTGTTCTTCACCTCCCCTGCATAAATTATACAAGAGGGCAGATAGACGATACTATCGCTAACGCTAAGGCGCGTGGGATAGATCATATCCTTGCGCTCAGAGGCGATATAAACCCTGAGATACCTCCTGCCAAGGATTTTACCCATGCGAGCGGACTTATCGAGTATCTGCGGACGAAGGGCGATTTTGACATAGCCGCCGCATGTTATCCCGAGGGGCATCCCGATTCCGACAGCCTTGACGAGGACATCGACAATCTTAAGATAAAGGTTGACGCAGGCGCAGACCACCTTATAACCCAGCTTTTTTTCGATAACGATTTCTTTTATGATTTTCGTGAAAAGGCGAGAGCTAAGGGGATAAACGTTCCTATCGAGGCAGGCATTATGCCCGTTGTCAATAAAAAGCAGATCGAGCGTATGGTCACTACATGCGGCGCAAGTCTGCCACATAAATTTGTGAAGATCATGCAGAAGTACGAGAATAATCCCGAGGCTTTGCGTGATGCGGGAATCGCCTATGCTATAAATCAGATCGTTGACCTTGCGGCAGGTGACGTTGACGGCGTTCATCTGTACACCATGAATAACGCCTATGTTGCAAGAAAAATCAGCGAAGCTGTCTCGGGAATTATCGAAGTATGACGCTGCATGATATTTCCAAGGCTGAGGCTGCCCGTTATATGGGAGTTCGCGGCGTTCCCGATTCCCAAACCGCCGAACTTCTCGATAAGTACGAACCGATAGTGAGAAATTCCCTTAGACCTGCCTATGTCTATCGTGAAGCGGAGGCAGAGCTTCGTCCGGACGGCGTGTACCTTTCGGGGCTTGGTGTTCCGCTTAAGGGAAAAAGCATTCGTGAACTTCTGGCGGATTGCAGCAGGGCAATAGTTATGGCTGCAACTGTTTCGGCGGAGGCTGACAGGCTGATAAGCCGCATTTCTGTAAGCGATATGGCAGGCGCGCTTGCGGTGGACTGTTTGTGCAGCGCAGCGATAGAGCAGGTATGCGATTTGGCTGAGGAGGAGATTTTTTCGCAGACTAAAGCGGAAAACCGTACAATGCGGTTTAGTCCGGGATACGGCGACCTGCCTATAGATGTGCAGGAGGAGCTTTTAAGATACCTGAACGCAGGGCGGCGTATCGGGTTGACCTGCGGAGAAAGCTGTATGCTGATACCGACTAAATCGGTTACGGCAATAATCGGAATATCCGATTCGCTTTTACAGGAACGAAAATCGGGGTGCGATATATGTAGTATGCGCGAAAGCTGTTCTTTCAGAAACAGCGGCGAATGCAGGAGAAGCTGACGCTTTGCATTAGATGCGAGTATACCAGACAGAAAAATTTTTCCCTGATTTCACCTATTGTATTATTGAAAATTACTATTGACATTGGACTGTCAAAAATGTTATAATATATTATATGGATAATGTTCATTGAGATTGTAGAAATATATCAGACCTCCTCGGAAACTAACGTGTGCCGTTTGCCGAAAGATTTTAGTGATAAGCTATGATGACGACAACGGCGGACTTACGCCCTCACAGGAGGAAAACGACGCATATCGCTAAAAGACTATGGCAGGCGGTATATGGTAGTTTCCGAGGAGATCTATTACAAAGGGAGTTTGACAATGAAAAAAACAAAGGCATTTTTAGCTTCATTTCTTGCTCTGGCGTCTGTCCTCTCAATGACTGCCTGCGGCGGCAAGGAAGAGTCCTCAAATCCGTATGCCGATGTTGACGTTACAGCCGATGTCCGCAATAAGATCAAAGAAAATGTAATGAACACCGATCTGCTGCCCTCGGAGGAGCTTGAAAACAAAACGATAAAATGGCTTTCCGACTGGGACATAAATCCTGACGCTTCGGGAAAAAACAAACCCACGGAGCTTGTTGCCTTTGAGGAAAAGTACGGCGGAAATATTGAATTTATTCAGTGTACTTATGCCGACCGTTACGAAAAGCTTGCCGAAATGATAAACAGCGGCGACGGCGTTGACTTTTTCTACGGCGGAAATATGGACGCTTTCCCGAAGGGCGCTATCAGGGGAATGTTTGTTCCCGTTGACGACTATATCGACTTCAGTTCGCCTCTTTGGGAAGATGTACAGGAAGTAAACGACAGCCTGCTCTGGGACGGCAAGCATTACTGCGCAGTTCTTCAGACAACAGGCGACAAGGTGGCATGCGTTTACAATAAAAAGACTGTTCAGGAGGCGGGGCTGCCCGACCCTGCCGAGCTTTTCGAGAACGGCGAATGGACGTGGGACGCTTTCCATGAAATGCTTCAGAACTTTGTAAATGTAGATAACGAGAAATACGGCATTGACGGCTGGTGGTACGAATTTGCGCTTATAGCGACTACGGGCGTTCCTGCCGTTGAAATAGAGGACGGAAAGCTTGTCAGCAACATCAGTGACCCTGCAATGGAAAGAGTGCAGAATTTCATGTATGACCTCTATTCAACAGGCAGTATCGCTATCGGTGTAGGCGATTACGGCTGGACGGCGCACCCCGAGTATATCGGCGAGGGCAAGCTGCTGTTCTACCCTGTGGGGCTGTATGAGTTCTATAAAGAGGAGTCAAAGTGGAAAGAGAAATTCGGCGAGGACGCATTTTTTGTTCCCATGCCGAAAGATCCTGATGCAGACGAGTATTATGTCCCTGTAGGCATGGAGTCCTATTGCATGATAAAGGGCGGACAGAATCCCGAGGGCGTTGCGCGTTTCCTCGACTGCAAGCGATTTGCTCTGCTTGACGAGCCTACAAAGGAGGTTGCGGATCAGCAGTTCCTTGACGATTACGGCTGGACTCAGGAAATGGTTGAAATGCAGCACAGTATGCAGGAGCTTGCGGACGAAAATCCGTTCCTTGACCTTTCAACGGGCGTATCTACGGATTGCGGCACATTGCTTGACACTAACCTCAGAAATTCGGCAAGGGGTACTCCGTGGAACGAGACTTACGAAGCTGTTTACGCGGCTCTCGACGCAATGCTGGAGGAGGCAAATTCTGCCCATGCTGCCGAATGATATATTTTTTTGATAATGAAAGGAGGGTGTGAATTGAAAACAGTTCTTGTAACCGGCGGATGCGGACTTATCGGTCAACATATCTGTTCGGGGTTGCTCAAAAAGGGCTATGCTGTTATCGCTGCCGATGTTGAGGCAGGTATGTATAATGAGGGCAAGCTCAATTATACTTTCGTGCAGTGCAGACCCTCGGATAAAAATACTTATGCCGATATTTTTGAGAAGTACGAGATAAACGTTATGATTCATGCCGCTTGCACCGTTGATAACGATCTCGGACCGATAGTTACCGATAAGGAGATCAGCGAGTCAAAACAGTGCGACAAATTTATTTACCGTTACGCAATGACCACCGAAAGCGTGGAGAAGGTCATACTGGTAAGCACGGATAAGGTGTATGATTTTCCGAAAACCCGTGAGCCTATACGTGAGGACGCTGATATAAAAACTACCTCAAACTACGCTATTATGAAGTATGAGTCCGAAAAGGCTCTGATCTCCGAGATGCAGCACCACAAGAATATTATGGTATGTGTTACTCGGGTATCTCCTGTATATACTTTTAACTTTATTGACAATCTTGTTTCAAAGATAACCGACCCGAAGGACGGTACAAAGTTCGTTTCAGGCAAGGGGCAGTACGGTTTCCAGTTCTGCTGCGTTCATAATTTGGTGGACTTTATTCTGTGCTTTGTTAAGAATGCCGACGATATGCAGTATGCGGGCATTTATAATGTCAGCGACAAGCTGCTTACCACGGCGGCGGACATTATATCATTCATGCGTGAGAATCATTCGCTCGGTACGGTGCTTCAAAAGTCGGGCGGCGGCGCTTTGTCAAAGATAAAGGGCATTTTCGGCGGAAACAAGGAAGAAAAAACCAATTACCGCTATCTTGATATGAGCAAGCTTGAAAACAACAATATGATCGATAATACCAAGGCAATGAAGCTTGCGAATTTCCGCTGGGATATTCATAATACAAAATAAAAAGGACTTTAAAAAATCCCGTCATAGCTGCGTAAATCGTGGCTTTGACGGGATTTTAACTTGAAAATCAACGAAGTGTAACGAAGAAAATTCGCAGCAGTGTTATCGTCCTTGACGGGCGACAGATCGCCTTCGTCCTACGTTCTAAAAGAGCAATTTTATATTTTACTAAGGGAACGCCCTCTCTTGCAGGGCGTTCCCTCTTTCAAAACAGTGCGCAGGACTGTTTTGAAATTCACCCTTTGCGGAGCGCTTAACGCTTTGCCCCACACTCCACCAGAGGCGCTGCCTCCGGATTCCGCCAAAGGGACACCGTCCCTTTGGAATCCCGACGTTATGCTGTTTTATTCTACAACAGTGTAGTTATCGGCAGCGTTTTCCTTTGTGGCGTACTCGGTGACGTTGAGTACCTTAACTTTAAGGGGATGTGCGCCCATATTTATTTCGATAATATCGCCTACCTTGACATCATAGGAGGCTCGGGCGATTTTTCCGTTCACGCTGATTTTTTCCGCATCGCATGCGTCGTTTGCAACGGTGCGGCGTTTTATAAGTCTTGTGACTTTTAAATATTTATCCAAACGCATATATTTTTCCTTTCAAATCAAATATAAAACAAAATGGGACAGGATAAACCTGCCCCATAATTTTATACTGAAAATGCTGTTTTTACTTGTTTACAGCCTCTTTAAGAGTTTTTCCGGGCTTGAAAGCAGGAGCCTTGCTGGGAGGGCAAACCATTTTTTCCTTGGTTCTGGGGTTGATGCAGGTCTTTTCGCCTCTTTCGCGAATTTCAAATGTGCCGAAGCCTGTTACGGAAACTTTTTCGCCGTTTATGAGAGCCTCGGAGATAACAGCTATTGTAGCGTCCAGAGCAGATGCGGCGTCTTTCTTTGTGCAGTTAGCTTTATCTGCAATGTGAGCGATGAGTTCGGTTTTAGTCATTTTTGATTTCCTCCATAATTATATTTTTAGCCTTATCCCAGTAAATATCAAGCTGTTCGATAGGTAGATCTTTCATATCGAGAGATTCTTTTTTCACCAGTTCCTCCGTTACGGAAAAACGTTTTATGAATTTATCTGTAGAAGTTTTCAGAGCCTGTTCGGCGTCTATACCGAGGTGACGAGCGGCGTTTACGCAGGAGAAAAGAAGATCGCCAAGCTCCTCGGCAACATCTGCGCTGTTACCCGAAGCAACAGCTCTGTCGAGTTCCTCCTTTTCAGCGGCTATACAGGCTATAGCGTCATCGGCACAGCGGAAGTCCATACCGGCGCGCATTGCGCGTTTTCCCACCTTCTGCGCTCTCATAAGCGCAGGGAGAGTTCCTGCAACGCTCGTAAGAGTATCGGTATAGGTTTCCTGCCCCTTTGTTTTCATTTTTATGGAATCCCAGTTCTTCAGTACTTCGTCCGAAGTATCCGCCTTAACTTCGCCGAAAACATGAGGATGACGGATGATGAGCTTTTTGCACACCTCATCGCACACTTCGTCGAAAGAGAAGCGGTTCTGTTCTTCCTCGATACGGCTGTGGAAAACCACCTGTAAAAGAACGTCGCCAAGCTCCTCGCGGAGAAGGTCGGTATCTTTCAGGTCGATAGCTTCAAGGACTTCGCATGTCTCCTCCAAAAAGTCGCTTCTGATGGACTCATGGGTCTGTTCTCTGTCCCATGGACAGCCGCCCTCGGAACGGAGAAGCCGAACGATGTCACGCAGATCTTCGATGGAATATTTATCCTTCTGCCGATATTCAACCATAGAAAAAGCACTTCCTTAATAATACAATATATTGCCGAAAAAAGCAAGTTATTTTTTAAATTTCGTATTAATTGTGTAATAAACATAGTTATTGTGTTAGTATTTGTGTATATTAACGAGAAACAGGCTTTTCAGGCAATGCGGCTCATCGGTCAACGAAGCCGACTTTTCTGTACACCTTGTTCAGAGTTCTCTGAGAATAGCGCAGAGCCTTTTCCGCACCTGCCGTGTAGCATTCCTTGAGGTACGCTTTATCCTGTATAAGACGTGCGAACTCAGTACGTACAGGTTCTAAATGGTCGGCAACGGCTTCTCCTACGGCGAGCTTGAAATCGCCGTAACCCTTGCCTGCAAATTCAGCTTCGATAGACTTGAAGTCCTTTCCCGTAACACTGGAGTAAATGGTCATAAGGTTATTTATTCCGTCCTTGCCCTCGCGGTATACGACTTCCGCTTCGCTGTCGGTGACAGCTCTTTTAAATTTGCGGATGATAGTATCCTTGTCGTCAAGAATGAGAATGACCGCATTGGGATTATCGTCGGACTTTGACATCTTTTTGGACGGTTCCTGCAAAGACATTACCTTTGCGCCCACCTCGGCGATATAAGGCTCGGGAACGGTGAAGAAATCGCCGTATCGCTGATTGAAACGCTGAGCGATATTTCTTGCAAGCTCCAGATGCTGTTTCTGGTCAACTCCTACGGGGACAAGATCTGCGTTATATGCTAAAATATCCGCCGCCATAAGGGAGGGGTAGGTAAAAAGTCCGGCATTAATATCGTCGGGGTGCTTTTTGCTCTTGTCCTTGAACTGCGTCATGCGGCTGAGTTCGCCGAACTGCGTGTTGCAGCAGAGTATCCAGTTAAGCTCCGCATGGGTCTTTACGTGGCTTTGTATAAAGAGGATCGATTTTTCCACATCAATTCCACATGCCATAAGCAGAGCGTAGGAGTTGAGAGTGTTCTGTCTCAGCTTTGCAGGCTCCTGACGCACTGTTATAGCGTGCATGTCCACAACGCAGTAAATGCAGTTGTAATCGTCCTGCAAAGGACCCCAGTTGCGGACAGCTCCGATGTAATTGCCGAGGGTAAATGTGCCGGTCGGCTGTATTCCGCTAAAAATAAGCTTTTTATCTTCCATTGGCTGAACGCTCCTTACTGATCGCCTTTTCTTCTTTCGGCTTCGTCCTTAAGCTGGCAGTTTCTCAGCTCTGCGAGAACCTTTTGATAAAGAATGTAGATCGTGCGTTTTTCGGGTTCGTCCTCGGGGATAACGCCGGGAGCGAAAACAGCCTTATAAACGCCGCCCCTTGTAAGGAGGAAAACGTTATGCGCTCTGCCTCGCGGAAGATCGAACTGCGTAGTCTTTTCGCATTTGGGAAGCAGATAATTTGAGCTTGCGACAAGGTTGTGAGCCGCCTGAACGAGATTTCTGTATCTCTGAGAAGCTCCGGTGTATTCGTTGCCGTTGTTGAAATAGAGGTTAGCGGCGCCGTTGATGAAGCAGACCATAGAAGTAAGTATGTTGCCGGGCATTGGAATGTCGATAACGATGCCGTAAACATCGTTCTTTTTAAAGTTTCCCTTGAAAAAGTCAATGGGGAAATTGAGCGCCTGATTTCTTGTCATCAGGTATTTCTGTGTAACCGGGTATCTATCGTTAAGAGCCATATTTTTTATTCCTTTCAGTTTTATTTTATTTGGATAAATCAGTTAATCAAGAATATCCTTAGTCATTTTCGCAAGTATTTCCATACCCTTTTCGATCTGGTCGTTTGTGGGGGTGGAGTAGTTGAGGCGGAACGAATGGCTGACTTCGTTTTCGTCTATGCTGAACGAGTTTCCGGGAACGACAGCCACCTTGTATTCCTGTACCGCTTTTTGGCAGAAAGCGTTCATATCGCAGTCCTCGGGGAGGGTACACCATACGAAAAGACCGCCCTCCGGCTTGACGTAGGATATTTTGTCGGAAAATTCATTGTCGATATATCCGCACATCAGCTCGCTTTTTTTGCGGTAAATGTCGCGAAGCCTTTTGAAGTGCGCCTCACGGTCAACAGTCGTCATAAAGCGGTGTGAGACGACCTGAGCCCATATGTTGGAATGAACGTCCGAGACCTGCTTGCACACAACTATCTTCTGGATTATCGGCGCGGGAGCGGAAACAAAGCCCGTTCTGAAGCCTGATGAGATAAGCTTTGAGAATGTCGATGAGTAGATCACACGTCCCTCGGTATCGAAGCTCTTGACGGAGGGAACGTTTTCCCCTGCAAAGCGAAGTTCGCCGTATGGGTCGTCCTCCAGAATAATGAAGTCGTAGCGGCAGGCAAGTTCATAGACAGCCTTGCGCTTTTCAAGGGACATAGTGCGTCCCGTAGGGTTCTGGAAATTCGGGATAAGGTAGAGTATCTTGACGTTGGGCTGAGTTTTCAGCGCATGCTCGAGTTTTTCGAGGTTTATGCCGTCCTCGTCCATTTCTACGCCCACAAGGTTGACGTTGTAGGAACGGAATGCGTTGAGCGAGCCGATAAAGCTCGGTGATTCGCAGAGAAGCGTGTCGCCCTCGTTGAGCAGGACTTTGCAGGAAAGCTCGTTCGCCTGCTGACCGCCAGATGTAACTATCAGATCGTCAAATTCCTTGTGGAAGCAGTTTTTTTCTGCAAGCCAGCCTTTCAGAAATTCACGAAGCGGCGTATAGCCCTCTGTGATATTGTATTGGAGTGCGAGTATAGGGTCGTCGCGCAGCAGCTCGGCGGATATTTCGGCGATACGCTCTGTGGGGAACGCTTCGGGAGCAGGATTTCCTGCCGCAAATGAGATAACTCCCGGAACGGAAGTGAATTTCAGTATCTCTCTGATCGCAGAAGCTTTCAGTCCGCTGACTTTATCGGAAAATTTATATTCCATCTGAAATATCGTCCTTTCTGTAAGATATATTAACTTTCGTAAAAAGCAATAAGCATTTTATGCTAATTTATATTATAGCATATTATCATTAAAATTGCAATAGCGGCGAGTAGATATTCAGTAAAATTTTCTGAATGTAGGGAAACGGCGTGCCGTGTCCGCGCGGAATTTCGAGAAGCACAAGGACGACATATACTCGCCCCTAACATATTTTTGAGGATTCTGCAATATATATTTTATAAAAAGTGCGAAAATTTTCATTCCCACACTCCCTGTTTTGCAGAAGCATAATTGGTTCGGACATATTGTCAGAAGCGCCGACCGAGCCGACAGGTGAGATTCAAACCGCCACAAAAAGGAGTTAAACATTGAAAAAACAGAATTTTATTAAGGGATCAGTTATTCTTATGGTATCCGCCATAGCAGCGAAGGCGCTGGGGGCGTTGTTCAAGATACCTCTCACAAATCTGCTCGGCGGCGTGGGAATGAGCTATTTTAGCTGTGCCTACAGCATTTTTATGCCGGTCTACGCTCTTGCCGTTACGGGACTTTCCACTGCCGTAGCCGCTATGGTCGCCAAAAGTCTTGCGCTGGGCATGTATGAAAACGTCCGCCGAATACGCCGTATCGCTCTGATCGTTTTTTCGGCTGTGGGAATTTTCGGCAGTCTGCTTATATTTTTTCTTGCCAAGCCTTTCAGTCTGCTTTCTTCGGGAAATTCCGAGTCTGCCCTTGCAGTCGCCATGATTGCGCCGTCTGTGTTTTTCGGCTGTATCACGGCGGTAGAACGGGGTTACTACGAGGGAATGAGCAACATGTACCCTACGGCTCTTTCACAGGCGGCGGAGGGACTTGTCAAGGTGGGGGCAGGATTGTGGCTTTGCGGCTATGTCAGCAGTCACGGTACGGAAATTATGGCGTACTTCCCCGAGATAACCGATGTTCGCGCTATTGCCGCCGCCGCAGGTATTATGGGCGTAACGCTGTCCTCCTTTGGAGCGATGATGTTTTTTGCTGTTATGAGACTTTTTACCAAACGCCGCAGAACCGAGGGGGAAAGTCTCCTTATGACGCGCCGTGAGATTTGCCGTGAACTGGTGAAAACGGCTCTGCCTGTCGGTATAAGCGCAGTTGTAACAAACCTTACGGCAATAATCGACATGGGAACGCTTATCGGCTGTATATCGTATTTCGGTTATAAAGGCGTTCTGCCTGTGGGAATTGCGGAGGACGAGATACCCCAGTTTGTGTACGGTTCGTTTTCGGGTATCGCTTTGACGGTATTTAACCTTGTGCCGTCCGTAACAAATATGCTGGGAAAAGGAGCTTTGCCTTGTATTGCGTCATGCTGGGCTTCGGGGGACAGAGAGGGACTTCGCAAGGGTACTGTACAGGCGCTGCTGACGGCGGCGGTGATCTCCGTACCGGCGGCTGTCGGGATAGGCGTTTTGTCCCCTGAAATACTACATACTCTTTTTGCGCGTCAGACCGACGAAGCGCAGCTTTGCATAAGCTCTCTGAGGTGGCTGATGCCGGGAATGGTCTGCCTGTGTCTGTCGTTCCCGATATTTGCGATGCTGCAAGGCATAGGAAAAACGGCTGCGCCCTTAAAAATAATGCTTTTGGGAACTGTTGTTAAGCTTGGCGGAAATCTTCTGCTTATACCGTTCATGGGTGCGGACGGAGCTGCGGCGTCTACCACATTGTGCTATGGAGTGATATTGGCGGCGTCCCTTTATACGTATATGAAAGCGGCGAATATTGCCGTTTCGCCTAAGCCGTTCATCGCTGTGCTGTATTCGGGACTTTTATGCGGAGCTGCGGCGTATCTTGCTTCCGATATATGCGGACGGTACGGCTGCGGAAATATTACCGCATTAGCCGCCGCCACAGTTTTCGGCGGACTTATTTATATTCTGTCGCTGTATTTGCTGTCGGTAAAAGCTGTGCATAAAAAAGCAGGAACGTCCTCGGTTTCAGAGACTGCTCCGAGAGAATGTGTATTTAATTTTATATTTTGATTTGTATTCTGAGTTGTGCGGATAGCAGACATAATTATTTCTTGTTGTAGGGACACGGCGTGCCGTGTCCGTAATTTATACTAAACGCTATAGCAAATCACGCATATCTGACAGCATATTTTACACATAGCATCGTTGTCGTCCTTGCCATACGACAGTATGCCTTCGTCGTCTTCCTTGACATACAAATTTTCTGTTCAGCATTCTTTGGACATTTTGCAATAGCGGCGAGTATATGAATAGCCCATAAAGAAAAGCGAACCCTTTTTATCGGGTTCGCCTTTTTGATGTTATTTGGTAATTTCGGGCAGTTCGGAGATAACTTTTGCGTGTTTTTTCTGAATTGCTATTGCATCGCTTGTCGTAACTCCGTCTCCGGGGTCGCAGCAGTCGGCGTTCCTTGCTCCTTGTTCGGAAAGTCCGTATTTGTCGGGGTTTCCGAGAGCCTGCAAAATAGCTGTTGAATCAGCGATAGTAACCTCGCCGTCGCAGTTTGCGTCGCCGTAAACGATCTCATTCTTTTCAAGCTCCGAAAGTATCCTGAGATTATTCTCATAGCTTACGCCTTCGACCTCGTATGTTGAAGTTCCGCCGAGTTTTTTCGTATAATCCTTGTAAGCCTGTTCAAAATCGTCGTAGTCTCCTACATATTTAACAACATAGAGTTGTATTGTCAGGATGTCAATGATGTCTTTGGACGTACCGTTTCCGTTGAAATCACAGTTTTCTGCAAGGTTGTTCCATATATCCGCAGAGAGAATGCTTTCATCGGCAGTTACATTGTTCAGTAGGTCTTCAAGATAGATGTTGGAAGCAAAGTAATCGTAGTAGTCAACTACCCCGTCCATGTTTACATCGGGAGCGGGACGCAGACCGTTTTCCACGTCGTTGCAGTAAGCATTGAAGAAATCGTAGAACTCATCTTCGGTGTATTTCAGCCAAGCGCCTTCGTCAGGGTTCAGCCCAAGTCTTGCTGCCGCCGCCTCTACACGGTAATTGATAATATAAAAGCTCGGACGATAATAAGGGCTGAATGTTTCCTGATAATATTCCTCGGTGAAATATTCAGGCTTCAGTTCGATATGTCCTACAATGTAAAGCGTTACATAATCCATAAATCTATCTTCTCTAAAGCCTAAATTCATGAAACCTTTGGGATAATTTGCGAGTGCATTCTTGCAGCGGTTAAATCCTTCGGCAGTCATATAGTCACTAAAGTTTTTGTGTTCGCTGTCATAGTCATATCCCCTTCCGTAGTCTTCGTTGTAATATACATAGAAGACATACACATCGCCGATGTCAAGCTGACCGTTGCAGTTGAAATCAAGGTCGATCGTTCCGTTTTCGTACATTTCAGCTACAATGTCGTATCCTGCAATGAGATAGTCCATATTATCGATCAAAGTCTTTACGTAAAGTTCTTCTGAAGTCCAGTTACCATGAGTTTCATGATGAGACTCGCAAAGCGATTGTGGAGAGTAGTAAGTAGGATCAAGGTATTCAATTTTCAGTTTTTGGTTTGCGATAAAATACCGAACAAGGTGGGCCTGATCTGTACCGTTTACCTTTCCGTCTCCGTTATAATCGGCGATAGCTTCAATGCGGTTTATTGTTTCCTGATCAACTACCTGATACATAGTTGAATAATACAGTTCTTTCATTTTCGGATCTGAAAACACATATTCAGGATCTATTTTATGATCAAAATAGAGCTGCATCGTGTAACCGTCAAGGAGGTCGAATACTCCGTCGCCGTTGACGTCAAGGTCAAGCTCTCCGCTGTCCATTTTGTCAAATATTGCCTTTTCGCCGGGCCAGTATCTCGATGCGTCGATTTTATATTCGGCGTTTCCTATCATAGGAGAAGCCGAAGATGCAATTATGATCGCTGATGTGAAAAAAGATGCAAGCTTTTTCATATAATCGCTCCCTTCGTTTTCCGTCTGCATTACTGTACAGACTGTTGTTGGCGGTTGAATGTCTGTTGTGATCGGAATTGTCTGCAAATCGGTCTGTGCAGTTGTCTGCACAGCCGTTTGCAGAGGCATTTGTGTTTGCGCTGAATTGCCGTTGTTCGGAACGGCTGTAACTTGTGATGTGACGTCCGCTGCTGAGCCTGTTAAAAATACAGAGGTCTTACTTTCTGCTTCAATGCCGGTTTCGGCTGCGGCGGCGGTTTCGGAAGTATAAATTTCATTTTCCTTATATTCCGAAGTGGAAACAGGAATTGGAATTTCTGTTTTATTTTCCGATTCTGTAACGATATTATCGGGAAAATCATTATTTAGAAAAACTTTCATAGTATCAGTTTTCCAGATCCCGAAGCATACAATGATAGCGGCGCATATTTCTGAAACGATCAGAGTATTTTTCTTTATCAGCGCAATTCTTTTCTGTTTTCTTCTGAGAATCTCGTCCCCTTTTTGAAACACTCTTTCTGCAATATCCCCATAGCTCTTCATATGTGAACCTCTCTTTTTCAAGCTTTGATTTAAGAGCCTTTTTTGCTCTGTAAAGCAAATAAGTGACCTGACGGTTTGATTTGCCCATTATCTTTGCTGTCTGTGAAATGTTAAAATCCTCGAAATATACCAGATAAAGCACCTGACTGTAGTCCGGGCTGAGCGTTTGGATCGTCTTATGAAGCATGATCTTTTGCTCATTCTTTATATAATTATGTTCCAGTTCTTCCTTGTCCGCAAGGCTATAGAAATCGTCAATAGAAGCCGAAACAATTTTTTTGTTTTTTCTGATATAATCGACAGCTGTAAATTTTCCTATGGAATAGAGCCATGTTTTGAAGGAACTTTTCCCGGAAAATTTAGGCTTATTTACATAAAGCTTGATAAATACATCCTCTGCTATTTCTTCTGCAATACAGATATTATTGGTAAAACTGTTTATATACAGCACGATCCCGTCCCTGTATGCACGGATTATTTCAGTCAGAGCGTCTTTATCCCCTTCGAGAAAACGGCGGTAGCTACTTGCACCGTTATCCATATATTTGCTCCCTTCTGAAAATATATCTTCATTACTTAGTCGCACGATTTATTATATTGTTGCAGCAAAAATAAAAAAATATGAAAAATTCGGAGCAGCTCCAGATATTGGGACTGCTCCGAATTTTTCAGTTTAATTTTGTTATATTTTCGGAAGTAACGTCAATCTTGATAACGTTGGATTTGTTTCTCATATCCTCCTGAGTCGGGAAGAAGCAAACGGTGAAACTTTCAACGTCGGGAGCGATAACGAAACCGCCGAATATTCCCGATATTTCGCCGCTTGCTGGAACTGTGAACGGATTTACTATATAATTGTCTATATTTTTCTGACCGTAAAGCTGCGTTCTGACATCGAAGTGAGCCTCCGAATTATCGGGGAGAAGCAGGTAGAAGTTATTGAGGATATTCAGGTCGTATTCCTTGTCGGTGGAGTTTCCGATAACAGCGTCTAAATAGACGTATTTATTGCCGCTGTCGTCCGTCATTCCGGAATCTACAACGCTGTTGAGTTTGAATGTGGTATCGTTGCATTCCGTATCTTCGGCAACGTTCGCCTTTATTTCGTTATTTGCAAGACCCTCCTGTCTGCCGTTCTGAGCCATGCTGACGGAAACGCTGCTCGATTCCTTATCAGGGGAACAGCCTGTGAGTGGCGTTGCAGCCAGTACAGCCGCAAGAAGAAGGGGGATCAATTTATATTTTTTCATTGCAAAAGCCTCCGTTGAATTATAGTGAACGTAAAAATAAATTTGACGTTCACTATAATTTTGATTTTAATTGCCTCGCACATTCGCTACGTGCGGATCGGCAAATAGCAAACGCCAAAATATTTTGTCGTTTGCTATAAGTACATTTATTATAACATAATGATCATCGGATTGTCAAGTTTTTTTTAGTTTCCGATAAAATCAACGTAAATATGCGGCAAATCACGAAAAATGGCTTGACACAGGCGAAAATAAGTGTTATAATTAGCTGTGTAAAATTTACAACTTTTATATAAGGCGTGTAAACTCATAAGAGGAATGGGGATTGATTTGAATGCGCAGAAAAAAGCTCATACCTTGTGGATACAAGCGTTCGGATTTAGGATTTGCACTCGGCTTAGGAGTTATACTGTTTTCGGCTTTTCTTATATCGCAGGTCAAGAATTATGATCCCAATGGCACCGCTGTAAAGACTATTGCCGTTGTAGGCTCTGTGATAGCAGGATTGCTTTTTATAAGCAACATAATCAGCCTTATAAAGGGCATAGAAAAGACAGGGCATATGTGCTATATGCTTGGTCAGAACAGCGTGAAGGGGAGAGTGGTATCTACCAAGCGCCTTGCATATTTTGCAGGAAAAGAAGTTCCGCAGGACGGTCCGGTAAATATAAGGAACGTAACATACTTCTATAAAATGGAGATAGAATGGGACGATCCTCTTACCGGCAGAACGGAAACGTTCTGGAGCGAAGAATACAGCGAGAACCTTGAAACGATTCTCGGCGGCGATGAAGTATTGGTCTACTATTCACCCGAAGGGGATAAATGGGTAGAACCTCTTGTATACAGAAAAAAGCTCAGCGACCCTTCGCTCGGCGGAAAAAAAGGCTTTTATGATACGGTAAGCTACTTTATCGAAAGGCATCTGTTACTCTTTATGACAGTAACAATGGCAATATCAATATTGTTCTTTCTTGCGTTTTGCAAATTTATATCCCGATAATGGGGGTGGGAATTGTTTCAAAATCAATTTGAATATGCTAACAAAAAACACTTGATTTTTAAATGTTAATGTGTTAAAATAAAAGCAACAGGATTTTATCCTATAAAATTTCCTATGGAGGTACATAACTATGGCATATGTAATTTCTGACGAGTGTGTAAGCTGCGGAGCTTGCGAGGCTGAGTGTCCTGTAAGCGCTATTTCCGAAGGCGATGGAAAGTACCAGATCGACGCTGACGCATGCGTTGAGTGCGGCGCTTGCGCAAGTGTTTGTCCTGTCGGAGCTCCTTCCGCTGAGTAATCATCCACGACGTCAACAGCTGTCTGTTTTTTACAGGCGGCTGTTTTTTGTTATACTAAACGCGTTTTACACGACAAATTCAATGAAACTCTTGACAGCTTTCATTAAAAAAAGTATAATATAAGTAACAGACAGCATTATCCTCTCAACGGTGCTGTGAATGGAAGGAGTTTTTTAATGAACAAGATCAGAAAAGTTCTTGCGGGACTTGCGGCGATGTCTTTGACGATGTCGTCGGTCGTTTCTTGTCAGAATAAAGAATCCTCCTCGTCAGAAGATAACAGCCGCTACAAGACGGAGGACGAGTTTTCCGTTGACGCAAACGAGGAGGAGGTTAAAGGGGAAAACTCTGTTGACATAAGCGGTCAGACGATAACATGGCTTGCAGACTATGACCTTAATCCCCAGAATAATCAGGACAGATCGGTTGCGCTTTCGCTTTTTGAGGACGTTTACGGAGCTAAAGTAAACTACGTTCAGACCAGTTCCACCGAGAAATATAACAAGCTTGCTTCAATGATACTCAGCGGCGACGAGGTCGATATGTTCCCCTACGAGTGGAACGCTGTTCCTAACGGCGTTGCAAAGGATCAGTATCAGCCACTTGACCCCTATTTCGATATAATGGGCGTAAACGAAGGTCTGTGGGACGATATGGAGGACGTTATCGACATGTTTGAGTATAACGGCAGCCATTACGTTATGCCGTACATTATATCCGACCCTCTGCTTATAACCTACAGCCGCGATCTTATGAAGTCTGCCGGTCTTGAGGACCCTTACGAGCTGTATCTTGACGGCGAATGGGACTGGGACGCAATGATGGATATGATGGAATCCTTTGTTTCGGGCGCAGCCGAGGGACAGACGCGATACGGCATAAACGGTTGGTTCGGTCAGGCGATCATACAGTCAACGGGTCATACCATAGTTAATTACGACGACGGCGTTTTCTCCAATAATATAAACGACCCCGAGATAGAAAAGGCTGAACTGCTCATGCAGGAGATAGCGTCAAAGAAGCTTTACGATCCCGAATGGATAGGCTATTTCCCCGATGATAAGTCTACCTTGTTTTTCGCTATGGCTGACTGGGCGCTGGGCGCTTCAAATTCAAAGAATCCCGATGCAGACCTTATGATAGTGCCGTTCCCGAAAGCTCCCGATGCGGACGATAATTACCTCTGCTGCAATTTTGCCGCAAGGATGCTTGTTAAGGGGTCGCAGAAAGGCGAAGCCGTCGCAGCCTACATAAAGTGCGAGAGACTTGCCGCAACGCAGGAGGAATACAGGGAGCTTGAAAAGCAGAAGGCTCTTATTGTACAGAAAACAGCCGCAGGCAATGTAAGGTCATTTGTGACGGAGGAGCAGTACGATGCGCTCCAGAGCTATCTCGATCCGTCGAACATGACCCCGATGTTTGATTTCGGCTACGGAATGGGCGAGAGAATGTACGGAGACGGTGATTATACCTATGAGACAAGAGGCGTAATGAATAACCTTACGACTGCGCTTCTTGAGGGTAACGAAGCGGTCGATTCATGGGCGGCTCTCCGCGACGCATGGACGGGCGTTATTGACGAGGAGGTCAAAAGGTTCAATAGCGGTCAATAACTTGAAGTCTTTAACTTAAGCGATTATTGTTTCTTTAGTAAGGGCAAGGTGTTCAGTGTCTTTATTAAGGGAACGCCCTCTCTTGCAGGGCGTTCCCTCTTTCAAAACAGTCCTCAGGACTGTTTTGAAATTCACCCTTTGCGGAGCGCTTAAACGCTATGTGGGACTCTGTCCCACACCCTGCCAGAGGCGCTGCCTCTGGACTCCGCCAAAGGGACACCGTCCCTTTGGGATCCCGATGTTAGTTCGCTAAAATTGTGAATATAATGAGAAAATAATCGGGCGGCATAGCCGTCCGTTTCCTTGAGAGGGTATTTTATGTGGTTTATATTTTTCGCAGCCTTGATTTTGACGGCTGTATGCTCGATTATATTTATTAAGAATTTCCGGAAGGAAATATCAAAAAATCTGCGGCTGTTCGCTTATGGAATGACTGCGGTACTCATACTTACGGGACTTTCCGATCTTCTCTTTGATTTCGGAAGTTTCAGCGGCGCGTTTGTGGTAATGGGAACGGTTTCGGCGATAGAAGCGGTATTATACGGCTTTCTGCGGAGAAATGCTTCCAGAACGCTTGTTTTTATGGGCAAGCTTGCGCTGACGGCGGCGGTTCTGGAGCTTACTTTTTTCCAGTTCCCCTCGTACCGGCTTATATCGGGGGGATACGAGCATATCGTTCTGCCTGTAGCCGACGCCGAGCTTGACGGAGCTGTATACGACCCCGAGCTTGGCGGAGTGCAGGTCAAGGGAACGGATGAAATAAGCCTTACTTACCGTGAGCTTGACCATAAAGTCGGAACGGCGTACATTCAGGTACGCTTTGACGATGAAAAGGCTCGTCAGGTCAACTTTTTTGCCGATATGACGGAGGAAACGGGCTATTACTACCGCATGAAGATAATCGAATCCACTCTGATTGCAGGCAGTCCCCAGTCTCAGAACGCAGTTGTTCAGCTTTCAGGGGACACGTCCTCGGCACGTTTCCGTTTCTCGGGAGTGAGCGAGAACGACGGCTGCGTTATCGAGAGCATTGAGCTTAACCGTCCTGTGCCGTTTGACGTAATGCCTATAAGGGGTATGCTTATTACGCTGTTGGGAACGTTCCTTTACGCTTGTATTTTTTCCTGCACCATGCAGGCGAGATACTGCGAAAACAGATATTTCTGCCGTGTTTCCGCAAACTGGGTCACTATTCTTGCGGTATGCTGCGGAATCATACTTGTTCTTCAGCAGATACCGAGGGGCGGATTTTTCGACCGCTTCAAGCTTACAGAGGGCGACCAGATAACGGAGGAGCTTGTGCTTGCTTTTGAACACGGACAGTTCGACCTGCTGAGCGAACCGTCCGAGGAACTGCTTGCCATGGAAAATCCCTACGATACGGGAGCGAGGTACTATGACGATGTGGAATGCCTTTGGGATCATGCTTTCTACAACGGTAAATATTATTCATACTACGGAATTGCGCCGCTTCTGATTTTTCTGCCGTATCACCTTATAACGGGGTATTTCTTCCCTGCGGATATAGCGACTATGCTGTTTGCTTCTGGGGGACTTATCCTGCTGTCGATGCTGTATACTGCGGTCGTGAAAAAATGGTTCAGCGGTATTTCCACGGGCGCGTATATATCGGGGCTGACGATAATTTTAGCGGCGTGCGGAATATGGTATTCTGTCGGCAGACCTATGTTTTACGAGCTGTCAATATCGGCAGGCTTCCTTTGCTGTACAACGGGGGCGTACTGTCTTGCGACGTCGGGAATTTTCGATAAAGGGCAGGCTAAACTCCCGAGGATACTGCTTTCGTCCCTGTTTCTGGGACTTTCCGTAATGTGCCGTCCCACTCTTGCGGTGTATGCTGTCTGCGGATGCCTTTTCTATCTTATCAGTATGAAAAAACAGGAAAAAAAATGGAAATACCTTGCCTGCGCATTTGTTCCGTTAATGGCTCTTGGAGCTTTTCAGATGTATTACAATTACGCCCGATTCGGCTCGGTATTTGAGTTCGGCATAAAATATTCACTTACAATAAACGATTTTACTCATACCGAATTTCATGTGCAGAACATGCTTATCGGCATATATAATTTCCTGCTTGCTCCTCCTGCGTTTATTCCCGATTATCCGTTTGTTTCAGCTCCGTTTTCATTTTTGGGCATAAACGGCTATTACTTCAAGGACGAGGGAACTATTTCGGGATTGATCTTTCTTGCGCTTCCGATATTCGGATATTTTCTCGGTGGAAGGGTGATGAAGCGTATTTCTGACAGAAGCTTGCGTATAAGAGCCGCTGTCATCGGATTGACCTGTATCGTCATGCCGTTCATCATAGTATGCTCCGTTTGGGAAAGCGGCTATTCCGCGCGATATATGGCGGATTTCTCATGGCAGGTCATCATCGGAGCTTATATTGTGCTGTTTTTCCTGTTCACGAGATCGGAAAATGTGCTTAAAAAGCGCATCTTTACGGCTGTCATGGGAATATGCTGCGTGTATACGGCGGTAGTCGTGGGAATCGAGGCTTACGCATTTTCGTTCCCTCAGCTCACATGCCCGAGATATGCCGATATACTCGACAGACTGCTTGCGTTTTACCGTTGACCGGCGGCGTTTTGTCTGTTTTGTGTAAAATCAACAATTTTCACTTTAATATTACAGCATTATGTAAAATTTTCTAAAAGTACGTGACATTTTCTTCATTATATGATATAATATGACTTAGGTATAAAATGCCCCGGAGTCGGGGGACATACTATAAAAACAGATAGATAAAGGAAGGAAATCATCATGGACAACAACACAGAAAGCAGACCAAAAAGAAGAAGGGTAACCAAGAAAATGCTCAGACAAAGACAACTGGGAGCTTTAGCGGTTATTGCATTTCTCATACTTATTTTTATCGTGCTTGTTTTCAAGGGCTGTTCCAACAGCGGAGAGGGCGGAAAAGGCTCGAAGCATAACGCGACTACTACGTCTACGGCTGCCATAACGACTGCCGCTCCCGTAACTACGGTCGCTACGACTACGGCTAATCCTTTGGCGGCTCAGGTCGTTCTTTCAAAGCGTGAAATGTTTATTCAGAATGTGGGCGATCAGGATATATCGTACATATCGGGTTATCCAGAGGGTTCGTCCGAAGCGAACGAGGTCTGGAAGTCGCTTGACGAAAGCATTGCGACGGTGGACGGCTACGGTCATGTAACGGCTGTTGCTCCCGGCGAGACATACGTTATACTCAGCTTTGATAATAATCCCGGAATAGAGATAGAGATAAAGGTACATGTTGCCGACGGTTCGGGAGCAGGAGGAGCGATTCCTGAAACTCCGACGGACACTCCTGCGGACGGAGCCGTTGTGTCCTTTACAACACCGGCAGAGGCTTTTAACAATGACGACAGCACGGTATAACTCAGCGCTTTGAATTATTGTCTGAAGTTTCGGACAGCATTAAAATGACAGCAAATTTCCCTCCCGATACGGGAGGGATTGTTGCTTTTTACGAAATATAGAAAAAATTTCTTAAAGGTATTGATTTTTTTTGAAATATGTGGTATAATACAATATAACATAGTATGCTTAAGACCGGAACATTCCGGTCTTTCGTTTGTATGCAGCATATATAGCCTATAAAGGCTTGCAATGAGGGAAAGGAGAACAGATATGAAGCTTAAGAAATTCGGAGCTACGGAACAGCGCGTCTATGATCTGGTAAAGCCTGTCACCGATGAGCTGGGATATTATCTATGGGATGTCTGTTTCGTCAAGGAGGGCGCTGTTCGCTATCTTCGTGTTTTTATCGACTGCGACGAGGGCATTTCAATAGAAGACTGCGAAAGAGTTACAGAGCCTGTTGACCGTCTGCTTGACGAGGCTGACCCCATTAAAGAAAGCTATACGCTCGAAGTCGGCTCGGCAGGTCTTGAAAGAGAGCTTCTGAAAGAGGAGCACTTCGAGATATGCAGGGGCGATAAGGTGAGAATACGCTTTATCAGAGCGGTTGACGGCGAAAAGGAGATATGCGCATACCTTAAGGGGGCGGACAAAACTAAGGTGACGGTTGAGTCGGAGGACGGAAATACGGCGGAATATCAGCTTTCGGACATCGCTTTTGTAAAGCTTTGGTTTGATTTTGATTGAAGATAAATTATAAAAACGGAGGAACTTGTTATGGAAAACTTTTTCGATGCGCTGAAAATGCTCGGGGAGGAAAACAGCGTTGAGACCGGACTCCTTATCGAGAAGGTAAAGTCGGCGATGCTGAAAGCCGCCAAAAGAGCATATCCCCACAGCGAGGACAGAATAAGAGTGGAGATCGACCCGGCGGCAAAGAAATTCGCCATGTATATCGTTCAGGAGATCATAGACGACGAGCCTATCGACGAGAACGAGATAAATATCGAAGCCGCCAAGCTTATCGACCCCAATGCGGTCGTCGGCGGTACGATACTTAAGGAAATAGATATTTCAAAGCTCGGCAGAATGGCTGCCCTTTCGGCAAAGCAGTCGATCAAGGGCGATCTGAGAGAGATAAATCGCGAGCAAATGCTGAATAAGTTCGAGCAGAAGGAGCATGACTGCATCGTTGCCAAAGTCTCACAGATAGAGCCGGGCAGAGGTACGGTCACGGTGGTTTATGAGGGAACCGAGCTTTACCTGTTCAAGAACGAGCAGATACCGGGCGAGACTTTTGAGGAGGGCAAGTCCGTAAAGGTTTATATCACGGGCATTGTCGGAAAGACTAAAAAGCCTATCGTTAAAATTTCAAGAACTCATAAAGACCTCGTTAAACGTCTTTTTGAAATGGAAGTACCCGAGATATACGACGGCACAGTCGAGGTGAAGTCTATTTCCCGAGAAGCTGGCTCGAGAACAAAAATAGCCGTCTGGTCAAAAGACGAGAACGTTGACGCTGTGGGAGCATGTATCGGCACGAAGCGCGCGAGGATCACCGCTGTTGTAAACGAACTCAACGGCGAGAAGATCGACATCATTCCATGGAGCAGCGACCCGAGAGAGTTTATAGCAAAGGCTCTTGCTCCCGCTGAGGTACTGAAAACCGTTATCACATCAGTTGAGGAAAAGAACTGCACGGTCGTCGTTCCTAACAATCAGCTCTCGCTTGCCATCGGCAACAAGGGTCAGAATGCAAAACTTGCGGCAAAGCTGACAGGCTACAAGATAGACATCAAGCCGCAGACAAATCCCCTCACGGGAGAGCCGGCGCCCGAGCTTGCGGAGGGCTTTGCAGACACTTACGACGCTCAGCTTAAAGAAGCTCTCGAAGCGGCTGAAAAGGTTCTGACAGAGGAGGTTGGAGAACTTGAAGCCGTTCCGTCCGCTCCGGAAGTTCCCGAAGCCGAGGGAGCTGCCGAAACAGACGCAGTTGTTGAAGCTCCTGTAAATGAGGACGTTTCGGAGGACTCTGATGCAGCCGCTGAAAACGAAGCTATGGAAGAAACGGCTGACGGTGAGAATATATGAAAACTCAGAAAATTCCCATGAGAATGTGTCTTGGCTGCAATGAAATGAAGCCGAAAAAGGAGCTTATGCGTGTCGTGAAGTCCCCCGAGGGCGAAATAAGCCTTGATTTTACGGGAAAGAAAAACGGCAGGGGAGCATATCTCTGTAAAAACAGCCAATGCTTTGAAAATGCAAGAAAGACTCGCAGATTTGAAAAATCCTTCTCATGCAGGATAGACGAAAGCGTATACGAGGTGATGGCTGATGAGCTTAGAAAAGAAACGGAAAACAGCTGACCTGCTGTCGATATGTATTAAAGCCGGAAAAGCGGCAAAAGGCTTCGACAGCGCAAAGGAGGCGGTCGAAAAAGGCGCAGCGTATGCGGTTCTGACAGCTTGCGACGCTTCCGAAAAGACCGTCAAGGAAATACGCTTTGTCTGCGGAAAATACGGTGTGCCTGTAATCGCAACGGAGCTTTCAAAAACCGAAACGGCACGGTACTGCGGTAAGGAAACGGCAGCGCTTGCCATATGCGACGAGGGCTTTTCAAAGGGATTTTTAAGAATAGAAAAAAACGACTGACCACAGTCATATGAAATGCTTTGCAGCATAGATATGACTGTACATATACACATCCACAAACGATAATTGACAAAAGTCAATTGTATGTAAAAGGAGGAACATTCGCCTATGGCAAAAAAGATAAAATTAAGCGACGCCGCTAAGGATCTGAACGTATCATCACAGGAGCTTGTCGATTTTTTCGCTTCAAGGGGAGACGCAAAGAAGAAGCCTTCGTCATCTCTTTCGGAGGAGGAAATGAATGCGGTTCTCGAGCATCAGACCAAGCTTCATGAGGTCAAGGACTTAAACGAATATTTTGCGTCGAAGAACGACCCTAAGCCCGAAAAAAGACCCGAGACAAAAGAAACCCCGAAGCCCGAAAAAAAGATCAGGACAGAGAAAAAGCCGAAGGCGGAAAAGACAGTGAAGCCCGAAAAGCAGCCCAAAAATGAACCTGCAAAGGAGCAGAAGCCAACTCAGGTAAAAAAGCCTGTACAGCCCATTATTGAGAAAGCTCCCGAGCCGAAGCCTGTTTCGGAAAAGCCTGCCGAGCCTGAAAAGAAAGTTGAGCCGAAGGAGAAAAAGCCCGTTGAGGAGCCGAAAAAGGAAATTTCTAAGACAGAGGCGAAAAAGCAGAACTCCAGACCTGAAAATAAACCTTCCGATAAGAAAAAGAAGAAGGAGCAGGCAAAGGCAAGAGACCGTGGCGAGGCGACCAAGCTTAACACAAGCTTCTCCTCCGAGACGGCTTCTACCGCTACACAGAGACGTACCGTTGATACAAGAGGCAGCTATGTCGATCTCGATAAATATAACGAGCGTTACGACCAGATGGCTACCGGCAGCAGCAGAAAGCACGGCGGAGAGAATTACTCCTCCAAAAAGCAGAAGATAAATCAGAAATCCGCACAGAGAAGCCGCCAGCAGTTCTCCAGAAAGGAATCCGAAGCTGAAAAGCTCAAGAGACTGGAGCTGGAGCGTGCAAGAAAGCAGCAGCTCAAGGTAATGATCCCCGATTCCATCACCGTAGGAGAGCTTGCGGCACGCCTTAAGGCTACCGCTACCGATGTTATCAAAAAGCTCATGGGATTGGGCATTATGGCTTCTATCAATCAGGAGATAGATTTCGATACAGCCGCCCTCGTTGCCGACGAAATGGGAGCTAAGGTCGAGAAGGAAGTCATCGTTACCATTGAGGAACGCCTTATCGACGACAGCGATGACGATGATACAAATCTCGAAACTCGCTGCCCCGTAGTCGTTGTTATGGGACACGTTGACCACGGCAAGACGTCTATCCTCGACCGTATCAGAAACGCTCACGTCGCAGACGGCGAAGCAGGCGGAATCACTCAGCACATCGGCGCTTATCAGGTCAAAGTAAACGGACAGAAGATAACGTTCCTCGATACACCCGGACATGAGGCGTTTACCTCGATGCGTGCAAGAGGAGCGAATATCACTGATATAGCTATCCTCGTAGTTGCCGCCGACGATGGTATCATGCCGCAGACGGTCGAATCCATAAACCATGCAAAATCTGCCGGAGTACAGATAATCGTTGCAATAAACAAAATGGATAAAGAGGGTGCCAATCCCGACCGTATCAAGGAAGAGCTTACAAAGTACGATCTTGTATGCGAGGACTGGGGCGGCGACGTCATATGCGTTCCCGTATCGGCTAAGACGGGCGAGGGCATTGACGAGCTTCTCGAAAACGTACTCCTCGTTGCGGAGGTGCAGGATCTTAAGGCTAATCCCGACAGACTTGCTAAGGGTACGGTTATCGAGGCCCGTCTTGACAAGGGCAGAGGTCCTATAGCAACGCTTCTTGTTCAGAACGGCACTTTGAAGCAGGGCGATGTTCTTATTGCGGGTACTGCGGTAGGACGCGTACGTGTAATGACAAACGACAAGGGCAAAAAGGTCAAGGAAGCAGGTCCGTCTGTTCCCGTTGAGATAACGGGTCTTGCGGAAGTTCCCAGCGCAGGCGATATTTTCAACGCCGTTGAAGACGAGCGTCTTGCAAGAGAGCTTGTTGAGCAGAGAAAGCACGAGGCTAAGCAGGAACAGTTCAACTCCTACCGCAAGGTAACTCTCGACAACCTGTTCTCTCAGATCGCCGAGGGCGAGATCAAGGAACTGCCGATCATCGTCAAGGCCGACGTACAAGGCTCTGTCGAGGCTGTAAAGCAGTCCCTTGAAAAGCTCTCCAACAACGAGGTAAGAGTAAAGGTTATTCACGGAGCTGTCGGCGCTGTTAAGGAAAGCGACGTTATGCTTGCAAGCGCTTCAAATGCGATCATTGTCGGATTCAACGTCCGCCCCGACCCCGTGGCTGCCGAAAACGCCGCAAGAGACGGCGTGGACATTCGTCTGTATCGTATCATATACGACGCTATCGAGGAGATCTCAACCGCTATGAAGGGTATGCTTGCTCCTAAATTCCGTGACGTTGAACTTGGACGCATAGAGGTTCGTCAGGTATATAAGATCTCCAATGTCGGCATGGTAGCAGGAAGCTACGTACTCAGCGGAAAGGCTGTAAGAAACTGTCAGGTACGAGTTGTTCGCGACGGTATCATCATTGCAGACGATAAGATAGCCGGTCTTAAGCGTTTCAAGGACGACGCAAAGGAGGTCTCCGAGGGATACGAGTGCGGTATCAGCCTTGAAAAGTTCAGTGACGTTAAGGAAGGCGATATTTTCGAGACTTATACCGTTGAGGAATACAGAGAAGAATGAGAGCTGTGAGTTAAGGGCTTTATCAGACCTGTTTTGCAGTGTATTTGCAGGACTGTCAGCTCTGCGCTCCCGACTTGAAAAGGAGTATTATGGCAAATTACAAAAACAGCCGGACGGCGGAAGATATAAAAAGAGAGCTTACGGCGATCCTTCGGGATATAAAAGACCCAAGGGTCGATAAGCTCCTGACCATAGTAAGAGTTGAACTGTCGGGGGATATGTCCGTCTGCAAGGTGTACGTATCGAGTCTCGGCGGTATAGAAAAAACAAAAGGCTCTGTGCAGGGGTTGAAAAGCGCGGCAGGATATATACGCCGTGAGCTTTTTCACCGTCTGCATCTGAGAAAATCCCCTGAGCTTACGTTTATCGCGGATGCCTCTATAGAACGGGGCGCAGAGATAAGCAAAAAACTCAAAGACCTACTTTAACTAAGAGAGGGATGCGGTATGTATATTGGATACAGCGAGGCTGAAACCTTCCTCAGAAACTGCGAGGATGCGGTTATAATAACGCATCAGAGTCCCGACGGCGACTGTATCGGAGCAGGCTTCGGCTTAAAGGATATACTGGCGGAGCTTGGCGTAAGAAGCCGTGTGGTGTGCAGTGACGGATTTCCTTCACGCTACGGTTTTATGACCGCCAGTCAGCAGAATGAGGATTTTGAGCCTAAGACCGTTATCGCCGTTGACATTGCCGATACCAAGCTTATGGGCAGGTACGAGGAGATATACGGTAACAGAGTTCAGCTTTGCATAGATCATCATGAGTCAAACAAAAATTATGCCGAAATGACGCTTCTCAGATCAAAGGCAACGGCTGCCTGCGAGGTCATATATAATCTTGCGAAGCGTATGGAGGTAGAAATAAGCCGTCACTGTGCAATGTGCCTTTATACCGGCATAGCTACGGATTCGGGCTGCTTCAGGTACGACTGCACAACTCCGAGAGCCCATGAGATAGCGGCTGAAATGAAGCGAAGCTACGATATTAATTTTGGGCTTATAAACCGCTATATGTTCGAGGTCAAGTCAAAGGGCAGAATGCTTTTAGAGGCTAAGTTCTGCGAGCTTATGGAGGAGCATATCGGCGGAAAGCTGATCATCGCCGCCGTAACTCAGGAAATGATGAGCAGTCTCGGTATCACCTGCGATGAGCTGGAGGGACTTGCTCCCATTACTCTACAGCTTGAAGGCACGGAGGTAGGCATACTTATGCGTGAACGCGAGCCGGGCGAATTTAAATGCTCTTTCCGTTCAGCCGATGAAGTGAACGTTTCCGAGATATGTCAGACTCTCGGCGGCGGCGGTCACGCAAAGGCGGCGGGCTGTTCCATTAAGGGAAACTGTGAATCGGTCAAGGCGCAATTAGTCGATGCAGTAAGGAAGGCTCTGGCATGAACGGCATTCTTTGCGTGAACAAACCGGAGGGCTTTACGTCCTTTGACGTTATTGCAAAGCTTCGCGGAATACTGAAAATACGCCGTCTCGGTCACGGCGGAACTCTCGACCCTATGGCGACAGGCGTTCTGCCCGTATTTGTCGGAACTGCCACAAAAGCCTGTGACATGCTTGATAGCAGAAAAGTATATGTTGCTGATTTCAGATTTGGTATGACTTCCGATACGCAGGATATTACAGGAAATATTCTTACAAAATCCGATAAGAAAGTATCGTTAAAAGAGCTTAAAGCTGTTATTCCTGAATTTATCGGAAATATCATGCAGATTCCGCCTATGTATTCGGCAGTGCAGGTAAACGGAAAACGTCTCTATGATTTGGCGCGTCAGGGCATTGAAGTTGAACGTAAGCCTCGTGAAATTGAAGTAAAACATATTAAATTATACAAATATAATGAAGAAACACAAGAGGGAACCATTGAAATATGCTGCGGAAAAGGGACATATATCCGCACTATTATTCACGATATTGGCGAAAAACTCGGCTGCGGCGGCGTTATGACTGCTCTTGAACGTATACAGTCAGGAGGATTTGCTCTTTGTGACTGTTATACGCTTGACGAAATTCAGCGTGCCAAAGACGAAAACCGTCTCGAAAAAATTATTATACCTACAAAATATATATTTTCGGGACTTCCTGAAATCAGGCTGAATGAGGTTCAGACAAGAATGTACAAAAACGGCGTAAGGCTCGACCTTAATCGTATAAACCGCATAGATCCGAACGCTTCGGAGTATTCCGTATACGGCTTTGACGGCGGCTTTATAGGGCTTGGGTCAGCCGACCGTGAAAGTGGCTGTCTGCGTGTGCTTAAAAATTTTATCTGAGGTGAACCAATGAATAAAAGAAAATCTGCTGTTGCGCTCGGTCTTTTTGACGGTATTCATCTCGGACATCGTTTCTTGCTGAATGTTGCGGTGGAAAGCGGACTTGTGCCGTCTGTATTTACGTTCAACCCCGAAACTGTTGCGATAAAAAGCAGATGCGGATATATATACGATAAAGAAGAAAAGGACAGACTTCTTGCCGACTGCGGTATTGAACAGGTTTATTCCGTTGATTTCGGTGACGTGTGCGGAATGAGCGGCGAAGAATTTGTTAAAAATATTCTTGTTGACAAACTTAACGCAGGTCTTGTCTGCTGCGGAAATAGTTTCAGGTTCGGAAAAAATGCTTTGTGCGGAATTGTAGAACTGTGTAAACTCGGCAGAAAATACGGTTTTGATGTTGTCGGTATAGACGATGTTACCTATGAGGGCGAAACAGTATCTTCAACGGCTGTCCGCAATATGCTCCTGAACGGCGATACCGTAAGGTCATGGCAGTTTCTCGGCGAACCTTATACTATCGGCAGAGAAGTCGTTCACGGTGCGGAACTCGGCAGGACTATCGGCTTTCCGACTATAAATCAGGTTTTTGGCAAGGGTCAGCTTGTTCCGAAATTCGGCGTTTATGCGTCCGATGTTCTTATTGGCGGACGTTGGTACAGAGCTATAACAAATATCGGTATCAAGCCTACTGTGAATTATGTTGGCATACCGCTTGCGGAAACCCATATTATAGATTTTTCTGGCGATTTGTACGGAAAAAGGGTCAGAGTGAATCTTTTGGAATTTATGCGTCCCGAACAGAAATTTGATTCCGTAGATGAACTTAAAAGGCAGATCGCCGAAGATATGGAAAGCGTACAACATATTTTAATATGAACATAGAAAATTCGTAATGCTTTCACGCTGTTTTCACATATGTATTATATTATTTAAAAAGCGTTATTATAGCAAACGGCAAAATGTTTTTGCGTTTGCTATTTGCCGATTCGCACGCAGCGAACGTAAGTGAGCGAATGTGCAAGGCAATTAAAATCAAAATTATAGTGAACGTCAAATTTATTTTGACGTTCACTATAAATAAAATATCAGGAGGACTTCTCAAAATGATCGAGGTCAAAAACCTAAGCAAGCGTTACGGCGACAAAAAAGCCGTGAACGATATAAGCTTCTCCGTTGGAAAGGGTGAGATACTGGGCTTTCTCGGACCTAACGGCGCAGGCAAATCAACGACCATGAACATGCTGACGGGGTATATTTCGTCTACTTCGGGACAGATACTTATCAACGGCGTGGATATTCTGGAGAACCCTATCGAGGCTAAGTCGAATATAGGCTATCTCCCTGAGATACCGCCTCTTTATGTGGATATGACCGTTGACGGATACCTTAATTTCATGTACGACCTGAAAAAGTGCAAGCTCACAAGAAAAGCGCATCTGAAAGAAATATGCGATCTCTGCAAAATATCCCATGTAAGGGAACGTCTGATACGCAACCTTTCAAAGGGTTATAAACAGAGAGTGGGTCTTGCGCAGGCTCTTATAAACAACCCTCCCGTGCTTATCCTCGACGAGCCGACCGTAGGTCTTGACCCGAGCCAGATAATCGAGATAAGAAGCCTTATCAAGAAGCTGGGCAAGAATCATACTGTCATACTTTCATCGCATATCCTCCCCGAAATACAGGCTGTATGCGACAGGATAATCATTATAAACAAGGGCGTTATCGCTGCGGACGGTACGGCGGGCGAGATTGCCGATAAGCTCACGAACGAGCATAAAATGACAGTCCGTATCGAAGGCTCGACCCATACCGCATCGGACAAGAAGGAGATCGCAGACGCTTTGAAGGCTATAGACGGAGTAAAGTACGTCCGTGCGGATATGGAGCGTGAAAAGGGAATATACGACTACGACATCGAATCGGACGAGGAGATCGACGTTCGCCGTGCAATAAATACCCTTTGCCGTGAAAAGGATTGGAATATCCTTATGTTCCAGCTTTCCGACATGACGCTGGAGGACATCTTCATGAAGATAACCTCCGGAGACGTTACAGCGGTAAGAGCGGAGGACGAAAAGAAATCGGCGCTTTCGGGCTATGAAATAGACTTTGAAAAAAGCGGCGCAAAAACGGAGGAGGCTGCTTCCGACGCCGAAAATTCCGATGACGGCGAAGCTTCCGTGACCAAGGACAAAAAGGACAAAAAGTCCTCGTCAAAAAAAGGAGGGGATAAGTAATGGGAGTAATATACAGACGTGAAATGGGCGCATTCTTTACTTCGGGAATAGCTTACGTATTCCTTGCGGGCTTTGCGCTTTTCTCGGGACTTTTCTTCTCTTTGGGCGTTATCGGCTCAGGCGTGTCGGATATGTCTCCGATGTTCAGCTCGATGTTCATAATCGTGCTTTTCCTCATTCCTATACTCACCATGAAGCTTCTCAGCGAGGAGAAAAAGAACCGTACGGATCAGGGACTTCTGACAGCTCCCGTCAGCCTTGCTTCTATTGTGCTGGGCAAATACTTTGCGGCTCTTACGCTTTTCATCATCGCTGAAAGCATAGTTTTCGTTTATTCAATAATCATTGCGCTTTGCGGCGAGGTAGTATGGTCTACCCTTCTGGGCAACTATTTTGCAATGCTGTTTCTAGGAGCCGCCTTTATAGCTATAGGACTTTTCGTATCGTCTCTTACGGAAAATCAGATGGCTTCCGCAGTTATCGGAATGTTTGTGCTTTTCGTTCTTTACCTTATGGATTCCCTTGCGGCGAATATTCCTGTGGAATTTATTCAGAAGGCTCTGCTTTCAATTTCCTTTTATTCAAGATACGTTGAGTTTACTCGCGGAGTTTTCGACCTTTCAAGTATAGTATTCTTCCTCAGCACGGCAGTTCTCTTCAATTTCTTCTCGGTAAGGGTACTTGACAAGAGACGCTGGGGCTGATGCAGAAAGGAGTTATACACAGATGAGTAAAAAAGATAAAGAAAAGGACATCGCCGTATCCGAAGAAAAAGCGGCAAAGCCGAAGAAAAATCTTAAAAAGCTGAAATTCGGTTCGGTATCGGCAGTTACAATAATACTTGTAATTGCAGTCGTTATAGCGGCAAACATTGTATGCGGACTTCTTATGAAGCGTTATCCCGTTAAATTCGACCTTACGCCCGATAACCGTCACGAAATATCCGAGGAGACTATATCGGCTCTCGAGGCTGTCGATAAGGACGTCGAGATAATCGTTACGACTACGGAGGATTACTTCACGGCTATTTCAAGTCAGTACGAGCAGATGTTCTACCAGTATTACGGAGCGGTCGTAGAATGTCCTTACGATATTATTCCTGAAATACTTGATAAGTATTCCGTATACGCCGAGTCGGGCAAGGGCAGTATCAGCGTAAAATACGTTGACATCACCAAGAATCCCGATGTTGTTACGGAGCTTGGTCAGTACTACAGCGGAGATATTACAGAGGGCGGAATCGTTGTAAGAAGCGGCGAAAGAGTAAAATTCATTACTCCCGAAGAAGTTGCCGCTATGATAACCCCCTCCCAGAACAGCACGCAGGGAAATATCAACATGGTGTTCGCAGGAGAAAGCGTTATCACATCGGCTGTCAAGGCTGTTACGGACGCCAATCCCGTAAGAGCTGCGGTCATCAGCAGCATGAACGGCAACGCCATAGTAGATCAGACGCATTCCGCAGTTGCGTCCTCCCTTCAGTCGTTTCTGGCTAAGAACGGCTATGACTGCACGAATATCGACATCGGCACAGACGCTCTCAGTCCCGAGGATTACGACCTTGTAATCGTCGCTTCTCCCGGAGTTGACTTCACGGAGGATATTATCACAAAGCTCAGCGATTTCCTTTACAACAGCGGAAATTATGAGCGTAACATGATATACATTCCCAACCTGTATGCTACGAATCTTCCAAATATCACGGAATTTCTTGCGGACTGGAAGATACAGATAGAGCCGTCTGTCGTATTTGACGACAGCAGCATGGTTCAGGCGAGCGTTGCGTCTCTCGGACAGGTAACCTACGCTCCCACAGTACAGATCGCCGACGCAGAGGCGGCAGGAACTCTCACAAACGAGGCTCTGCCGATCATAGCTCCGCAGGCGCGTCCAATTACGGTACTGAGCAAGAACAATGAAAGCATCGTTACGGAGATAATCAAATCATCGCCTACGTCGTATGTTGCCTCTCTCCTTGAGGGAAATGAAGTTTCCGAGGAGAAAGCGGCTTACAATATCGTTGTAAAATCAAGAAAGGAGACTTCTTCGGGACTTGACGTTTACGGCAGCGAGATACTTGTGGTGGGCAGTCCGTTCATGCTCGACAACCTTATTCTTTCGGGTACGAATACCTACAACAACGCAAACGTAACGCTTAACGTCGTAAACGATATGACAGGTAAGGAAGCGAGCGTTATCATTCCTGAAAAGGCTCTCGAGCAGTATACGCTTTCACTTACAACAGGTTCGGCAAGAGTTATCCTTGTAGTGGTAGTTGTGGTAATTCCGCTTCTTATCGGTCTTGCGGGACTTATAGTCCTCTTATGGAGAAAGAACAAATGAAAAATTCAGTTAAAGGTATTATCGTACTCAGCGCAGCGCTGGTCGTACTGGGCGGAGGCGCTGCGGCTCTCATGCTGACTGATCCGAAGGATAACGGCGGCAGTTCCGAGCCGGAATCCTCGGGGACAGAACAGCAGATAAAGATCCTTATTCACGACGATAAGGTCACAGGTACAGACCCCGAAACGGGGGCTGACCTGAAAGGCGTTATCAAAACGGTCAACGTGAAGAACCCCACAGACGAGCTTCATGTGGTGCAGAAAACCGCACAGACAGCAGAAACTGCGGCGACATATACTCTTGACGGCTATCAGGACGTTTTAATGAACGATTCCGTTATCGGCACTATGGCGAACAATGCCAACGGACTTACTTCCGAATCCGTGGTCGAGGAAAACTGTACCGACCTCGATAAATTCGGTCTTGAAACGCCTGCGATCACAGTAGACATCGAGTATGAGACAGGAACGAAATACCGTATGTTCATAGGCGATGAAGCTCCAGTGGGGGACGTTTCGTATGTTATGATAGACGGCGTGGATACGGTGTTTACGGTGCGTAATTCAGCTCTTGCCAATTACAGAAAGACGCTTTTGGATCTCGTGGAAACGACGGTTCTCAAAGCGCCCGAGGAGTATCCCCAGGTCAACTCTCTGCGTATAAAAAGAGCCGATATGGAGGACGACATTCTTCTCGAATACGATGAAAAGAGCGAGGAATCGGAGTACAGCGGCGGAACATCGGCTGTTCATGTTATGACGAAACCGACATTTGCATATCTTACGGTTGAAAAAGCAACAGACATAGTGACGGGCATGTTCGGACTCAGCGCGGACGGCATATATGCCGTACACTGTTCAAAGTCCGATATTGCGGAGGCGGGTCTTAAAAAGCCTTACTGCACCGTAACTATGGACTGCGATGACGGAAATAAATACGATCTTCTTCTCAGCGAACCCTTTGCCGACGGCGACGGAAAGAGCTGCTACGGAATGCTGAAAGGTGGAAACGTTATATTCATTATTGACGCTGAAAAAGCAAAATGGGTGACAGTCAAGCCCGTTGACATTGCTTCGAGAATATTTATCGCTTCTTATGTATGGAATATCCCCGAGCTTAGCGTGACCTGCGGCAAAAATGAATATGCCTTTGAGATCGAGCGGATCGATCCCGACAAGGAGGTCGATAAGCTTACGGCGGAAAACTTCTCCGTAAAGCTCAACGGCGAGGAGTTTGACAGCGAGCGGTACAGACAGTTCTACAGCTTTCTTATAAGCGCTCATGCGGAGGATTTTGCGCTTGACGAGGAGGTACCGAAGGGCGAGCCTATGGCGTCCCTGAAATTCACCGACAGCTATACGGGCGAAACTCTGGAGTTCGATTTTTATGAGAAGTCGTCCATGCAGGCGCTTATTACGGCAAACGGCGAAAGTAAGTTCACTATATCCAAGTCTTATGTGGAAACACTGATAGAAAACGCTGAAAATCTTAATTCAGACACAGAATTTAAAACTACATGGAAATAATATGCAGTCAATATTTGTGAACTGCGGATTGGAGGAATCATATGAGTAAATTTTTTACCTATAAAGGCTATCCGCTTGTAAGATGCGGCGAACAGATCTACTATGGCTATATGTCCGACCCTTATGTGATATGGATACAGGTTCTGGCAAAGAAAGACGTCGGCGGTGAACAGATGGTATCAAAGGTTCGTGTGGTGCAGTTGGATACAAACGAGCCTGACCCCATGAAAGCAGTCGTCAAGAATGCCGAGCGTGAATGCGGTCTTTATGAAGCCCTTGATATTGCAGGCGTGTGGCTTGAAAAGGCTCTTGCAAACTGAGTTCGATAGAAGTTAATTAAAAGTCTCCGATTTTTTCGGGGACTTTTTATTTAATTAAGTTATATTTAAGTCATTGATTGTTCAGTTTTACAATAGGGGTATGCAGAATTTGTGCAATGATATGAAATTCTGTGCGGACGGGTCATTTTTTCAGAAAATCGCTTGTAAAGTTTTGTGAAATGCTTTATAATTAAAGTAGTGATCGGCATATTTGTCGAGATTTAGGCAAATGAGGGATAATTATTATTTTGAGGAGGTTATTGCCAATGAAAAGTTTTATTAAAAAAATTGCCGCAGTATTTTCCGCTGCCGCTATGACGGCTGTTTCCATGCCGGGCATTACGCCTGCGGTCGCTGCCGATACAGTGTTCCCCTATATGATACAGGGCGAGGACATGGAGGGAGCGGAGCTGTGGACATCGATCTATGAAAATCAGTTACCCGACTATTCAGGCGAGGGGTTTGCTTATCTTACAGGCGGAGAACTCAGCTTTGAAGTTACCGTTCCGGAGGATGCAATGTATCAGGTTACCGTAAGAGGCGCGCAGATTCTCGATAAAGCCTCGCCGAGACAGCAGACTATGGCTGTAAACGGTACGGAATACATAAAGCAAGTACCATATTATGACAAATGGACTGATATTGACTTCGGCATTGTACGTCTTAATAAGGGCAAGAATACTATTTCATTTCTTAATAAATATGGCTATATGGCTATAGATACAGTTACAGTTAAAGTTGCTGATAAAAAAGACTACTCTCTTGCTACTGATGTACTTTGCGATGCAGAGGCAACGGCTGAAACAAAAGCGCTCATGAAGTATCTCAAGAGTGTTTACGGCAAGCACACAATTTCAGGTCAGCAGGAGATCTATGGCGGAGGTCATAAGAATAATTATGAATGGGAAAATGAGTTTCTTGAAGAACTGACAGGAAAAGTTCCTGCTATACGCGGCTTGGATTTCATGAATTACAATCCGCTTTACGGCTGGGACGACGGCTCGACCGAACGCGCAATTGCGTGGGTAAAGGAAAGAAACGGCATTATTACAGCATCATGGCATATAAATGTACCGATCGACTTTGATAACTATAAACTTGGTGACGAGGTTGACTGGAAAAAATGTACATACAAAAACTATCAGGCGTCGGGAAGCACATTCAATACCGCAAAGGTGCTTGAAGAAGATTCAAAGGAACGCGCTTATTTCAACGAAGCGGTAAAGATGCTTGCTGAACAGTTACAGAAACTTCAGGACGAAAATGTACCGATTATTTTCCGTCCGCTCCATGAAGCACAGGGTAACGAGGGCAACTATCCCGACGGTACATCATGGTTCTGGTGGGGCGACAGAGGAGCAGAAGTTTACAAGGAACTCTGGAAACTTCTCTATACAAAACTCACAGAAGAATACCAACTCCATAATATTATATGGGAGTTCAACAGCTATGACTATGCTAATTCGCATACATGGTATCCCGGTGACGAGTATGTTGATATTGTAGCATATGACAAGTACAACGTTGAGTACAACAGAGGAGACGGAAAGAGCAGTGGACCAAATCTTTTGGCAATTTCAAGCAAGTTTGATTATCTCTTTAAACTTACAGACGGCAAAAAGATGGTAGCTATGGCGGAAAATGATACAGTTCCGGCAATGGACAACATGATAGTTGAAGACGCAAACTGGCTTTACTTCTGTCCTTGGTACGACGGAGGAGAGGACGGCGGAACAGCTTTTCTTGGTGAAGCTTATCAGGATCATGACGAGCTGAAAAAGATGTATCAGAGCGAGTACTGCATTACCCTCGACGAACTGCCGGAGGATCTCTACAAATCGGGCGGAACAGACATTCCCACGCCGACGGATCCCGTCGATCAGCCTACAACGACAGCTCCGACAAAGCCTGTTGAAGTTCCCACAAGTTCGGGCAAGGAACTCTTAGGCGACGCAAACTGCGACGGACAGGTAACTATCGCTGATTCTACCGCAATTTTGCAGGCTCTCGGAAATCCCGACAAGTACGGACTTTCGGAGCTTGGCGCGAAAAATGCCGATTGCTGCAACCCCGGCGACGGAGTTCTGCCCAGCGATGCGCTTGCAATTCAGAAAATAGACGCAAAGGTCATTAAGGAGCTTCCGGAAATTATTGAATCATAATCAGAACAGCGAACCCATGAAAATGGGTTCGCTTGTTTTTATCGGAGCAGTAAACTTAAAAAATAATGTGAAATATCTGAATATATAGGCAGCCACTAAAAAAGGCATTATCAAGATTATAAAATATAAGCAGCGTGTCGCGCTATAAGAAATATTTATCGAGATTTATTTCCGCGTCTGTTGCAATTTTGCAGCTAATATGATATAATAAGAAAGAATACTGCATTGTGAAAATAATCCTGACGGAGGCTTTTAATGGGAAATACATACATTGAGGAAATCGTGAAAATAACGGCGAATGCTCCGAAAAAAGCTTATGTGCGGAGCTTTGGCTGTCAGCTTAATATTTCCGACGGAGAGAAGATAAAGGGACTTTTGAAAAACATGGGCTACGGTCTTACCGAGGACGAGAACGCCGCAGATCTTATTATACTGAATACCTGCGCAGTACGGGAAAATGCAGAGGACAGGATATTCGGCATAGTCGGAAGCATGAAAAAGCTTAAAGAGCTTAAGCCGTCCCTTATTATCGGCATTTCCGGCTGTATGACAGCTCAGGAGCATATCGCCGAAAAAATAAAAAGATCATATCCGCAGGTCGATTTTGTCGTGGGAACTTCGGCTCTCAGCAGTATCCCGAGACTGCTTTTAAACTGTCTCAAAGGGCAGAAATTCGGCATGGATATAGCGGAATATGATGATTTTTCGCAGGCGGCGGAGCAGGTCAGGGAAAGCGGCTTTAAAGCGAGCGTGCCGATAATGTTCGGCTGCAATAATTTCTGTACCTACTGTATAGTTCCTTACGTGAGAGGCAGGGAACGCAGCAGACGGCAGGAGGATATTATTGCAGAAGTCCGTAATTTGGTAAAAAACGGCTACAAGGAGATAATGCTTTTAGGGCAGAACGTCAACAGCTACGGAAATGATCTCGGCGAAACAAACGCTTTTCCGAAGCTTCTGAGAGAGCTTGACAGAATCGAGGGGGATTTCATTATCCGCTTTATGTCCTCGCACCCGAAGGACGCTACAAAAGAGCTTATTGACGCTATCTTTGAGTGCGGTAAGGCTGCAAAGCATCTGCATCTTCCCCTGCAAAGCGGCAGCAATGATGTGCTTGAACGCATGAACCGCAGATATACTGCTGAAAAATACATGGAAACGGTGGATTATATCCGCAGCAGGGATGCCGGATTTTCTCTTACTACCGATCTTATAGTAGGATTTCCAAATGAGACGGACGAGGACTTTGAAGCTACTCTGGACATAATAAAGCGCGTTAAATATGACAATATCTATTCGTTCATCTACTCCAGACGTTCGGGAACTCGGGCGGCTGAAATGGAGGATCGTACTCCCGACGAAGTCAAAAGCCGCCGTATGAGACAGCTTCTTGAAGTTCAGCGTGAAATATCCTCCGAGAATTACAAGCGATTTATCGGGAGGAAAATGCGCGTGCTTGTGGACGACGTTTCCAAAAAGCGCGAGGGATATATCTCGGGTAAAAGCAACGAATTTATTATTGTCGAGTTTGAGGGCGATAAGTCGCTTATCGGTCAGTTCGTTGACGTTGAAATAACAGACGCCATGAACTGGGCGGTTCTGGGTAGAATGATATGAAAAAATTTTTACTGATATTATGTTCGGTGTTTTTACTGACAGGCTGTAGCGATAAAACTTCTGAAAGCAGTACATCTGAAATAATTTCTGAAAGCACGACAGAATCGCAGACGGAAAAGCCCACGGAATCTGAAACGGAAGAAATGACAGAAGCTGAAACAGAGAAGAAAACAGATATTCCGACAGAAAATAATTCTGCAAAACCGACATATATAAATAATTCTCAAGAAGAATATCCGAAGGTTACGGAGCTGAAAATCGAAGCGCCGAGCGAAACCGACTTGATGAACAGTTATAAAATAATTTTTTCTGTTGACGGCGGTTATTATTATGACGTCTATATCGGCGGACGTGACAGTGCAAATTATGTCCTCGGTTTTGACAGCGGAGACGGCGATGCCGTACCTATAAACGACGGCGAAGATTGTACATGGAAATTCATCAGGGACGGCATTCTTTACGGATTGAAATATGATCATAGGAATTATGAAAGTACAAAGCTTATTGTTGTAAAATATGAAAATCAGGAAATAACGCCTATAGTTGAGCTGAATTATTATGATAATGTGTATTTTTCTCCTGAATATATTTATTATAAAACTTGGAACGGTGATTTTTCGGAATTTTACCGCACGGATTATACAGGCGCGGAGACTGAATTGATTTTCAGGACAGACGATGATACAGATAAATTTATAGTTGATGAAAATAAAATTTATTATAACAGAAAAGTCCCGGGAACCGGTCATATTTATAATAAGGAATGCGGCATTTATGATATGAGAAATGATAATCTTATAGCTGTTAAGGACGGCAGGACAGGACGTATCAACGGCGGATATATGTATTATTTGGCATATAACAGTCTTATGAGAATGAATATTGAAAACTATGCTACGGAGTTAGTTTGCGAATACGTTTCTAGTTTTGAATTCTGCGGAGATACTATTTTTTTCAGTTCAGCATTCGGCAGCGAGGATTCAGGAACTTTATACAAGCTTGAAAATGGCGAAAAACAGAAAATATTTGACGCTGCCGGATTTTTCGGCACTGAATATTATTACGAGATATGGGGCATACAATATGAGGGCGGCAGGATATTCATTCATATATCAAGCGGTCCGTACTATTCATATATTGCCGAAATAGATTCCAACGGAAATTTTATACGAAAGTTTTATGAGAATGCAAGTACATGATGAGAAAAATAATTTTATTGATGTGTCTTTCGGTTATGCTTACAGGCTGTACTTCAAAAACTCCCGAAAATTCTGTGAGTGAAAGCGTAATTGAAACGACCGCGGAGGAAATGACAGAATCGCAGACGGAAATTCCCACGGAAGCTGAAACAGAAAAAGTGACAGAAACAAACATATATGAAAAACAGACTTACCGTGAAGTACTTGAAAATATATATTATAACTGTGAATTTCCTGGTTGGGATTATAAAAATTATACCATAGATGTATCTATTGATTTTGCGGTTTATGATATTGACAGTGACGGCAGGAACGAACTTCTTGTGACGTTTGACCATCGTGTAATATATGTGTACGACCACAACGCTGACGGAAATTTAGTCGAACAGTTTTCGGGATATATTAAGTCAGACTTCTATGAAAACGGTGCGGTAAGGGTGTATTCTGCCCATAATCAGACACATTCTTTTGAAGTTTACCCGTTTGCAATGTATAAATACAACAGTGAAACTGATTCTTATGATAAATGCGGAGATGTATGCGGTATTGACAAGGATATTGTTGACATGGTAAATAAGCAGATAGAGGAGGCGGGAGGTACTGATTTTCTTGATTATCCTGCCGAATACGATACAAGCAGTTCAGGAACGGTTTATTACTGGATCAATGAAGCAGTAGAACCGTTAGATGTGACGGAGTATAACGAATATTATGAGCAGTTTACCGATGGTTCGGAAGTTATTGATATTCCGTTCATGAAGCTGACAGAAGAAAATATAGAGAATGTTAATGTGTAAGAACAAGAGGAGACAATATGAAAAAATTTTTACTGATATTATGTTCGGTGTTTTTACTGACAGGCTGTAGTGATAAAACTTCTGAAAGCAGTATATCGGATATAAATTCTGAATCTCAGGCAGAATCGCAGACCGAAACGCCTGTAGAATCCGAAAACGAACTTCCCGTGACTGAAATTGCGGATAATATAAAGCTTTATGACCTTACTTTTCCCGAAAATAAAGAGTATCTGCAAGATTCACAAGAATTTCCTTACATAAAAGAGTATGAAATGTCAAGTGGAAAGATCTTGGCAGAAAATGGAAATATCTATTTTGAAAATTTTTTCGGAGATCGTACTGCTTTGATCGAACTTCCTGCTGAAAGTGAGACTGTCTATGTGGTCATCAACTGCATAATTGACCGCTATCAATTTGCATACAGCATAATTCAGGAGGATTCAAGTCTTGGGTGCGGAGTTTATGATCTTGCCAGCAATGAAGATTTCCGCATTGAAAATACAGACAGATGTCGCTATTTTCCGCAGAAAGTTTCAGGCGATTATCTGATACTCACAAGGGGATTTATTGCTGATTTTTATGGCTACTCAAAGCTGAATCTTAAAACATTTGAACTCACTGATATTAATACGGATTTTATTGAAAATAAGCGTTATCTTCCATGCACGGCTTTTTCGGTAGATATGAAAACGACTGCCAATATATCGGCAGATTATAGTGAAGTTCCCGAATATATTGTAACTCTGTTTTCACTTGAAAATGAAAAAGTAATCGAGGAATATAAATTCAGTTCAAAAAACAAGTATACAAACTTTGATTTGAAATTTGTTTCCGATAACAAGCTGTATATCTATGCTCTTAAAGAGGGCGACAGCGAATTTAATTATCTGTATGCTATAGATATTCCGACTATACCCGAATTAAACGGCTGGCAGAAAGCCTATAAACAGGCGCTGTTTGATTTTATGGACTCCGACGACTATTTTTTAGGCAGTGATATTATAGAGCATTCAGCTTTTTCAATATATGATCTCAATACAGACGGTACGCCCGAACTCATAATATCGGAAGATACAAGCCACGCCGGTGTCTGCCGTATATATACGTATGACAATGAACTTATATCCCTCGAAAGAATGGGTTCATACGGCGAAGTCGGCTATTATGAGGATAACGGTATGATCGTGCATTATAATCTGGGACAGGGCATTGAATATGAAATATTCAATCGGCTTGAAAATAATCAGATAAATATAATTGCTAACTTCTATAATGATGTGGGTTATCGCGGAGACGAGGGAGTTTTCAAGCTGAATGATACTGAAATAACCGAAGATGAGTACAATGCGAAACTTGCGGAATATCGTGGTATTGAATATGTATCGCTGGGCAGGGATTACAGCTTTGAAGAAATAGATGAAGCGCTTACCGAGTATTCACGGGTAATCAGCGTCAGCAGAGCGTCTGAGCTGCTGCGGCTTAATCTTCCCGAATCGGACAACAGGCATATTTCCTATGACGGCAGACAAAAATTTGATGACAATACTTATTATGTTTTTCGCTGTTATGAAGATTATGCCGACCGCCGTGTGACTACAGGTTATTACGCTGTTGATATATTCACAGGAGATTGTTTCGATACAAATGGTCTTACCGAGCTTTCACCGCTTATTAATAAAGAGAAAAAATTCTCATATAAAGTGACCGCTTCGGGAGGTGTTGATATATATTTGGAGGGCAAACTTTATCAGTCCCTTGACGTAAAAATCGACGATACTATTCTTGACCTTGAATCCAAAGATCTGGTGAAGTTCAGGGACTATAATTTCGACGGCAATAATGATATAGCGGTAGAAGAACGTCTTGGAGCGACAAACGCCGCTTTTCGGTACTTTCGTTATGATCCCGATACGGAACATTTTGAAAACTGGTCTGAACTTGACGATCTGCATTTCTATGTGAAGATAAATTCCGATAAAACGCTGTCCGTACATTCAAAATCAAGCGCAGTCGATGCGGAAGATACTGTATACAAATGGGCAGGGGAAAAACTCATTCCTGTTTCGGCAGAAAAAAGATACTGGAACAGCGAGGGAATATTTATGGATTATCTCGAATACGACGACTTTGGCAATGAAACGCTTGTTAAAAGAGAAAAGTATATAACTGACGAAAACGGTGATATAACAGGTACTGTTGACGTAACACCGTAAAGGAGGTACCATGAAAAAATTTTTAATGATATTATGTTCGGTGTTTCTTCTTGTCGGTTGCAGTAAAGAAAATCAGGAGATCATTGAAAGTCAGCCTGATTCTGTATCTGAAACGACTACGGAGACGACTACCAAAACAACTACGGAAACGACTACGGAATCTACAACAGTGAAACCGACTGAACCCGAAAAAACCGAGCCGACTTATACTGAAATTGCGGACAATATAAAGCTGTACGATTTGAATAAGTACGAAAATTCGGAATTGATACCCGCTGAAGAAATATTATATTCAATGTATCCCAATGATATTGAAATGGCAGGATACGGAATACTTTCAAATGAGGACGGCAATATTAAACTTGTAAAGGATAACGGCGAGGAAAATATTATTGTAGAAAGTCTTGATCCTGATAATGCTTATTCGTGGGTGAGAACTGATTTTCCAATCGACAATGATAGATTTGCATATTCAGCGTGCGGCGAATGGGGAACTCATGGTTTCGGCGTGTTTGACATGAAAAGCGGTGAAAATCATTTTATTACGGGAGCTTATTATCCGAAAGTTGTTCGGGGAAATTCCCTGATACTTGCTAAAGCAGAATATTTTAATACTGTCGGATATTCGGAATTTGACCTTGATTCTTATGAAATAAGGGATATTCCGATACAGGCAGATTTTGAAAATGTAAAGTATTACAGAGAGAATGCTGTTTCAGCGGACGGCAGCTTGGCGGCTGTTATAAGGCGTGAAGGTAACAGCTATCGTGAAGATCACAGCTATATTATAACAGTTATTTCCCTTGAAAGCGGTGAAACAGTTGACGAATATATATTAGAAACAGATGACGAATACGGCAATAAGGCGCTTGAATTTGCGTCTGATAATAAATTACACTTGTATGCAAAACGTCACGAGGATAATACTTATCATATGTACGTTTTTGATATAACATAATAAATAATTTAAAGGAGAAATTTAAAATGGATATTATTGAAATGACAAGAGAACTGGGCAAGGCTTTACAGGCGGACGACCGCTATATAGCGTACAATCTTGCAAAGCAGGCGAACGATGCCGACGCAGAACTTCAGCGGCAGATAACCGACTTCGACAGAATGCGCAGCGAGCTTAATACTGAGCTTTGCAAGGAGGATAAGGATACCGACAAAATAAAGGAACTTGACGAGGGTATCAAGTCCAATTACAAAAAAATAATGTCAAATAAGAACATGATTGTATTTACCGCTGCACAGGGCGCATTGGAGGCTCTTGTAAACAACATGAATCAGATAATCACACTCTGTGCAAACGGCGAAGACCCCGAGACATGTCAGCCGTCACAGGGCTGCACAGGCAGTTGCGAGACATGCGGCGGATGTTCATGATTTAATAAAGAAGGAGTTTATCAAGGTGGAGATAGACAGAAGCAAAATTTCGCCGATGATGCAGCAGTATTTTGAGGTAAAGGATAAGTATAAGGACTGCATATTATTTTTCCGTCTGGGGGATTTCTATGAGATGTTCTTTGACGACGCCATTACAGTTTCTAAAATGCTGGAGCTTACGCTCACGGGGCGTGACTGCGGACTTGAGGAGCGCGCTCCGATGTGCGGTATTCCCTATCATTCGGCAGATATGTACATTAAACGGCTCATAGATATGGGTAAAAAGGTGGCTGTTTGCGAACAGCTTACCGACCCTGCCGAAGCAAAGGGGATCGTAGTCCGCGACGTCATACGGGTAGTGACTCCGGGTACCGTCACCGAGTCGGGGATGCTTGACGACGGCGAAAACAACTACATATGCAGCATATTTTTTGACGAACGCAATAAAACGTGCGGCGTGGCTTCGGCGGATATTTCCACGGGCGAAGCCGACCTCAGTTTTTTTGAGGGCAAGGATCTTGAACAGGGAGTTATTAACGAGCTTTCGCGCTGTCAGCCTGCGGAGGTAATATTTCCCGAGAGCTTTTTGTCCCTTAAAGCTGTTGCGGAGTTTATAAAAGTCCGCCTGAACTGCACCGTTACGCTCCGTGACGCTGTATGCTTTGAGCCGGAAAAACAGCGTTCAAGCGTATGCGAGGTTTTCGGCGTAAAAGCTATGGCGGAACTCGGCGTTTCCGAAAACGGTTCGGACTGTTCGGCTCTGTGCGGACTTTTCGATTACATAAGAGACACGCAGAAAACCTCGGTATCACGGTTCACGACCCTGAATCTTCTCAACGGCGATTCCTTTATGGGACTTGACCTTAACGCGCGCCGCAATTTAGAGCTTACCGAAACCCTGCGCAATAAGGAGAAAAAAGGCTCTCTTTTGTGGGTTCTTGATTCCACAAGGACTTCAATGGGACGGCGTATGCTGAAAAGCTGGATAGAACAGCCGCTGAAAAGTCCGGCGCGTATAATCGAACGTCTTGACGCTGTTGAGGCGTTGTACGGGAAAAGCGTGATACTGTCCGATATAACGGAGCTTCTTGACCGTACCTACGATCTGGAGCGTCTTATGACGAAGATAATGTACAAGTCGGCAACGCCCAGAGACGTTAAATCCCTTTCTGCAACGGCAATGCAGCTTCCTTTGCTGAAAGAGGAGCTTTCAAAGCTGAGCGGTTCAAAGCTTTTGGCGAAATACAACAGCGAAATTTCCGATTTGGGCGAAATCGTCCGCCTTGTAGAAAACGCCATAATGGACGAGCCGCCTGTTTCAGTTAAGGACGGCGGAGTTATAAAGGACGGCTTTAACGAGGAGCTTGACAATCTTCGCCACATAATGACCCACGGCAAGGAGATGATAGACGGCATTGAACAGCGTGAAAAGGAAGCTACAGGCATCAAAAACCTGAAAATCGGCTTCAACAGGGTGTTCGGCTATTATCTGGAGGTAACGCGGTCTTATTATGACCTTATTCCCGAGGGCTGGATCCGTAAGCAGACGCTTGCAAATGCCGAACGTTTCATTACCGAGGAGCTGAAAAACGCTGAAAACGCCATTCTCGGGGCAAAAGACAAGGCGCTCTCCCTTGAAGCTGAAATTTTCGCCGAGGTTCGGGATTTTCTTGCTACGAAGCTTGCGGCAGTTCAGCAGACGGCTTCGGCTGTTGCGGCGGTGGACGTACTGTGCGCTTTTGCGGAAACGTCTCTGCGGAATATGTACACAAAGCCCGATATTTCCATAGACGGAGCAATTGACATAAAGGGCGGACGTCACCCTGTAGTGGAGCTTATGCTGAAAGACGAAATGTTTGTTCCGAACGATATTTACATTGATACAAAAGCCAACAGAATGTCTATCATAACAGGACCGAATATGTCGGGTAAGTCAACGTATATGCGGCAGACGGCTCTTATCGTCCTCATGGCGCAGATAGGCTGTTTTGTGCCTGCGGATTCTGCGAAAATATCCGTTGTGGACAAGATATTCACAAGAGTTGGAGCGTCCGACGACCTTACGGCTGGACAGTCTACTTTTATGGTGGAAATGAGCGAGGTTGCTGATATTCTGAAAAACGCTACGCCGAACAGTCTTGTTATCCTTGACGAGGTGGGCAGAGGTACGTCCACTTTCGACGGCGTGAGCATTGCAAGGGCGGTTGCGGAGCATATCTGTTCGAGCAAAAAGCTTGGCTGCAAGACGCTTTTCGCAACGCATTACCACGAGCTTATAGGACTTGAAAACGAGCTTGAGGGCGTGAAAAACTACAGCATTGCGGTAAACAAACACGGCGGAACTATACGTTTTCTCCGCAAGATAGTCAGGGGCGGAGTTGACGAGAGCTACGGCGTTGACGTTGCAAAGCTTGCCGGACTTCCGCCGAAAGTAGTCAATCGTGCGAGGGAACTGCTTGAAGAAATGGAGAAAACTCATGTATCGGAAAAGCCTGTAATCACGGAGCAGGACGACCAGATGAGCTTTGGCAGCATTAACCGTGAGGAGGCTCTTGCCATGCTTGAAAGGACGAATATAGACGAGCTTACCGATGCCGAATGCCGTGAGTTTCTGAAAGATATGGCTGCAATGCTGGGATAGGGAGTATATAATGGCAAGCTTTAATCAGAAGAATATGATGCTGTATCTCATGGCTGTAGCAAACGGTACACAGGTCTGGAATCCCATTTACTGCGGCTTCGGAGGACAGGTGCTGTTATCGTCGTCGGCTCTTAATAATATGTTCGGATATGCAGGCGTAACATCCGATGGCAGACTGGTTTATGCGAAATTCAATATTCTTGGTATGCAGGTGGAGAACGGTACGCTGTGGCTTGAGAATATGATCTCCATAAAATTCTCAAAGTTAATGAGACTGCACACCATAAAAATGATCTTCGATCAGGACGGCAGGAAAGTGAAGCTAAAGATCGCAGCCAATGAAAAAGTCTACGGCAAGGATTTCTATATGCAGGAGCAGAATTTGAAAATGTTTATGGATACTCTTAAAAAGTATGGGGATATGAATGGGAGGATATAATGCCGGCAATTAACGTACTCAGCAAAGAAATATCGGAGCTTATCGCCGCAGGAGAGGTCATCGAACGCCCCTCCTCCGTTATAAAGGAGCTTGTGGAAAACTCCATAGATTCGGGAGCAAGACACATCACCATTGAGATAAAAAACGGTGGTTCAACATATATGCGAGTTACCGACGACGGCTGCGGAATCTCCTTTGAGGACGTTCCGAAAGCGTTTCTGCGCCATGCCACAAGCAAGATAGTTTCAAAAGAGGACTTGGATAATATATATACCCTCGGTTTCAGAGGAGAAGCTCTTGCTTCGATCTGCGCCGTATCGAGGGTAGAGGTCATGACAAAGCAGAAGGGCGAGACTTACGGAACGGTATATTCAATTGAGGGCAGCGAGGAAAAGCTCCATGAAAAAAGCGGCTGTCCCGACGGTACGACAATAATTATACGGGATATTTTTTATAACGTTCCTGCCCGTGCGAAGTTTATGAAGAAGGACGTTACCGAAGCCAATGCGGTAAGCAATATAGTGCAGAAGATCGCTTTGTCTCACCCTGATATTGCCGTGAAAATGGTCAGGGATAATCGTATGGAATTTAATTCCGCAGGGGACGGAGAGCTGTATTCCGCCGTATATGCCGTTTTCGGCAAGGATTTTACCCGCGATCTGCTGCCTGTTGAATATGAAGCGGACGGTATAAGAGTAAGCGGCTATACGGTGAAGCCGCTGTATGCCAAGTTCAACAGGTCTTTTCAGAATTTCTTCATAAACGGCAGATATGTAAAGTCGCGTCTTTGTTCCTCGTCGCTTGAAAACGCCTATGAAAACATGATAATGACTGGACGTTTCCCTGCATGTGTTCTTATGATAGAAATGCACCCGTCGATGCTTGACGTGAATATCCACCCGACTAAGGCGGAGGTGCGGTTTACGGACGAAAAAGCCGTGACCAACGCAGTTTACTTCGCTGTGAAAAACGCCTTTATCAGCGGCGGACTTGTATACGAATTTGAGACGAAGGAGCAGCGTGACTGGTTCAGGCATGAAGAACCCGAAGCCCCCGTCCAGCAGGAGATAATGTTTACGCCCATATCCGAAATAGCCAAAAAGGAGGCGGAACTGCGTGAAAGTGAATTTCCCGAACCGCCGAAAGCGCAGACGGAGTCCGCAGAGGAACGCTCCGAATGGAGCAGGCTTGACGAAAAGCCCGTGGAGAAGTCGGAATACGTTATAATGAGGAGCGAGCCGAAAGACGAACGTCCCCTGCTCGAGCCTGAAAAGCTTGATCTGGAGGCGGTTCGTGCGGCGGCAGAAGCGGCGGACGAGGGGTTCAAGTATCTTAACGTAAGCTCGTTTGAGAAAAAGGACGAGCCGGAGGTTATTGAAAAGCCGAAAGAGGTTCAGCCCGAACTGCCCGAAATAAAGGTCATAGGCGAAGCGTTTGGCTTGTACGTGCTGGTGGAAAGAGAGGGCAAGCTTGTTATCATAGACAAGCATGCCGCACACGAGCGTATTATTTTTGAACGGCTGAAAAGCAGAAATTGCCGTCAGTACAGTCAGCAGCTTCTTGTGGGCATAAAGCTTCTTATGACCTCCGAGGAGACAGACGCGCTGGAGAATAATACGGAGCTTTTGACGGACTTGGGATTTTCCTTTGATCTCAGCGAAAAGCCCTACGTGACCGTTACTGCTCTGCCAACGTTTATTATGGATTCCGATGCGGAGGGTATCATATGCGAGGTTGCGGAAAATCTGCTCATGCACAAGCAGAATCCGCAGTCGGGGTATCTCGACGACGTTCTGCACACTATGGCATGCAAGGCTGCTGTAAAGGCGCACGACAAGAGTACTCCCGAGGAAATGAAAGCTTTGGCGGAGCAGATATTTTCAGATGAAAAAATACGTCATTGTCCGCATGGCAGACCCGTTATGTTTACCATGACCAAAGCGAATATAGATCATCAATTCAAAAGAACCTGATACTAATGCAACAGGGACGTCCGTCATTAACTAAAGTAAACTAACATTGGGATTCCAAAGGGACGGCGTCCCTTTGGCGGAGTCCAGAGGCAGCGCCTCTGGCAGGGTGTGGGACAGCGTCCCACAAAGCGTTAAGCGCTCCGCAAAGGGTGAATTTCCAAACAGTCCTGCGGACTGTTTGGAAAGAGGGAAAGCCCTGCAAGAGAGGGCGTTCCCTTGTTACAGACACGGCAACCCGTGTCCATACAAAAGAGACAAAATTACTTAAGCTGCTGATATTGACGTCAAGGGAGAATGTTGCTTATATGGAAAAAAACAAACCTAAAGTTCTTGCCGTATGCGGTCCTACCGCAAGCGGAAAAACATGGCTGGGCGTCGAGCTTGCTCTCGCTCTGAACGGCGAAGTGATCTCAGCCGATTCCATGCAGATATATAAGGGAATGGACATCGCCTCCGCAAAACCAACCGCTGCGGAAATGAAGGGCGTTCCTCACCACCTGATAGATTTTCTCGACCGAAGCGTGACATTCAGCGCGGCGGACTATGTAAAGCTTGCCCGTGAAAAGACGGAGGATATTCTCAGCCGCGGAAAGCTCCCCATAATCGTGGGAGGTACGGGGCTTTATATTGATTCTCTGCTGAATAACGTAAGTTTCTCCGAGATAAAAAGCGACGAAGCCTACCGCCGGGAGCTTTACCGCTATGCGAAGGAAAACGGCAATGCCGCCCTGTATGAGAAGCTCATTTCGGCAGACCCGGAGGCGGCGGAGTCTATCCATATGAACAACCTTGTTCGTGTTGTTCGGGCTTTGGAGGTGATCCATGTTGCAGGCAGGAAATTCAGCGAGCTTAAAGCGGAAAGCCGTCGTGTTGAAAGTCCTTACGATCCGCTGATACTCGGTCTTAATGCTGCCGACCGAGCCGCGCTTTACGACAGGATAAATCAAAGGGTAGACGAAATGGTCAAAGCAGGTCTTGTGGAGGAGGCTCGGGAGCTTTGGAGCGCTCCCCCGATGAAAACCGCTGCAAACGCTATCGGCTACAAGGAGCTGATACCGTATTTTGAAAATACCATGTCTCTGGAGGACTGCATAGATAAGATAAAGCAGGAAACAAGGCGTTACGCCAAGAGACAGCTTACATGGTTTAGAAAAAATGACAGTATTGAGTGGATAATTATTGATGATTTTAGTAAAAAATGTGAAATTTTTGAAAAATCCCAAAAAGCTATAGCAAAATACGGAATAATGTGATATAATGTATAGTGTCTATTTTTATCTATAGGTAAATTTAAGACATATGATGTAGAACAAAATAAAAAGAACGGAGAATGTATATGAACAAGACGATCAACCTACAGGACGTTTTCCTCAACCAGTGCCGCAAAGATAAAATCGTTGTTACGATAATTCTTACGAACGGCTTTCAGTTTAAGGGCGTAGTAAGAGGCTTTGACAGCTATGTCGCTATTTTCGACTGCGACGGCAAGCAGCAGCTTGTGTACAAACATGCTATTTCAACGATAATTCCGGCAAGAGCCGTATCTATTCTCGATACGACCGAAAAGGCTGACTGAGCGGCGCAATGGGTTCGCACAGACCGGAAGGCGGCAGATCGGACAGCGGCTTGATAGTAAAGCTGCTGAGAAATCTTGTGCTGGTGCTTTTGCTTATTGTTTTTGTAAGCATAGTTTACAATTTCCAGAACAGGAAAGCAGCAACGGAAACCGCTCTGTTGTCAGACGCTATTTCCTCCGAGAAGTTCAGGGGAGTTTTTATACGCAGCGAAACGCCTGTGACGTTCAGCGGAAACGGAGTTCTCAGCTATAAGGTAGCAGACGGCGGCAAGGTCGGCTGCGGCACGGTGATCGCAGAGGTCTATCCCGACAACGAGCAGATCATGCGCAGCCGTGAGATCGCTCAGCTGGAGCATGAGCTCGATATACTCAAAAAGATACAGAATCCGGGTACGCGAGAGTCTGCTCAGCCTGCAAGTCTTTCCGCAAGTATCGGCGAAAGCTACCGTACTCTGATATACAGCAGGGATATGAAGGATTATTCAGCGCTCCGAAATGAAATGGAGAACCTTGTTGTAGGCATGAGTACATATCAGATAATTACTAAGGAGGTCACAGGCTTCGATCAGCAGATAATTGACATAAATTCCCGCCTTGCCGAGCTTAAAGGCATGGCTGCCACTCCCTCGGAAACAGTTAAGGCAAATGAATCCTCTTATTTCGTAAGCTACTGCGACGGTTACGAATCGGAGCTTACTCCCGACAATCTGGACAAGCTTACGGTAGAGCAGCTTCGCAGCATTGTGGACTCAAAAAGCAGCGAGCCGGGACTTGTCGGCAAGATGATAAACGGCTACAGTTGGTATCTTGCGGGAGTTATTGACAATTCGCGAAAGCTCTATGACATAGGCGATACCGTTACGCTGAAATTCGATTCATCGGATGAAAAGTTTGAGGCGGTGATAACCGACATACGGGACGATGACAGTTCCTCGGTCAGCATTATAATTATAAAATGCAGCCGTTTCAGCAAGGAGCTTGTGGAGCATCGCGCGGAGACATGCGAGCTTATAAAAGGGGAGTACAGGGGGCTTAAAGTCCCCAGAGAGGCTATCCGCTTTGAAAATGTGGAGCAGCAGACCACAAATGCGGAGGGCGAACCCGAAGGTACGGCTGTTGTGAACGCCAAGGGCGTGTACATAATGAAAGGCGAACAGGTGCTTTTCAAGAAGATAGACGTTAAATACGAGGGCAGCGACTACGTGCTGTCGGAGGTGCATGAGGACGACCCTTCATATCTTGCTCTCTACGACGATATTATAACGGAAACCGAAGGTGGTGAACTGAATGGATAATTACAGCTTTGACAGAGTTAAGGATAATCTCAGGGTCATATGCGGTAATATCAGCGAGGCGTATGATAAATACCGCAATGACGGCGCAAAGGTGGACATAATGGCGGTCACAAAGACCGTCCCTCCCGAAGTTGTGAACTGGGTATTCAGTCTCGGTCTTGACCTTCTCGGTGAAAACAGGGTGCAGGAGTTCCTCTCGAAAAAAGACAGCTATAATAAGTATTCCGATTACGGTACGCCCACGAGAATACATTTTATCGGTCATCTTCAGACCAACAAGGTCAAATACATCATCGACGATGTTGATATGATACAATCTGTGGACAGTTTAAGGCTGGCGCAGGAAATAAATCGCCTTGCATCTGCCCATAATAAGGTTATGGACGTGCTTTGCGAGGTGAATATCGGCGGGGAAGAAAGCAAAAGCGGAGTTTCCCCCGATGAAATAATCCCTCTGCTTGAACAGCTTGCGCCTATGGAGGGAATACGGGTAAAAGGTCTTATGACCATTCCGCCCCCCACCGACAGCGATATTTTCCTCGGAAAAATGGAGGAGCTGTTCAATAATATAAAGGACAGAAAGATAAAGGGCGTTTCAATGGAGACCCTTTCAATGGGAATGACGCACGACTATGCCGAAGCCGTTAAGCACGGCTCGACGCTGGTCAGAATAGGCACAGGCATTTTTGGTGCAAGAAATTACGTTTGATTTTTGAAAAATAGACCTCCTCGGGAACTGGGAAGCGCTGTATGGCGCAGGAATTTTTGCACTCGGCAAAGTCAGATTTCCGCAGGAATGCTGTATGTATTGCAAGGAAAGCTGACTAAGCCGAACACAAAAAAGACAAGTCAGACAATGCTTTTCAGTTTCCGAGAAGGTCTAATACACGATCGTTTCGGATCGCTGTTATTCAGGGGCAGGTTCGCTTTATTTTCTTATTCGGGCAGGGCGGGGGACAAGTTCCCTCTGCAAAAATGCCGTATTCTGAACGACCCTGATGTGTTCCTCCGGATTCTCCGCATGAGTTCGGCAGGGCGTAAAAACAGGTTTATGCGGAGATTGGAGTATAACTATGAAATTGCTCGATATTGCCAAGGATTTCTTTTTCTCAGCAGACGAAGACGATGAAGATGTAAACGATACCCCCTCTTACGAGGACGCGCCTCGTCCTGAAAGAGTATCCTCTTCATCAAGAGCTACCTCGTCGTCTTCAGTATCGTCCGCTTCTTCGTCATCTTCTTTCGGCACTACTCCTCAGGAGCGCGAGGAAGCTATGGCTGAGGCGAACAGAAGAAACAAGGTAGTTAATATTCAGGCGACGGCTCAGCTTCAGGTGGTTCTTGTAAAGCCTTCTGCGTTTACAGATGCAAAACAGATCGCCGATCACCTTATCTCGAAAAAGACGGTCGTCCTTAATCTGGAGACAGCTTCTCCCGAAAACAAGAGAAGAATAATCGACTTTCTCGGCGGCGTGGCATACGCTAACGGCGGCAGCTTAAAGCCTGTCGCAAACCTTACCTACATCATAACTCCCTATAATGTAGGCTTTATCGGTGAGGACTTAGTGGGGGAACTTGAAAATAACGGCGTATTCATCTGATGAACGGCGAAGTTGAGGACAGGCTTTTTTCCGCAAGACTGAATGATATTGTAAGCCGGTGCGAAAGGGACGGAGTATGCTGTTTTTCAAATTTTCTCGATGAACGGCAATGTGCCGATGCCGAACGTTGGTGCAGATATAATACAGGCGGTCTGAAATATATGCTCTACGGCGGCTACCCTGAAGCGCAAAGACGTATTCTTGCGGTCTTTCCGGATTATTACGAGGATTATATTATTGAGGAATTTCCGCTTAAATGTCTTACTTTCAGGTTTAGAAAAGAGGATAAGCTTACTCACAGGGATTTCCTCGGAAGCTTTATGGGTATGAGGCTGAAACGCGAGGTAACGGGCGATATTATCGTGAACGAGGGGATCGCTCAGGTGTTTGTTACGGAAATTGCCGCCAGACTTATTTTATCGACGGTATCAAAAATCGGCAGAACAGGAGTAAGAGTCTTTGACGATGTACCGTTTCAACTGGAGGTCAAACAGGAATTTCGTAATATAAGCGGAACTGTGGCTTCACTGCGTCTTGACTGCATTGTGAGCCTTGCCGCAGGGATCGGCAGGGAAAATGCCGCAAGGCTTATCCGCTCCGACAAAACCGAAGTAAATCATTTTCCTGTGACCTCGGTATCTCATGAGCTTAAAGAGGGAGACATGCTTTCTGTACGGGGCTGCGGAAGATTTGTACTTTCGGGTATTAACGGCGCTACCAAAAAGGGTCGTATACACATAATTCTGAAAAAATATATTTAGAGGTGAAGGTTATGATTACTTCAAGAGATGTGAGAAATAAAAGATTTGAAAAGGCTGCATTCGGCTACAAGCAGGAGGAGATCGACGAATTTCTTTCACAGCTGGAGGCTGAGCTTGACGAGATGGAGCGTGACCGCCTTGAGGCTAACAACAAGATCCAGATACTCGCCGATAAGGTAAGAGAGTATATGAAGGACGAGGACGCTCTTAAGGACGCGCTTCTCGGCGCACAGAAGCAGGGTCATCAGGTCATCAACGACGCTAATACAAAGGCAGAGGAAATTATCGCCGCCGCTCAGGAAAAGGCTGCGGAGCTCGAGGACGAGGCTGTACGTCAGCACGCCGAGGCTATGGAAAAAAATCGCCTTGAGATCGCCAAGGAAAAGGACAGCCTTACAGAGGCTCGCCGTCAGGTCGCGGAATTCAAGAAGAGCCTTTTCGATATGTATAAGTCGCACCTTGAAATGATCTCCACAATGCCCGATTCATACGACGACGATTACGATGTTACGGAAACAGCTGAGGAGATCGCAGCAGCCGTAGCGGCAGGAAACGAAGAATAATTCGCTGAAAAGCTTAAAGGAATGGTATAATGGCACAGGATTACAATTCAACTCTTAATTTACCGAAAACAGACTTCCCGATGCGCGGAAATCTGCCTAAAAGAGAGCCTGAGACACTTGAAAAATGGGAGAGCGGCAGACTCTACTATAAAATGATAGAAAAGAATGCGGGCAAGCCCACGTTCATTCTGCACGACGGCCCTCCCTATGCAAACGGAGAGATACACCTCGGAACGGCTCTTAACAAGACATTAAAGGACTTTATTGTTAAATATAAGAACATGAGCGGCTTTCAGGCGCCCTATGTCCCCGGCTGGGATACTCACGGTCTGCCCATCGAGCTTAAGGCAATGAAGGCTATCGGCGTGGAAAACGGCGCTATCCCTCCTGTAGAACTGAGAAAGCACTGTCATGATTACGCTATGACTCATGTTGCAAATCAGATGAAGCAGTTCAAGAGACTCGGTTCTCTCGGCGATTACGACTACCCATATCTCACCCTGCGTCCCGAATACGAGGCGCGTCAGGTGGAGGTCTTCGGCGAAATGGCTAAGCGGGGCTATATGTATAAGGGCTTGAAGCCCGTGTACTGGTGTCCCGACTGCAATACGGCTCTTGCCGAGGCTGAGATCGAGTATTCCAACGACCCTTGCTATTCTATCTATGTAAAATTCAATGTAACGGACGATAAGGGGATTTTCACAAATCTTGGACTTGATCTGTCTAAGATCTACTTCGTTATCTGGACGACCACTACATGGACTATCCCCGGCAACCTCGCTATATGTCTCGGTCCGGAGTACAATTATACCCTTGTTAAGGCTAACGGCGAATATTACGTCATGGCGGAGGAGCTTGTCCGCACAACTATGGAGACTGCCGGGATCACGGATTATACCACCGAGCATATCTTTACAGGCGCAGAGCTTGAGGGCATGAAAACAAAGCACCCCCTCTACGACCGTCCGTCGCCGATCATCGTGGGAGATCATGTAACTCTTGAAAGCGGTACAGGTTGCGTTCATACAGCCCCCGGCTACGGCGTCGAGGACTTTGAGGTCTGCAAGAACTACGATGACATCGGAATAATCGTATGCGTTGACTCAAAGGGAAAACAGACTGCCGAAGCGGGCGAGTTCGAGGGCATGGATACGGACGAGGCAAACAAGGCTATCGCTGCAAAGCTTACCGAGGTAGGCGCAATGCTGGCTACGCAGAAGATCGTCCACCAGTATCCTCACTGCTGGCGCTGCAACAGTCCCATTATTTACCGTGCTACAGAGCAGTGGTTCTGTTCCGTAAACGGCTTCAAGGACGAGGCGGTCAAAGCTATCGAGGACGTTCAATGGATACCCGAATGGGGCGAGGAACGTATTAAAGGCATGGTTCGCGACCGTTCCGACTGGTGTATCAGCCGCCAGAGAACATGGGGCGTGCCTATACCCGTTATTTACTGTAAGGACTGCGGCAAGCCGATATATACGGACGAAACTATCAAAGCTATCGCCGACCTGTTCCGCAAGGAGGGTTCGGACGCATGGTGGACTAAGGAAGCCTGCGAGTTTATCCCCGATACCGTGAAATGTGAGTGCGGCTGCGGCGAATTTACCAAGGAATACGACATTATGGACGTATGGTTCGACAGCGGCGTTTCGCATACTGCCGTTATGGACGATTTTGACAGCCTGTCGTGGCCTGCCGACCTCTATCTCGAGGGAGCTGACCAGTACAGAGGCTGGTTCCAGTCGTCGCTTCTCACGTCCGTAGTATATAAGGGTACTGCGCCTTATAAGGCTGTATGTACTCACGGCTGGGTAGTTGACGGCGAGGGAAAGGTTATGCACAAATCCCTCGGAAACGGAATCGACCCACAGGAGATAACAGACCAGTACGGCGCAGATATACTTCGTCTCTGGGTAGCTTCTTCGGACTATCACAGCGACATCAGAATCTCCAAGACTATTTTGAGCCAGCTTTCGGACGCTTACAAGAAGATCAGAAATACGGCAAGATATATCCTCGGTAATTTCGGCAACGGCAGCGGCTTCGACCCCGATAAGGACTGCGTTTCCGACGATAAGCTCACAGAGCTTGACAAGTGGGCGATGATGAAGCTGGATTCCCTTATCGACACGGTCAAGGAGGGTTACGAAAAGTACGATTTCCATATCGCTTTTCATGCTATCCATAATTTCTGCGTTGTTGACATGTCGAACTTCTATCTTGATATTATCAAGGACAGGCTTTACTGCGAAAAGGAGGATTCAGAGATACGCCGTGCAGCTCAGACCGTTATGTACCGTATCCTGAGCGCATTGACGCGTCTTGCAGCTCCTATAATTTCGTTTACGGCTGAGGAGATATGGCAGTTTATGCCTCACGGCTCAGAGGACGACAAGGAGAGCGTGTTCCTCAATCAGATGCCCGAAAAGTCGGGACTTTCATATGACGACGCTTTCGTTGAAAAGTGGAGCTTCATATACGGCGTGCGCGAGGCTGCCAATAAGTCTCTTGAGGAGGCGCGCAACGCCAAGGTCATCGGTAAATCTCTTGAAGCTAAGGTAGTTATCAAGGCTGACGCCGACTACGACCGCTATGCTTCTCTTGCAGAGCTGCTAAAGGAAATACTTATCGTTTCCGATATTGCCGTTGAAAAGGGCGAGGGCGATACGGTCTTTGCAGTTGAAGCGGCAGAGGGCGGAAAATGCGAGAGATGCTGGTGCTATTCAAAGTATGTCGGAACTAACAGCGCTCATCCCTCTCTCTGTGAGAGATGCGCGGTCACGATCGACATATAATTCGTACTATATTGCCTGCTGCTGTAGCGGCAGGCAATAAGCTTGAAAGGAAAAATATGAGCATACTGCTTGTTATTGCTGCACTCGTTCTGATAGGAGCGGATCAGCTTGTGAAATACTGGGCAGTCCATACCCTTCAGCCTGTAGGAAGCATGGATTTTCTTCATATCGGCGACTTTGACATACTTGATTTGACTTATCTTGAAAATGACGGAGCGATATTCGGCAGCATGTCGGGGCAGCGTTGGTTTCTCGTCGGCTTTACGTCATTGGTGGTAATAGCCGGAATAATCGCAATGTTCAGCGCTTGGAAGAAATCAAAGTTCATGGGCTGGACTATCATGCTTTTTGTTGCGGGCGGAATAGGAAATCTTATCGACCGCATTCGCTTCGGCTATGTCGTGGATATGTTCGAGTTCAAGATGTTTCACTTTGCAATTTTCAACGTCGCCGACATATGCGTGACATGCGCCTTTATACTGATAATTATTTATGTTATCTTTATCGAGCCTAAGAAGGAAAAGGCGAAAAAAGCGGCGGCTGAGGTTGAGGAAAATGAGTGAGCTTATAACTCTTGAATGTACGCCCGAGGACTGCGGAAAGCGTATCGACAAGTATATTTCGGACTATATTGCGGAGCTTACACGCTCGGCAGTCCAAGGCATGATCTCTAAAAATGCTGTGACTGCCGACGGAAAAAGCGTAAGCAAAAATTACAGGATAAAAGGGAGCGAGAGGATCTGCGTTGAACTGCCTGAGCCTGAGCCTATGGAGGCTGTTCCCGAAAATATTCCCCTCGATATAGTTTATGAGGACAGCGACCTGCTGGTCGTCAATAAGCCGAAGGGAATGGTCGTTCACCCTGCTCACGGGAACTATCACGGAACTCTGGTGAACGCACTGCTTTATTACTGCGGAGACAGTCTTTCGGGGATAAACGGCGTTATCCGCCCTGGAATAGTTCACCGTATCGACAAGAATACCAGCGGACTTCTGATAGTCGCAAAGAACGACAAGGCTCACCTGCATTTATCCGAGCAGATAAAAGCTCACAGCTTCACCAGAGAGTACGAGGCTGTGGCGAGCGGGTATTTCAAGGATACCGAGGGAACGGTCGATGCTCCTATAGGACGGCACAAGAGCGACCGCAAGAAAATGTGCGTAACGACTGAAAATTCACGGAATGCCGTAACTCACTACAGCGTGATAAAGCAGTACGGCGGCTACGCTCATATCCGCTGCCGCCTTGAAACGGGGCGTACTCATCAGATACGCGTTCATATGGCTTACATAGGTCATCCTGTGCTTGGCGACGATGTGTACGGCAAACCACGCAAGGGTATCGAGGGTCAGTGTCTCCATGCCCGTAAAATCGGATTTATTCACCCCTCTACGGGCGAATACATGGAATTTACAAGCGAGCTGCCCGGATATTTTGTCTCGGTGCTCAATAAATTGGAAAGGATATAGGAACTATGCAGAAATAAACTGCACATTTATGCTTGTCTCATTTGTCCTGTGCTGCGTTACGCAACCTTGAAATACGGAAAGTATTCCTGCTGTTGTGTGCCTTGCACAGAACAAACGATCCTGCGCCTGAATGCACAACTTATCTCTGCATAGCTCCTTAGTGAACGCCATGGATATTAACAAAACTATTTTGCTGAGCGACATGGACGGAACTCTCCTTAATTCCCGAAAACAGATAAACGCTGTCGACAGGGCGGCGGTAGATAGATTTATCGCAATGGGCGGCAGATTCACGGTTGCCACAGGCAGGACGATACAGTCCTTTGAGCAGTACCGAAGCATAATAGACCTGCGTGAGCCGATAATAATGTATAACGGCGGAGCAATATACGATTACAGCGGCGAGAAGCTTCTAAGTTCACATCCGCTTCCCGATGCGGCAAGGGACATGACTGCCGAGGTACTGAGACTCATGCCCGAGGTCGGCGGCGAGGTTCTGACCGCCGAGGGTACGTTCGTTTTCAGCAATACGGAATATCAGAAGCTGCATACACGTTTGTGCGGCATTACTCCGCATTATAAGGATATTACGGAGATTCCCGGTGGCGGTTGGCTGAAGGTTCTTTTCGCTCTTGCTCCTGAGGACGTACCGAATCTGGAGCTTCTTGTACGTCAGCTCGGGTATGAAAAAGAGGCCGATTTTGTGAAGTCCTCTGAAATATTCCTTGAAATGCTCCCAAAGGGCGTCAGCAAGGGAAGTGCTTTGGAGGAATATCGCCGTCTGGAGGGAATGGAGGACTTCACCTTCGTTTCTATAGGCGATTTTGACAACGATATTGAAATGATAAAGGCGGCGGACATTGGAGCATGTCCTGCAAACGCCGAAGAAACGGTAAAAAACGCCGCCGATATTGTTCTCGGCAGAACGAATGACGAGGGCGCGGTGGCTGAGCTTATAGATTACATATTTGCAAATTGCAATACACTATCCACAACTTAAGCAGGGGGACGCTGTCCCCCTGCACCCCCTGCCAAAGGGGTGACCCCTTTGGAATCTCTGTTGTCGTGAATTGGACTGTGGAAATCCCCAAATTAGCATGATACTGTTTGTATCCATGATTGCCACAGTCCAATTCACGAGAACGAACACCAAGAGTTGCCCCTTTCAACAGAAAATATAGGAAACAAACTCCTCTTAAGATGTAAACAGTGATTTGCAAATTGCAATATATAAATGTATAAATGGAGGTTAATATGGACGCAGCAATGAAAAAGAATTTGCAGAAAATTGCCTGCAAGGTAAGAATGGGCGTTATCGAGGGAACTTATAACGCAAGATCCGGTCATCCCGGCGGATCGTTGTCTATCAGCGATACCTTGACGTATCTGTATTTCGCAAAAATGAACGTTGACCCCGCAGACCCCGATAATTCCGAAAGAGATCGTCTTGTGCTTTCAAAGGGACATACCGCCCCTGCGCTTTACTCCGTTCTTGCTCAGAAGGGTTATTTTCCCGAGGAGGAGCTTAAATCGCTGCGTCACATAGGCGCAATGCTTCAGGGTCACCCGTGTATCCACATTCCCGGCGTTGATATGTCAAGCGGCTCTTTGGGTCAGGGAATTTCTGCGGCAGCGGGTATGGCTCTCGCAGGCAAGCTCGATAACAAAGCATATAAAGTATACTCTATCCTTGGCGACGGCGAAATAGAGGAGGGTCAGGTCTGGGAGGCGGCTATGTTTGCCGCTCACTATAAGCTTGATAATCTCGTTGCGATAGTTGACAACAACGGTCTGCAAATCGACGGAAAGATCACGGAGGTATGTTCTCCCGAGCCTATTACCGATAAATTCGCAGCGTTCGGCTGGCATGTTATCACCATGGACGCTCACGATTTCGACAGTATCGAAGCTGCTTTCGCCGAAGCTGAAACGGTTACGGGAAAGCCTGTCGCTATTGTTCAGAAGTCCACAAAGGGCAAGGGCGTGTCTTTCATGGAAGATCAGGTAGGCTGGCACGGCACAGCTCCCAACAAGGAACAGTACGATCAGGCAATGGCGGAGCTTAACGCACAGTTAAAGGAATTGGAGGACTAAGGCAATGGCAGACGTTATCAAAAAGGCTACAAGAGAAAGCTACGGCGAGGCGCTGAGAGACCTTGCCGAGGAATATAAGGAGCTGGTCGTGCTTGACGCCGACCTTGCTGCTGCTACAAAAACGGGAATTTTCAAAAAAGCTTATCCCGACCGCTTTTTCGACTGCGGAATTGCCGAAGCCAATATGATGGGCGTGGCGGCAGGACTTGCGGCAAGCGGAAAGATACCCTTTGCAAGCACCTTCGCTATGTTTGCCGCAGGACGAGCTTATGAAATTGTCCGCAATTCTATCGGCTATCCTCATCTCAATGTAAAAATAGGCGCAACTCATGCAGGCATCTCCGTAGGCGAGGACGGAGCAACTCACCAGTGCAACGAGGATATTGCTCTTATGAGGACGATACCCGGCATGACTGTTATAAATCCCTGCGACGACGTTGAGGCGCGTGCGGCTGTAAGAGCTGCTTTGGATCTCAACGGGCCGGTTTATATGCGTTTCGGACGACTTGCCGTTCCGATAATCAACGATGCCGAGACATACAAATTCGAGCTTGGCAAGGGCGTTGTCCTGAAAGACGGCGCAGACGTTACCATTGCCGCTACGGGGCTTATGGTAAACGAAGCTCTCGAAGCTGCCAAAACTCTCGAAGCTGAGGGAATTTCCGCAAGAGTTGTAAACATTCATACAATAAAGCCGCTCGACAAGGAGCTTATCTGCAAGTGCGCAAAGGAAACGGGCGTTATTGTTACCGCTGAGGAACACAGCGTTATCGGCGGACTTGGTTCTGCTGTAGCCGAGGCTGTTACTGAATGCTGCCCCGTTCCCGTAGTGAAGATAGGCGTAAACGATGAATTCGGTCACTCAGGCCCTGCTGTTGATCTTCTTAAGGAATTTGGACTTTCCGCCGAGAATATCGTCAAAAAAGTCAGGGAAGCCATCGCTCTTAAATAATTTTTCCCCTTAAAGTTTAAAACAGCTAAAGCGGACTAACATCGGGATTCCAAAGGGACTGTGTCCCTTTGGCGGAGTCCAGAGGCAGCGCCTTTGGCAGGGTGTGGGACAGAGTCCCACAAAAGCGTTAAGCGCTCCGCAAAGGGTGAATTTCCAAACAGTCAGCATGACTGTTTGGAAAGAGGGAACGCCCTGCAAGAGAGGGCGTTCCCTTATTTGTTGTAATCTTAATCAGGAGGACAGCGCTCATGAAAATCACGAAGATCAGGACTGCCGAGAACCGTTCCGCAGAGATAAAGGGAGATGCCGTTCAGGAGCATAGCTTTTATTTGTTCAGAAGTCCCGTAATATTTACAATAGGCGGCGTGGACAGGGCGTTTGCAAAGGGGGCGGCTATACTTTACGAGGGCGGCGTAAGCAGACGCTTCCGCGGGACGGTCAGCAGAGGGCTGAAATATGACCTTGTGGAGTTCCGTCTGTCGTCAGCCGGTAGGGAGTATATTGAAGGGCTTGAAATACCGCTCAATACTCCTGTGGAGATATACGACGATTACAGCATTGCAGAAGCCATAAGAAATCTCGATATGCACTGTCAGACTGCCGGCAGGCGCAGGGCGGAGCTTTGCGAGCTTTATTTGCGTATAATCCTCATATCTCTGGAGGAGGCGGTATGCGGCATTGAAATGGCTGAGAAGGATGTGCCAAGGTATCCTCAGCTCAAAGAGATACGGCGTGAAATGTACGACAATCCCGTTGAAAATATGTCCGTGGATAAGCTGTGCAGGCGGTTGGCTGTGAGCAGAACGTATTTTCACAGGATATATATGGCGGCGTTCGGCGTGACTTTTCGGCAGGACGCTATAAAAAGCCGCTTGTCCTATGCCTGCGGGCTGCTGCTTGAAACGGAGCTTACAGTGAACGTGATCGCTGAAAAATGCGGCTATGAAAGCGAATCGTATTTTATGAGACAGTTCCGTCAGCATATGGGCTGTACGCCAAGCGAATACAGAAGAAGATAACATATAGTAATCCTACTTGAAATCAGAACAAGTTTACTCATATATAAACTGAGACAGGGCTTATTGCCCTGTTTTTTGTTTCTTTTGTGAAATTTTCAAAAGCCCTTTACATAAAGTAATATTTATGCTATAATTTTAATTGGGTAATATCCCATAGAAAAACAGAAATAAAAAGAAACAAGACTAAGGAGAAAAGTTATGACAAAGGGAGACAAAAGAAGAGGCAGAAAAAAATATCGCGTAAGATACGACAGATTAGTAGTGCTTGTTTTGCTTATAATAAGTATTGCTGTCATTGTAAGCTCATGCGTTAAAAAGTTTTCGGGTAAGGACGATACGGAAATTTCATCGGACGTTCCGTCGGCGGCAGTTACCGAACCGACGGGATCGGAGATTTCCACAGAACCGCAGGTCACTGCTGAAAGCACAGAAACTACCACGGAGGAAGCCTCCGTTCCCTCGTCGTCGTCAGTCGAGTACGATAAGACAGCGTCGCAAATGGGCAGCCTTGTACTTGTGAACGGCGAATACGAGTATACTTTCCCCGAGGGCGATATTGACCCCGTTACTATCGTGGGCAACAGGAACGACTTCTATCAGGCGGGAGACTACGTTACAAAGCTCGATAAGAACGTTATAACTCAGCTTAACGCTCTTATGGAGGCTTACGCCGCTTCTCTGGATTCGGAAACTACCGATATTTTCATTCAGGACGGCTACCGTACCTTTGAAGAACAGGAGGAACGCCACAGAAACGGCAAATCCAAGACGTTTGACGCCGGACACACAGATTACCATACGGGACGAACCTTTGATATGTTCCGCTACGACAGTCAGAGCGGTACGGGATATTCATACTTTGAAGCAGACGATTGGTTCAAGGAAAATTCAGGAAAATACGGCTTCATTCTCCGCTATCCCGAGGGCAAGGAGACGGCTACGGGCGAAAATCCAAGAACCTATACATACCGATATGTAGGAGTTCCCCATGCTTCGTACATCAATTCTCATCAGCTATGTCTTGAGGAGTATATTACGGAAGTCAAGGGACATACTAATGAAAAACCTCTTGAGATCTCTGCGGACGGTCATACCTATAATGTTTACTATGTTCCTGTCGAGGCTGAAGGGAAAACAGCCGTACCTGTTCCGAACGATAAGGAGTATACCGTATCGGGCTGCAACGCAGGCGGATTTATCGTTACCGTAACTCTCAACTGACGCATGGGAGAAAAAAGTGAAAAAAACAGCATTTCTTTTAATTTTTATATTATGTGCCGCCATGCTGCCCTCCTGCGGAAATAACGACAAGGAGGACGGCTCTGGTCACATGTACGACGTGCCGCTCAATGGCAATCCTCAGAGTCTCGACCCTCAGTTTGCCTGCGACCCGTCGTCAAATACGGTTATAAAGAATCTTTACAGCGGTCTTATGCAGATCGACCAGTCTGGAAACGTCGTATGCTGCAACGCCGAAAGCTTCAAAGTCTCGGATGACGGCATGGTGTATACCTTTACTTTAAAGGACGATAATTTCTGGTTTTACGATCAGAATAACGACGATGTTATAACCGAGGACGAATATTTTCCCGTTACCGCAAAGGACTATGTATTTGCTTTGAGACGTGTTCTTGACCCGCAGATGAAGTCGCCCTATCGTGATGATTTTGCCTGCATTATGGGAGCATACGAGGTCATGAACGGGCTTGAAGCCGCTGATTTTGCGGACATTTACGCTCCCAACGACAGCACTCTGCAAATCGTACTCAATGCCCCGAACGCCGAATTTCTGCGGCTTATGGCGTCTGCTGCGGCGTTCCCGTGCAACGAAGAATTTTTTAATTCAACGAAGGGACGCTACGGTCTTGACGACAGATCGGTCATGTCCAACGGAGCTTTTTTTGTAAGACAGTGGTTTTTCGACCCATACGGCAGCAATAATATTCTCTATATGAAGCGCAATGATGCGAACTGGAGCGAGACTTACGATATTATGCCGTCGTTTCTCAGCTTCACCATTGAGGACAACGAAGAGGCTGTCCGCGAGGTATTCAAAAAAGAGGAGATTGAATGCCTGACCTCTTTGAGCAGCAGTCCGTATAATCCCGAAAAGTACCTGATACAGGGCGTACCCGCTACTACGCTGGGCTTTGTGTTCAATCCTGAAGATCAGTATTTTTCGTGTATAAATCTCAGGAAAGCGCTTTCCCTTGCGATAGACCGTGATAACCTTGACGCGGACATCGGAGACGATCTTCAGGCGGCAGCCGGTATCATTCCACCTGCGTTGACGGTTCACGGCAGAAGCTATCGTGAGCTTGTTTCCGACAAGCCGTTCTGCACCTATAGCAGCGAGCAGGCAAAGGAATGCTATGAAGCGGCTAAAACAGAGCTTCAATCGGCAAACTTCGGACAAGTCAAGATACTTGTAAATGCCGAGACTGCCGATTCCTCGGCGCTTCGCATGGTAACTCAGAAATGGCAGGAGGTCTTGGGGCTGTATATAGGCATTGAGGACGTATCGGCAGAGGAGTTCCAAAGGCGGATCGAAGCAGGGGATTACAGTATTGCTCTTTATCCGCTGAAAGGTCGGCTTGCAGTCGGCAGCTCTATAATCCGTGAGCTGGAGAATGTTCTGCCGTGTAAGGGCGCAATAAGCGAGGAGAGCATTGCGGAAGCTCTTGTTTCCTGCGATACGGCGGAAAGTCTTGTTGAAAAGTATTCCGAAGCGGAGAAGCTTATAATTCACAGCTATTGCTTTGTGCCGGTGTTCTATAAAAATTCTTATCTTATAGCGGACAGGGAGAACGAAGATATATTTTACGACCCTTTTACCGAAGCGGTAGATTACCGCTTAGCGCAGAATTATGATTAATTAGCAGAAAATCCCGTCAAGACCTTGACGGGATTTATAATTTAAGGAGACTAACATTGGGATTCCAAAGGGATGGTATCCCTTTGGCGGAGTCCAGAGGCAGCGCCTCTGGTGGGGTGCGGGGCGAAGCCCTGCATAGCGTTTAAGCGCTCCGCAAAGGGTGAATTTCAAAACAGTCCTGCGGACTGTTTTGAAAGAGGGAACGCCCTGCAAGAGAGGGCGTTCCCTTAGAAGACTGTTTAGTAGAGAAAAAATTCTTTAAGTTAATGGTATTACTTCTGCATAACGGATTCAGGAAGTTCTGTAATCAGTTTGGCGTCTAATTTCTGTATGGCTAAAGAATCCGAAGTAGTGATTCCGTCGCCTCTGTTGTAAACGTCCGCGTTTAACATTCCCTGCGGAGAAAGACCGTATTTGTCGGGATTTCCGAGAGCCTGTAAAATTGCGGTGGAATCGGCTATAGTTACTTTTCCGTCACAGTTTGCGTCTCCGATAAGACCTTCTTCGACAGGAGTGGTGGGAACAGTTGTTTCCGGTTCTGTTGCAGGAGGAGTTGTTGTAACTACAGGTTCGGCAATGTCCTCCTTGACGAATACGGTATAGTTTACTGCGTACTGAGAGGTACTGTTAGTGCCTAATGTAACAGTTTCGCCTGCCTTGAAAGATCTCTCGTAAATATCAAAGGTAACGTCGTTGCTGCTTGCCGCCTGATCGCCTGTCTTTTCCCAGCCGTTCATCCACTCGGGAACAGTTCCCATAGAGGACTCGACACGGGTATCGAGAGCGATATACACTTTAACGTCCTTAGCCGCTGTAAACTCTGCGAGGTCGTTCATGGAGTTTTTGGAATCACAGGCTGTCTGAATCATTTCCGCGCCTTTAAGCTTCTCGGGGAACTGAGTAAAAGTGAAATCTCTGTCTCCGAAAATAGCGCTGCCTATATCCGCATTTTCAACGATTTTCCAATCCTGATAATTGTCGGTATCCTTAACGGAAAGGTTTTCAATAAGGGAACTGCTGAGAGCGTCTATCTTGATCTCGAGGATCCACTTCTGGTCGTCGCTGTCATTGCATTCCCATTCGATAACGTTAGCGCCGCTTTCGGCAGATGCCGCCTGAACGCCGAGACCGCTTGAATCGTTTGTGACCTTAGTGCATACAGCGTATGTGCCGTCGCCGTTGTCAACCATTTTGAAAAGCTGAGCGTCGCTGTTTGTATTTCCCCATATACCGATGTTCGTGCCGTTTTCTGTCTTGCCGTAGTCGATATCGAGCAGGAACGTCTTTCCGTCGCCTAATTCGGAATAGATGTAATAATATCCGGGTTCTGAGGACTGTTCAAATCTCCAGCCCAAAGCTCCGTCAGTACCCTGCTGAACGTTTGCGCCGTTCTCCGCCTTTGAGTCGGCGACTTCGAGGTAAAGTCCGCTTTTCTTATTTTTTATTTTATAAATGTGTTCTGTGTTTATTTCAGCTCCGGGCTTTGAGGGAGTAACGACCGCGCCCGACGTATTGACCGTATCTGTAGGTCTTGCGGGGAGATCGTAGCCTGTGCCGAGGAAGAAGCTTGTGTGAGGGGGCTGATTGTAAGAGGTATTCTGAGCCGATACCTGCATACGGTAGTGAGCGTCGTGCATAAACGTCGTAATGCGGTGCTCTGTCGTATATGGCGTGCAGTATACACGCAGATATTTGCTGTCGTTTGTCCTGAAGATAACTTCTTCACGCCAGTCGCCGAAAATATCGGCTGAAAGGCAGGGAGTAGATTTTGTACTGTTATTGGAGGAACAACCGTCTGCGCTGAATATATTTTCTATTTTTTTCTGTGCATTGATCTTTGAGATCGTTGTACCGTCGAGAAGCTCACGTTCAAGGTCTCCGTCCCAGTAGATGAGGAAGTTCATCGAGGGACGGGCAACGCCTGTAGACTTTCCGCTGCCGTCATATACGTTACCCGACTGCGCTCCCCAGAATTCTGCTCCGGGGTTACCGGCGTAGATATTTCCGGCGGCACAGCGTCCAGTGTCTTTAGTGTGGTCATAGTGGAAAATTTCCTTGCCTGTTTTCGCGTCAAGAAGCGAAACGCCATATGAAGGAGCGTCTTCGTGGCATACCCACGCCTCGAGTCCCGGACGATCGGGGAGAAAGTCGCTTAAGTGCATCGCATCGCCGTGACCTCTGTTATTTGCCCATAGCATCTTTCCGTTGTCATCAAGGCATGACGCTCCGAGGAAAAGCTCCTGCTTGCCGTCTCCGTCCACATCGGCAGGCATACAGTTATGGTTTCCGTTTCCATAGCCGGACGTTCCGGTACGCGACCAACCCGAGTCATAGCCCCAGCGTTTTACGAGCTTCTTATCCACAACGTCGTATGCGACCGCTGTCATTCTTGTATAATAACCTCGCACCGAAACTGCGCTTGGATGAACGCCGTCAAGGTAGCAGACTGCTCCGAGGAATCTGTCTACACGGTTGCCGTAATTGTCGCCCCATGTTTTTTTCGAGACTTCGCCTCTGGGATATTCGTAATCAACGGTATCGAGGGCTGCTCCCGTAGCTCCGTCAAAGAGAGTGTAAAATTCCGGACCTTGAAGGATATAGCCGCCGCCGTTGCGGTAATCCTTAGAAGCGTCACCTATGACCTTTCCAACGCCGTCAACTGTTCCGTCGGCAGTTTTGCAGGTCATTTCCGCCTTGCCGTCAAGATCGAAGTCTGCAACGAGAAACTGTGTGTAATGTGCGCCGGCGCGAATATTCTTTCCGAGGTCTATTCGCCAGAGCTTTTTACCCTCAAGAGTGTAGCAGTCTATGTATACGTTGCCTGTGTAGCCTGACTGCGAGTTATCCTTAGCGTTGGAAGGGTCCCATTTAACGAATATCTCATACTGTCCGTCTCCGTCAACGTCGCCTACGGAACAATCTCCTGCGCTGTAGGTGTAGTCGCTGCCGCCTTTTGGAATGTCAAGAGGGATATTGAAATAAGATTTATCAGATATAAGACTGCACTCGTCCGACGAGAGGAGCTTGCCGCCCGAGAGAGTTTCCACCTTGTATTTGGAGGAACTTTTTCCCTCTTTATCGAGGTAAGACGTGGCTTTTCCTTTATCGCTTGTATAAATGAGAGTATTGTCCCGATAGAGCTTGAAAACAGCGTCGTCGGGATCGTTTGCGTTGAAACGCCAGCTTACGAGCATTCCGCTGCCGGTGTTCACAGCGGAGATACCTCTGTTGAGGTATTCAAGCATAACGTTTGACGCTGCGTTCGCCGTTGAAACCTTATCTGCCGACGGAGCGACTGCAAGAGAGGTCAGTGCGACAGTCAGGGCGGCTGCGGCAGAGGTCAGTTTTTTTAAATTTAATTCCATAACTTATTATCCCTCCACAAATTTTATTTTTCTAAATGATTAACATTTTATTTATAATAATATTATACACAATTGGAAACGGATTTACAATGAATTATAATATCCAAATAAGAAGATTATTTTATATTTTATGCAAGCTGTGCATTTTTGTGTTGCAATTTTTGATAGAATATGATATAATAGTCTATAGATTTAAACGAGTTTTAAGGAAACACTGATTAAATATGCAAGCAGATGGCGTGCCAAGCTGAAAGCGGTATTTGATCAGCGGTTGCCATATGTCTTTGAATAGGTTTCAAAGCCTTAAACTTAAAGCAGGTGAGAATTTGAAAAAACGTCTTTTAATAGGTGTCATTATTACGGAATGTCAAGTGGATTTTCAGGCTGAAATAGTTAAGGGAATTATTTCCCAGGCATATAAAACCGACTGCGATACGGCGATACTTGCCCCGTTTCAAAATTTTTTCATGCAGAATCCGCATAAGCAGACGGAAAAAGAGATCTTCAAGCTGATTTTATCCGACCGATTTGACGGATTTCTCTACGACCGAAATATTTTTTATGATGAAAGCGTAAAGTCCATGATAGACAGACTGCTTATCAGCTCGGGAAAGCCTGTTATGCTTCTTGACAGCGAGGAGCACAGCCTTTTTGAGTCAACTGCTACCGACGACTGTTCGGCTTTTGAACAGATCACCGATCACCTTATCAGCGTTCACGGGCTAAATAAGATATACTGTCTTACAGGTCCGAAAAATATGTACATTTCGGAAGAACGTCTTAAGGGCTTTAAGATCTCAATGAAAAAACACGGTCTTTATTACGACAAAAACTCCTGCATTTACGGCGATTTCTGGAAAGACGCCGCTGTGGAGCTTGCGGAAAAGATATTAAGCGGCGAACTTAGCCGTCCCGAAGCTGTTGTCTGCGGAAACGACTGTTCAGCAATTGCCCTTGCAGAAGCGCTCATAAAGGGCGGAATACGCGTCCCCGAGGATATTGCCATTACAGGCTATGACGCTTCCGCAGAAGGACAGCAGAACGAGCCGAAAATAACAAGCTACCGCCGCCCGAATTTTCAGCTTGGAGCAGAGGCGTTCAGACGGATATACCGCATGATAACCGGCAGGATATGCCGAAAGGTACATAACGAGAACGGAAATTTCTGCCCCGGAAAAAGCTGCGGCTGCTGCGATATTCCGTATAAAGGGATCTCGAGAGCCGACAAGGTCACACAAAAGTATGAGTACGATATTCTGCACAGGGACATGCTTTTTGATATTACAAATACCTCGAATCCCGAGGAATTTGCAGACCGCCTTGACAACTATACCTACTATATATACAAAATGAAGCGTCTGAATATCTGTTTGACCCGAAAGTATATCGAATGCCGCAGCGGAAAATATACTGATAAGCTGACGTTCGATATAGGCGATGAAATGAAGGTAATACTGTCAAAATCATCCGTAAGGAGAGATTATGACGGCTGTACCGGTTTCAGCTCTGCGGATATTCTGCCTGTATTCGGCGAGGAAAGACCATATCCCATAGCGTATTTTATAACGCCGTTGAATTTCAACGATAATTTCTTTGGCTATTCCGCCGTAACTTTCGGGAAAGAACCCATAAGCTTCAGCGAGATCTATCTCTACTGGATAAAATATATAAACGTTGCCCTTGAACAGGTTCGTATAAAGTCTATCCTTGACAGCACAGTCACAAACGCCAGCCGCGCTATGCTTTATGACGATATTACGGGACTGCTCAACAGGTCGGGCGTTAAAAAAGCCTTTGCCGAGCATCTGGAGGACTTCCGTAACCGCAGCGATACCGCCGACTTCATACGTATTCAGCTTTCGGGACTGAACGACGCTTACTATCAGGGGGACGACGATAAGTGCAGCAGAATAACCGCCGTATTTGCGCGGCTTATCGGCAGTTGCGTTAAGCCAAAGGAAATTTACGGTCTATGGTCTGTTTACTCGTTTGCAGTCATAACGCCTTACCGAAACCGCAGCGAGGAAATATTCAAACAGCTTTCGGAGGAAGTGCGTAAATCACGATTTTCCGCCGAAGAAAACTGCAATATCAATTTTAACGTAGGCGTTGACAGCCAGCGTCTTACGCCCGAGCCGTCTCCGGGAACGTCGCTTCATAAGGCGGCGGTTCATCGGGTATACAGCTACACGGTCTCGGAAAGCTCCGAGAATCCTCAGTATGACAAGCTTTGTCTGCTTCGTGGACGGCTTATGAAAAATCCCGAGCTGCCGTGGAACATTAACGATATTGCCTCGGAGCTTTACCTCAGCAAAAGTTATCTTCAGAAAATGTATAAGCTCTATTTCGGCAAAAGCATAATCGAAGAAATGATAAGCTTTCGGCTTGCAAAGTCAAAGGAGTTGCTTATTCACTCGGATATGACTGTTACGGATATTGCTCAGGAGTGCGGATATTCCTCATATAATTACTTTGTCCGTCAGTTCAAAGCCGCCGAGAAAGTCTCTCCCACGGAATACCGTGATATTCATACTGCCCCGATTTCTCCCGCTTAACCTGACGGCATCAACTCAATTAAGAGTTAAGAAAAACATTCTTCCGCTGAAAGGCGGAACGTCCATGACAAGGCTGTCGCAGGTCCTTGTATACTGCGTTTCGGCGTCCTTGGTATCGCCGCCGAAGCTGTTCCAGTCGGAATCAATAAGGAGAGTTTCTTTCCAGTCCGACCCTATCTTTACCGTATAGTCGAACTGCATCCAATCGGAAAAATTAAACACCGCAAGCACGTCTCCTTTTCCGCTTTTTCGGCGGATCGCGTACATGCACCTGTCGGCAGAATTGCAGTCCGACCACTCGAAATTCAGCGGATCGCAGTCGTAATGAAGCGCGGAACAGCTTAGATAAAGCCGATTCACAGCTCTCACAAACTCACGGAAAGCGTCGTGACGCGGATATTTCAGCATATCCCAGTCCTGCTGACGTTTTTCGTCCCATTCACGCAGCTGACCGAATTCGCTGCCCATAAATGTAAGCATTTTCCCCGGGTGCGCCGCCATGTACAAGTACAGCGCTCGCGCCTGAGGGAATTTTTCTTCGTAGCCGCCGTTCATTTTTTGCAGTATAGTCGCTTTTCCGTGTACTACCTCGTCATGTGAAAGGGGCAGTATAAAGCGTTCGTTATAAAAATAGATCATTGAAAAAGTAAGCTTGTGATAATCGCGGCTGCGGTACATGGGCGGCGTCTGGAAGTATTCGAGGGTATCGTGCATCCAGCCGAGATCCCATTTGTAGTCAAAGCCAAGACCGCCGTTTTCAACCGAAGTCGTTACATTCGGATATGCCGATGAATCCTCCGCCGCCAGAATTGCGGTCGGGTGACGCTTTTTAAGCCCTGTGTTCATATTTTTGAGGAACTCGATAGCAGGCGTGTTCAGTCCTCTGTTTTCGTTACCCTGCCAGTAAATGAGATTGCGAACAGCGTCAATGCGTATCCCGTCAAAGTGGTACGCCTCCAGCCAGTAGTTGGCGGCGGATTGAAGAAATGAACGCGCTTCGCCAAGCGAATGATTGAAATTACGGCTTCCCCATTCATTGTAGCCGACATCGTCAAACGGGTATTCGTAAAGCTTTGTGCCGTCGTATTCGGTAAGTCCGTAGTGATCGACCGCAAAGTGAACGGGAACGAAGTCGATAATAACGCCTATACCCTTTTTATGGCATTTATCTACAAGCTCCATGAGCTGTACGGGAGTTCCGTAGCGTGAAGTAGGTGCAAAAAAGCCCGTTATCTGATACCCCCACGATTCATCGCAGGGATGTTCGCTGAGAGGCATAAATTCAATATAATTAAAGCCGTTTTCGATAACGTAGTCTGTCAGCTCGTCGGCTACCTCGGCATAGCTGTACCATTCGCATTCGCCGTTTTCGGGCTTTCTCCATGAACCCAGATGAACTTCATATATATTGAGCGGTCTGATACGGCAGTCTGTACGTGACTTCATCCAAGCGGAATCACCGAATTTATACGTCATATCACGTATCACGGAGCATGTTCCCGGACGAAGCTCGCTGCCGAAGCCGTAGGGGTCGCTGTGATCAATATATCCGCCTTTTTTATCGTATATACGATATTTATAGCGCATTCCTGCCTTTGCCATCGGGAAATAAAGCTCGTAAAATTTTCCATCGTATACAGGGTGCATCGGAAGCTCCTCTTTCCAGTCCGTAAAGTCTCCTATCAGGGACACCTTTGAAGCGTTTGGCGCATAGGTGCGAAACATCGTGCCATTTGCATCGGTATGAGCGCCGAAGTATTCGTAAGCGTCAAAGCAATTTCCTTTGTAAAATTCAGAGTAATTCATTTTTATCGCCCTTCTATCATTGATTATAATTATTATAAGGCAATAATCCGAAAAAATCAATAGACATTTTTTGTCTTATGTAAAAATTTGACCGTGGTCAAATTTTCGTTTAAGTTGCAGAGTATAAAAAACCTGCAAGCCGAAGCGAGCAGGGGCGATATTTTATCGCTATCCAAAATTTAAGTGAAATAATACTAACCCCAAAATAACAATAGATAAACTTGCGGCATAATTTCCGTCATGCGGTGTTTGCCTTGCCTGACAAAATTTCTGCTCACAATTTTATCTATCAACATTTCGGGGATCAGTATAAAATTGCTTTTGACATTAAATGCCAAAAGCGATTTTTAAAGATTTTCTTTATATGAGATCATTCCCACTCCTCAAACCAGCTTCTTAATTAAACAAATTTGTTTAGGAAATTTGAGCCGTAGTATCTCAGTTATACAATTTGCTCTGTAGTATATTCGTCCGCTGATGCTCTGTTATCATTTTGTTAGCGCATTCGATAACTCACCGTGCGACTTATGGAGACAATGTGTGCCTGGTGGCTTGTTCCTTAATTGGTATTATAGCGCAGATTTGGGCGGTTGTCAAGACTTCAATCTTTTTTATTGCTAAATCTATTATACAGCTTTTGATAAAAAACAAATGGTTCTTTCCAATCTTCATAATACTTTAATATGACACTCATAGATGGCAGTCCGAGTTTGCAAAGGTCTTTTGCTGCTGGTATTTCTTTTCCGGTTTTCACCCAGCTTGCAACAGCATCATCGACTTCTTGTTTTGTGTATTTTGCTTTTTTACTGTTTTTTACGGTTATACCGTGCTTTTGGCAGAATACAGAAAATGAGCCAAACCGTTTATGAATTGTAGAAGGCGAATATGGAAATAATTCAAAGAATGCCTTCATGGAGTCAATCTCCCGTTTTTGCTCACCGAAAATCTGATTCACAGCGTTTTCAATCTCTTCTTCTGAAATGTATTTGTTCTTTGATGATATATCCGACCCAACAGCTTCTTGGTATGCAGACATTGATTCAAAATATTTATATATGATTCGTGCTGTCGGAAGATTGTTTTCCGCTCGCAAGCAACTTTCAGTAATCTTTCCATTTTTTTTGACATATTCTTTTCCGGCTTGGATTACACTATCAATATCCCAGTTTGATTGAACTGATAGATGAAATAAATTCTTCTTAATATCTGTGAAACTTGTATACTCCGGATAGTTATTTAATATACACGGAAGGGAAGGGAGATTGTTCTTCTTCGTTAAATCCTTTTGTAATATGTCTCCATGTTCCTCAATATACTTTTCCAGAGCTGTTTTAATTGTCTCCCGATTCCAATTTACTGATAAATCTTCTATTCCAAAGGCTATTTTTAGTGTATGTAAATCTCCATAGTATTTTTTTACATAGTGAATCGAAGGCAAATGATTATATTCCCGACCAAAATCAACCTTATGGATATCACCTTTTTGATTTAGAAAGCGTTGAATGATTTGATCAAATTTATCTTTAGTCATTTTTTCTTGTGATTGATCTAATTCTTCTGATGGAGTAGCTGTAATAATTCCTTGTGTCGGAATCTTTTCGGTTCCCTCCATAAGAAATTGTTTAGCCTTCTCTTCCAATAAAAAATCATGTAGTTCTTTATCTGTCTTTTTTAAATTGCAACTTGTACAAAGTATTTGACAGTTTTCAGCAGTAGATTTTCCTCCCTTAGCAAAAGGGAATATATGGTCAAAATGACACTCTTGTATTGATGAAAGTTTTGTTCCACAAACAGCACAACATATCTCCCCATTGTTTTTACTAAGATTATCCTTTATTGTATTAAGCTTGACAGAATCTGAAAAATCTCTTGCTCTCATCATTATCCCTCCATAATATATGTAATCACATTAAATCAATTGGTGAAACGTATCGGCTATTTCTTTTGTAATTAGTGTACCACATTGCGGAAATAATGTCAATAGTAACAAATGAAATTGTTGAAAAACGATAACAATTATAGCCGAAGGACTCACACAGAATCCTTCGGCTTGTTTTATGGGTAAATCATGACATCACACATATACCATAGACGCAAACACCGGCTCTCTCGCACACAGGTGTAGCACATTCTCCAACCTCTAAGCCACCTGAAATGCAGAACATTTCAGTTTAGCTCCCTGTTATCAAATTGTTATCACGAGATATTTGCAGGCTTGGAAAGTGCCGATTTTACGGCATTTTCCAAGCTTTATTTTTTATTCCCACTCGCTATTTAAAAATGCCCACCCGGCACATATGGTGACAATGTATGTGTTTCAGTACAAATGCTTTCACCCTGTACATCTGACACAAATATTACAAGGATAATTAGTATCACAAACAGAGTCACGGTGATACTGGTGCGTATTGAACAGAATATTTGTCATATGATCCTGTTATAATAAATTTCGAGAAGAAGTCCATCTGAATCAGGTTGACATTTTCCAGATTTTATGATAAAATATGATTGGTTGAATATTTTCATAAAGCGGAGGTGCACTATGGCATATATTACACGTGAACTTGAAAGGAAGTTCTTGAAACTCAATGATTTTTTTAAAGCCGTTCTTGTTACAGGTGCAAGGCAAGTTGGCAAAACAACAATGCTGAAACATTTGGCAGGAAACAGCAACAGAACTTATGTAACGCTGGATAATGCAATGGCAAGAGAACTTGCAGTGTCTGATCCGGTACTTTTCTTTCAGACCTACAAGCCACCAATATTGATTGACGAAGTGCAAAAAGCACCTGAGTTGTTTGAACAGATTAAAATTATTTGTGACGAAAGCGAGGAAAAGGGACTTATCTGGCTTACAGGTTCTCAACAGTATGCAATGATGAAAAAGGTGCGTGAAACACTTGCAGGACGAATCGGGATACTGGAATTGTACAGTTTATCGGCACGGGAAAAAACAGGACTTGTTTTTGATACTGATCTGGATTTTTCTTTGACGACTCTTCAAGCAAGACAACAAAAGCTACCAAAAAATGATGTGATCAGTGTGTTTCAACATATCTGGGAGGGCGGCATGCCACAGGTACAGGGTGTTGATGATGAGCTTCGTCAGGAATATTTCAATTCCTATATTGATACCTATTTGATGCGAGATGTAGCGGAAGCAGGAGGAATTACTGACACGGTAAGATTCCGCAAATTTCTTGTAGGATGTGCTTCGCTTGTTTCAGAACAAGTGAACTATGTAACCTTGGCAGGGTCTGCTGATATCGCACCGTCTACAGCAAAGGAATGGCTGAAAGTGCTTGTGGGACTGCATATTATTTACTTGCTTGCACCATATTCCAATAATGAACTGAAACGACTTAGCAAAACGCCAAAGTTATACTTTTGCGATACAGGACTTTGTGCATACCTCTCTATGTGGCTGACACCTGACACTTTACGTAATGGTGCTGCAAGCGGACATTATTATGAAAATTATGTGGTAATGGAACTTGTGAAAAACTATGCCTATGCAAAATCAAAGGTGAACATTACCTATTTTCGTGATTCCAATGCCAAAGAAATCGATGTATTTATAGAAGAGAATAATGTCATTCACCCGTTGGAGATTAAAAAGAGTGCTGCGCCTGATCGCCGTGAAGTAAAAAAATATAGCGTAATTGACAAGGCTTCTTTGAATCGAGGTAACGGCGGTATTATTTGTATGTGTGAGCAGCCAATGCCGATCGATGCAGATAATTGTTTTATTCCGAGCAATCTGATTTAAATATAGTTTCAATCACTTTGCCTGAGATTCAGAAGGATTTTATGCTGTATTCCAACAAATACAATAATTGAACACACCCCCCAATCGGCTGTCATTGCCCCACCCCAATGACAGCCGATTTTTTATTTTCCACCTGAAAAAGTGCATAGAAAATAAGGGAAGATATAAATTTGATATATTAAAAAAGCCGTCAAAAAAATGGCGGTTACAAGTCAAATTAAACAGATTTTTGGAAAACCGGATTTGTTTAATATGGGTATAGTCAAATTTTACAATTTAAAGCGAAAGGGCGATGAGAATGTGAGAATAGCCTATGTAAGAGTTTCCACACAGGAGCAGAACCTTGACCGACAGCTGGAACTGTTAAAACCTTATGGAATTGAAAAGTTTTTTCAGGAAAAGCAGAGCGGTAAGGATATGGGCAGAGAAAAATTAAGCGAGCTTCTGGAGTTCGTTCGGGAGGGAGATGAGGTTTACGTGGAAAGTTGGTCAAGACTCAGCAGGACGGTAAGAGATCTGCTGAAACTGTTTGAAATGTTTGACCGCAAGAAAGTTCGCCTTTACAGTGTCAAGGAGCAGTACAACACAAGCAGTCCCACTGGCAAGCTGATGCTGAATATTATAGCGGCACTTAATCAGTTTGAGCGTGAAAATCTGTTGGAAAGACAGCGTGAGGGTATCGCCTGTGCCAAGCAGAAAGGCGTTTACCGTGGAAGAAAGCCAAAGGAGTTCGATATGAAAATCCTGAGCGAAGTTCTTGCAGATATCGAGCAGAAAGAAATGACAGTCACCGAGGCAGCCAAAGTGTTAGGTGTCACTCGTGCGACCATATACAACATTATGAACAGAGCCAAAAAGGAGGCAGAAAACAATGATGATAAAAAAGTTTAATGACAATCATGCATCGAATTTGCAAAAGACTACAGCCACTGCAAGAGGTGCACAAATTCAGATTGATGCAAAGTCCGATAAAAACACAACAGACATTGTTATTTCATCTATTGAACAAGTACTCAGATGCACCAACTACTACAAGATTAAGTTTAAGAATGGCAGTTCCTTGATACTGTATTTCAATGGCAGATATGAAAAATACTACTGCAATGGAAAACTTGCAAGCAAGGGTGGTGTTGGTTCAAAGAATAATGCAGGTTTTGTTGAAAATGGACATATATTCCTGTCTATTAATGGGAATATGATATCCTTTGAAAGACTGGTTGCAATTTGTGATGACTTTACAGCCAATCGTGTTGCTACAGATTATGATAACTTGTCAGCAAATGTCATGGACGGTTCAGGCTCAGTTTATACTGCAATCGAACTTGGCATTCCAATGAATTTCCACCCTGACAATATAGAATGGACAACCTCAAAAGAAAATGGTTCGCACGGCTACCTGATAAGAGAACTATATGAAATAACAGGTCATGTATACAGGTTTAGTGCCTATGACAGCTATCTTTTAGCATTGTATAAGAAAAATTTATTTGAAATGCTGATGGATTATTGCAAGAGTTATTTGTTTGAGGTAAAGTGATTACAGAATGCCCCAGAATCAATTCTAAGAGGGGTATTAAATTGATAGGATAGTTTGATATTAAAATTGCAAAAACCGTGGAAAACGGTGTCAGAATTGATTCTGAGGGGTGTTTTTGATTAAGAACGATTAAATTTAAGAATGTTAAGTTTAAGAAGGGAGATGATGTGGTTTATGAAGGAAGTTGAGATAGAAAATAAGCTGGAATTTGTGATACATATATGCAGAGAAAACCATAAACTTTGTAAAGCATTGGTGGACTGCATTGCCAATCAAGGCGTAACTACCGAGAAAAGTTTGAAAGATATTGGAAACAGAATTGATAATTTGAAAAAAGATATGCAGGAATATGACAAGTTGAGAGCCGAAGCGGACTATCGTTACACCGACAGTGAACTTGCAGAACTGAAACAGTCAATGAGTTGGAGAAATCTTCATATCAAGACCAAAATTCCGATATCCACATTGCAATACAGATGCAGGAGATACCACAAAAATTCTACAAGTGAGGAAGAACAGGAGGCTTAATTATGTTGGAACTGAGTATGAATGGTAAAAGTCTGAGTGATAATGACATTGTTGTTCTGATCAACAGGGACAGTATTTTAAATATGACCGACTTAAAATTTTTTACCGATGACGGCGAAGTTGCTCTTGATGATACGAACGCCGCCATTGATATTACAATCAACATCATTTGTGATGAAAATGTATGTCAGAAAGTTGACGAGAACAAAAGAAAATCCACCATTGATAAGGTGAAGCATTCACTCCGCTGTGCTTATCAGATGATGGATGGCTTGGACTAATCTCTGAAATCAAATAAAGTCTTGGGTGTAATGCAAAGGACTTCACAAAGCTTAAAGATAACATCAAGTGAAGCTCCTACATTCCCAAGTTCAATTGCACTTATATGGCTTCGGTCTATGTCGACAAGTTCGGCAAGCTGAAGCTGTGTAAGTTTTTTCTTTTTTCTATAATATACAATGTTTAGTCCAAGCTGCTCATACTGTCCTTTAAATTCGGCTTTCATGAAAATTACCTCGCTCATTTCATAAAATAGGCTTACATATATTGTAAAGCAATTTTCAGAAATGATAAACCTTGTATAAATAGCGTAACGCTATTGACACAAGTCAAAGTTTGTGATATAATCAAGATGTGAACGAGTCCCCCGTCGACTTTTTCCGGTTTAAGTGGTATCATTAAGAAAATCATTTTTTATGGAGGAATGAACATGAAAGCAAAGAAGATGATGATTGCAGTTTTCGCACTGGCACTTACGGTGCAGATGACAGGATGTAAAAATGACATAGATACAAACAAGCCCATTGTTATTGACGTGAGCGTGTCCGACAGCGATGTTGCGTCCAAAGCTGAGCTGAACTGGACAGAACTTGGAAAGCTGACCAATTATGAAGAAATGAGAACGGCAGTGGATACGATTTTTGGCAATGAGATTGTGGACGGAATTAAGTATGGAGCATTTTATCTTGACAAGGACGAAAAGCAGTGTACGAATAACACGTTGAGCATAGTTCTTGGCAATCAGTTTGTTGCGGAGGAAATGAAGGGCAGTGCAATGGAGGATTCCATCAATAGCAGTTTAGATGCCATTTACACCGACCTTTCCGATTCCGACCGTACCGCAGCCATGTTCAATGCCTATTTCAATTTGTTGCCCGACAGCACCCCGAATTATTTTAATGGCGGAGACACACTGAGCAGAGCCGAAGCAATGGCATTGGTCACCAGAGCGACCACACCGGTTAAGAGTTTGCCGGCTGTAGACGATTTCACATCAGCGGTAACAGGCACAGACTATGACCAGTATATCAATTATGCGGCACAGCAGAACGCAAACAGTTACATCAATACCCAAGACAAGAGCCTGACAGCAGATAATTTCAAGGGAGCGATGAGCAGAGCGGAGTTTGTTTATCTGGTAATGAATGAGGTTTATGGTGTAGATGCAGTGCAATCCTTTGACACAACCTCAGCATCATTGAAGGACTGCACCAATGCAGGCGACCTTTCAGCAGAACTGAAAATCGCAGGTTCAGACCGTTGCAATGCCTATACATTAAAGCATAGTTTAGACAACGTAGACAAGGGCGTTACCGAGGAACTTTACAAATCTCTCGTAATGGCAGTAGAAAAGGGCATCATCACCCCAGAAACCCGTTGGAATGAGGGCATCACCAAGGCAGAGGCAATTTCAATCATAGTGAATGCATTCAACCAGTACTATGAGGACAACGGTTATCTGTTGAATAACGCAGATAAAGGTTCCACACAGGTACTTGAAGCACAGGCAGAGGAGTTGTGGAACAAGCAGGATGCCAATGACATGAGCGTAACTAAAGAGCAGTTTATAGCCGATTACATCAAGGAAATCTCTGGCGGAATGACACCTGAGGAGTTTGAGGAGAGCATCGAGGAAAGTTATTCCATTGCATTTGCCGAGGAACTTGCTGAAAAGGAAAAAGAAGATTACCTTAATCAGATTTGGGAAGAAAACAAGGATAACCTAACTTGTGACAAGGACACGTTTGTAAAGGAATATGAAGATTTTACCAAGGACTTAAAGCCAGAGGAAATCTCAGAAAGAGAGTTTATAGACCACGTAACAGATAAATACGGTAAGCCACAGGACACCCAATCAAATGACGGTGAATCAAGCAACAACGACACACCTCCAGCTGAAACACCAGTCAATCCACCTGCTGATACCCAAACATACACACCTCCAGCTGAAACACCTGAGGATAATGGCGGTGGATCAAGCAATAACGACACACCTGTTTATACACCTCCAGTTGAACCACCTGAGGATGTCCCAACATACACACCTCCAGTTGAACCACCTGCGAATAATGGCGGAGGTTCAGGTGGCGGAAACTGGGAGGCAGACTGGGATGATAACAACTGGTATGAAGAGCCAGACGATGACTTCTCTGATATACATCTTAGATAATTGTAAAACACATGTGAGAGGATTTTAGCCTCTCATTTCCTTTTTATAAGGCATTAAATACATGAGAGACCACAAGTTTAGTCTCTCATTGATTTTTATAAGGAAAGGAGGAAAACATATGGACAAAGACTTGAAAAAACAATTTGACTGTGATATAATATTATATGACGACTATGATTTTTTAGGAGGAATAGAAGTGGAGTTCGAAGGAGTTAATGAGATAATATTATACACAGCGCTTACTGAGACAAAAGCACGATTATTGAAGGAGGGAAAATACGAAAAGCCGATAAAAGCATTTGAGTATTCAAATATTGCAACCACTGTAAATGAACAAACAGAAGTACTTGTTAAGATATCCTACAATACGCAGAAGATGTTTGATACACTTCATCCATCGGCTTATAGAATGATGAATGAAATTATAAAGAGAAGCAATGTTAAAAAGGCTGATATAACAGACTCTAAGTTAGTTAATTACTTATTGAGAACATATACAGGTGTAAGAATACACGGTATAGATAAGTCATTAAAAATGTACACAAATACAGAGTGTATGTTTAAGTCAAAAGGTTTATGTTACATACTTAGACCGGACAGTGTAAAAGTATTAAATATGCGGACTATACAGTAAAATTACAACTGCGAGAGACTACACGTTTAGTCTCTCATCCTATTTAACAAGCAAGGAGGAAAAAGCATTATGAAGCATAAAACATTCATTTCAAGAGTGTCAGTATTCATGTTAGCTCTAATACTAACATTCACGTTTATCCCACCAAACCTAATCGCCTTTGCAGGTTCCGGCGGTGGTGCAGGTGGTGGCTTTGGTGGAGGAGGAACAGCAACCTCAGTAACTGACGATGCTATGAATGACGAAAACATAGGATTAAGGTTTTCACTCGTGAGCAAAGATTCATCAGGAGAAACAAAAGTAATCCCTAATATTTATGGTGATTACTATATAGATGTTTGGGATTATCAAATAGATAGATATGGCTACGTTATATCTGACGTTCCAAATTATAATTACATTAACTCGTATACTAGGTATGCTCCAGTAGCTGAAAAGGAAAACATCTCATGTTTTCGAGATACTGACTTTGACAAAAGCATAATAGACCTAATAAATAAAGGCAAACATGGTGAAATTTCTTCCATGGACATACAAAAACATCTTCAAGCAGGTGGTAAATCCGATGAAACATTTTTCACTGAAGGTGAAGGTGGACTAAAGATAAATGGTAAACTCTTTTATAATTGGTTTATGGAGGAGGCAGGAACATACAATGGTGAAGCCCAGTCTCGTTATTTCTTTTTCATGATGTCGTTCTATAATAATAAATTAAATGGAATAAACATGAACAACACATTCTTAGTTGTAGAACCTGTCTTATTTTTAGCAAATCCTGATGCCAGCTATCAAACTACAGGTAATAGATACGTAGCCTCATGGTATGGTTATGTTGAGGGGAACTTAGTTGAAAATCACAGAGACCCTGGTAATGCATGGACTATACGTGATAGATTTTCAAGCCTTGCTAACAACTTTCAGATTAAGAGAACAGAATACTTAGACACTGAAATGGAAGCAGCAATGAAGAATGTCTTAGGCGTTTCCGTTCCGGGGCAGTTTAAGGAAACTGATGGAAGTGCAATATCTTACGGCGATGGTTCTTGGATGGAGAAACTTAGCTACACTCCGATAACATATAATTTCAGTTACAGAACACAAGGTTATGCGATGCAAATTTTCTGGTTAAAGGACATGGTAACCAGCATTCCAATAGATACATTCGACATAGAAACAAATAAACCAAACGTACCATATTATCCAGAAGAACCAAAAGATGAGAATAAAACCACGGGCGAAAAGACCATCATTAAACTATATGCTGATCTTTACAAAGACCCAACGACAGGCTATTTCACTGAAATCAAAGATATAAAGAATGGTGACTCCTATTCATTTGTTAGAAACAACGTTTCCGATAAAGTGACAATAACAGATGAACAGCCAATCAATGGTTACAAAGCGACAGCATGGTATTTATCTAATAAAAACTATCCAGAAGCAAGTTCGGAAGATAACGCAATGTTAAAAGCCTCCAACATGATATCGACAAGCAATATAGCTGAAACCGATGGCACTGTTAACCTATCCCAACTTGGTGGCAGCCAGCTTAGAATTAATCAATACGAGGCAGCCTATAAAGATGGCATCGGTTATAATGCAGATGGTGGGCAGAGATATTTTACAGGTTTAGCCAGTCCCCATGGTGCAAATGGAAACGGCTTAGACGTCCAACAAACAGCAGGTGCAAGTCAGTACTATGGTTATAAACGTTTAGAGGTTTCCGGCACATCAAATTATTCAAATGGTCAAGAATATTGTTTATACTGCATATCCAAAGCCGTTAGGGCTTTTATTTTTTGCCTTTTTAGAAAGTTAATTAGAAGCACTTTTGAAATAGTCATAATAAAGTGGTTTATGGATAGCCTTATAGAAATTATTTGGGGGACATATACCCTGAGGTCATAGAAGTAAAATTCTATGGAATTTTCAAATATGGGGTTCATGGGGGTAAAACTTATTGAAGCAGTGGGGTAAAATCCACCTGCAAAAAATGAAAAACAAAATGTATGTAAAAAACCTTACGAAAGTTTGAGAATTGAATCAACTTTGAAATATTCTGCAATTGACATATAAAATTTTAAGGGGCATTGTTCAAAAGGATGAGAGTACAGGAATTTAGGTAATGTGGTATTTTTCACATAGATCATTGTGATGAAAGAGGTTTGAATTTTACAGGAATCACTATGTTTATTTTGGTCGTTTTAAAAAAGATTTCAATCAGTTTCGCACATTCTTGATTACAAGTGTATATCATGTTTCAAAAGCTTCGTGCTTTTATTTTTTTGCCAAAATTCAGAGAGGAAATTTTAAGTGCGGTCAGAAACGTACTATATTTATAATTATAAAATAGAGTGGACTTAATTTAGTAGCAGAGAACAATGCAAATCTGCTCCCTCATTGTCCTTACTGAAAACCACACGCAAACGCTCAGTGAAATATATCACATAAGTACATCGCACCAGATAAGCACAGTCAAATCAATTGGATGTGCTTTTTTTGCTCATTTTTGGATTTTAGCTATTTTGAAAGCGCCTGATTTTTTGTCGTGATTTTAGAATTTTTGGCTTTCTTGAAATTGAAATTTATGCATAATTCACTAAATCGGGGCAAAATTAGCACAAAAACAGCCTGAATTTTGATATAAAAATCGACTCACTGTGAGAATATTTCTTTTACATAGGGGGGACGTTGTTTTACATGGAGGGACGTTGCTAATCAAGTGAGGACGTTAAAAAAATGCCATTCGTTAAATCTCAGATGCGTTCTAATATAGTACGTGACCTTAAATGTTTGAAAGGAGGATGTGTTTAATTTAAGGGTCTAATCGAAAAAAGAGAGGAGGTGTTAACATGAGTTTAGTAGAAAAGCAAGGATTTAGGAATGTGATTTCAACCACTGTAGTTAATATGTCTAATGCAACATTTATGGAGTGGTTTCCACCAATCAAACGTGCCGTTCTCCGTGAGAAAATCCGTAAGTAATTGTCACTGAAGGCAGTGAAAAAGGTATAATAGGGTGTGTTGTCATTATGGTGCAACGCTTGTGTGGCAACACACTCTACAAATTAAAAGCCACTGATGCTATAAGGAATGAAAAATTCACAGCCAGTTCACGAAAAAACGCTACAGAAGCGTTCTAATAAAGTCAAGGAATCATAACCTAAGGCTTTATATATATTAAAATTAAATTCAGAAAGGAAAGATTGACATGGCAAAACTATTTTACACGGCACAGGAGGTAGCCGAAATGCTTGGCGTTTCCAAGAGCAAGGCTTACATGATGATCCAGGAGTGGAATCAGAAACTTGCAGCAAAAGGATGTGTGACCATTCCGGGAAAGGTCAGCAGAAAGTATCTGAACGAAAGAATCTACGGCTATACCGAGGAAAAGGAGGCTGTATAATGCCTGTTTACAAGAGTAGGGAACGTGGTACATACTACGTTCCCTGGTATACAAGCTTACAAAGGAGAAACTATTATGTTTGAAGTAAAAATCAATTCAAGAAGCTTTAAGGTAAGCACATTTAAAGCTGCAAAAAAAAAGTTTATCACTGAGGGTGCAAAAATGTCACGCTCAAAGGCATTCGAGATTCAGGGTTTCATCTACGACAGTGCAGACAGAAAGCAGGCTGAAAAATACATCTCGTCATGGAGCAGTCTGAAATCTCAAAAAGCATTCTATGATACATATGTTGTCAGGGACAAGAAATTTTCGGCAGACGTTGATATATGCCATTATGACTGTCTGTTCTATGTTAACGCATATTACATGAGGGAATGATTTTCCTTATTTTGATATGTACGTGCAAAGAGCCTTATTGCTGTTTCCGGAAAGGTCAGCAAGAAGTATTTGCAGAAAAAAATCTACAATTATACCGAGAAAGGAGAGGTTGTATCATGCCAGTTTACAAGGATAAAGAACGTGGTACATATTATGTTTCCTGCTATACAAGTTTACACAGGAAAAAGACCAAACGAGGCTTCAAAACAAAGAAAGCCGCTATGGAGTGGGAAAGAGAGTTTACACTCAGTGAAAGCAACGACCTGAACATGACCTTTGAAAGTTTTGTTGAAGCATATCGTCAGGATATGCTCCACAAAATCAGGGAACACACCTGGCAGACCAAAAATGCAATCATAAATTCCGCAATACTTCCCTATTTTGGGAAAATGGCACTGAGCAATATTAAGGCTGCCGATGTTCTGAAATGGCAGAACCAGATGCTTGGCTATCGCAATGACAAGGGCAAGCCATATTCACCGGCATACCTCAGAACGATTAACAGCCAGCTTTCTGCCGTCTTCAATCATGCCGTAAAATATTATGGTTTACGGTGCAACCCTGTTGTCAAGGCAGGCAGTATGGGCAAAAAGGATGCAAGAGAGATGGAGTTCTGGACGAAGGAGGAATACCTGAAATTCATTGAGGAAGTAATGGACAAGCCGATGTCATTCTATGCATTTGAAATGCTGTATTGGTGCGGTTTGTATATGCCGACCGCATAACCGCAACTGCACGGACTTAAAACCGCACGCTGCCGGATGTTGAACCGCATGTTGC
>CANQVK010000008.1 GCA_947627275.1 uncultured Ruminococcus sp. | reverse complement strand
TTGCTGGTACTAATCGGTCGAGGGCTTTTCCTTTTGTTTGTTCTCTCTTGATTTTTACTTCTTTCTTTTTCAGTTTGAAATTTCTTTGAAAAAATTTTCAAAAAAGGCTTGACAAATCTTTGGATTTGTGATATAATATTAAAGCAATATGAAATGCACCATTAGCTCAGTTGGTAGAGCAACTGACTCTTAATCAGTGGGTCCTGGGTTCGAGTCCCCGATGGTGCACCACCGGCTCGTTGGTCAAGCGGTTAAGACACCGGCCTCTCACGCCGGTAACACCAGTTCGATTCTGGTACGAGTCACCAAAAAATCGGTGCTTATGGCAATGAGGTCACACCCGTTCCCATTCCGAACACGGAAGTTAAGCTCATTAACGATGATGATACTTGGCTGGTGACGGCCCGGGAAAGTAATAAAGTGCCGGTTTTTATATTCCTCCTTAGCTCAGTCGGTAGAGCACTCGGCTGTTAACCGAGTTGTCGCCCGTTCGAGCCGGGCAGGGGGAGCCAAAAGGTCAATGCAATGCATTGGCCTTTTTTAATGTGGAAATTTTTATCAGTGAACTTGTTCTGATTTTAATAAGATCACCATAATTTGTAAAAAATCGCTTATGACTTAAACGAAGCCATAAGCGATTTAATTTTAATTGTTCTGCATGTATTCGTCCATTGCAGCGGCAGCCTTTTTACCGGCTCCCATTGCGAGGATAACCGTAGCAGCTCCCGTTACGGCATCGCCGCCTGCATATACGCCCTTGCATGATGTCAGACCGTTTTCATCGGCAATAATACCGCCCCACTTCTGAGTATCAAGTCCCTCTGTAGTTGACTTGATAAGGGGATTTGGCGAAGTTCCTATAGACATGATAACGCAGTCCGCTTCAACGTCTATAAATGCTCCCTCGATCGGTACAGGCTTGGCGCGTCCGCTTGCATCAGGTTCGGAAAGCTCCATTTGCTGACATACAACGCTCTTTACCCAGCCGTTTTCCGTTGCCGTGATCTCAGTGGGATTTGTGAGAAATCTGAACTTGATACCTTCTTCTTTGGCGTGTTCGACTTCCTCTGCACGAGCAGGCAGCTCGTTTTCTGTACGTCTGTAAACTATAGTAACATCCGCACCCAGTCTTTTAGCGCATCGTGCAGCGTCCATAGCAACGTTTCCGCCGCCTACAACGACAGCCTTAGTACCTGCATTGATAGGGGTGGCAGAATCGGCTCTATAGGCTTTCATGAGGTTTATTCTCGTCAGAAATTCGTTGGCTGAATAAACGCCGTTGAGATTCTCGCCGGGGATCCTCATGAAACGTGGAAGTCCTGCGCCAGAGCCGATGAATACAGTCTCGAAGCCTTCCTCTTTCATAAGTTCGTCAATTGAAACAGTTTTTCCGACAACAGTATTTGTCTCGACCTTAACGCCGAGAGCCTTAAGTCCCTCTATTTCTTTCTGAACGATAGATTTAGGAAGTCTGAACTCGGGTATGCCGTATGAAAGTACGCCGCCTGCAACGTGGAGAGCTTCAAAAACCGTAACATCGTAGCCTTTTTTGGCAAGGTCGCCTGCACAGGCAAGTCCTGACGGACCCGAGCCGATAACAGCCGCCTTGTGACCGTTTGACGCAGGCTTTTCAACCGCAGTTTCGGACATTGCATTGTGACGGTCGGCAACGTATCTTTCAAGTCGTCCTATAGCCACAGGTTCGCCTTTTTTGCCCCTTACGCACTTGCTTTCGCACTGTGTTTCCTGAGGGCATACGCGTCCGCATACAGCGGGGAGAGAGCTTGATTTCGTAATTATTTTGTAAGCCTCCTCAAAGCTGCCCTTTGCGACCTCGGAAATAAAAGCAGGAATATCTATCTGAACAGGACAGCCCGTAACGCAGGGCTTATTTTTGCAGTTAAGGCATCGTTTAGCCTCGTCTATCGCCTGTTCCTCGGTGTAGCCCAAAGCAACCTCTTTGAAATTCTTGTTTCTGACGTCGGGAGACTGCACGGGCATTTCGTTTTTAATTAAAGACATGTTAGGCATTTCACTTTACCCCCTTGAAAAGATTGCATGTATCTTCATGAGCTTTGCGTTCAAAAGGCTTATAGCTTGCGCCTCGCGCCATAGCTTCGTCAAAGTCGATAAGGTGACCGTCAAATTCAGGGCCGTCAACGCAGGCGAACTTAGTTTCTCCGCCGACAGAAAGACGGCAGCCTCCGCACATTCCGGTTCCGTCTATCATGATCGGATTCATTGAAGCAACAGTAGGCACGTTATACTCTTTAGTGAGCTTGCAGACGAATTTCATCATGATAAGAGGGCCTATAGTAATAACACGGTCGTATTTTTCGCCGCTTTCAATAAGCTTTTTGAGAGCGTCGGTAACAAGACCTTTTTCGCCGACTGAGCCGTCGTCGGACATAAGTACAAATTTAGATGAAGCGGCTTTGAACTCGTCCTCCAGAATAACAAGATCCTTATTTCTGAAGCCGACTATCGAGTGGACTTCAACGCCAAGGCTATGAAGCTTCTTTGCTACGGGATACGCTATAGCGCAGCCAACTCCGCCGCCTACGACAGCGACTTTTTTCAAGCCCTCGGTTTCGGTAGCTCGTCCAAGAGGACCTACGAAATCGTGAAGGCAGTCGCCGGCGTTCAGATGATTGAGTTTTTCCGTTGTAGCACCGACGATCTGGAAAATAATTGTGACCGTACCGTTATTGCGGTCGTAATCTGCAATTGTAAGGGGAATACGCTCGCCGTCACTATCTGTTCTCAGGATAATAAACTGTCCCGGTTCAGCCTTTTTGGCAACTCTCGGGGCGTTTATTTTCATGAGCGTGACAGTCGGGTTGAGACTTTTCTTTTCGAGAATTTCAAACATTTTTCTCTACCGTCCTTTGTCAAATTAATTATTTGTAATACACTGTTTACAACTTTAGCGGGGGACTCTGTCCCCCTGCACTCCCTGCCAAAGGGGTGACCCCTTTGGAATCTCAATTGTCGTGTAATTGTCCGCATAATGCCCTTATTTATTTTCAAGACTTTTTTAGCATGGCATTATGCGGACAACTACACGAGAATGGACGCCAAAAGTTAACTCTCTGTCAAGAAATATGGAGAAACAAAATCCCGTTAAGTTATGAACAGTGTATATTTATAATAACGTCGTCTTTGACGTTAAATAATTTTGTCTGCCTCAGTGATTTTTCTTATCACCTTGCAGGGATTGCCGACAGCGACCGTTCCCGAGGGAATATCGCTTACGACTACCGAACCTCCGCCGATAACCACGTTGTCGCCGATAGTTACTCCGGGCATAACGCAGACGTTACCGCCGATCCAGACGTCGCTGCCGATTTTAATGGGTTTGGCGTATTCGAGTCCGCTGTTGCGCTGTTCGGCGTCAATGGGGTGACCTGCCGTGTAGAAACCGCAGTTCGGACCAATGAACACGTTATCGCCGAAAACAACGTCCGCGCAGTCAAGAATGACGCAATTGTGGTTTGCGTAAAAATTGTCGCCGATAACGATATTGTAGCCGTAATCGCAGAAAAAGTTTGATTCTATCCATGTATTCTCGCCTCTCAGCGCAAGAAGTCTGTCGAGAATGCGTTCCTTTTTCTGATAGTCGTTGTAGGTTGCGGAGTTGTATTCGGCGCAGAGTTTTTTTGCGGCAACTCTTTCTGCAACGAGTTCCTTATCATTGCCGTTGTAAAGCTCGCCTGCCTGCTGTTTTTCTTTTTCAGTCATTTTGATCACCTATTTTCTTGCTGTATAAACCGCTATGCCGGATATATAGCAGGTATTTTTCCCGTATTACATTTTAGAGCCTTTTGCGCCGAAGCTGCCGCCCATCGCAAGGATATTATTGTCGAATGTGTAATTTATCTTTTCGGACTGACGGTGACGTTTCAGAGCAAGCTGTATCATACGCTCCAGAAGCTCGGTATACTTAACTCCCTTGGGTTCCCAAAGGTAGAAAGCCAACGAGCCGGGGATAGTATTTACTTCGTTTATGTAAATTTTGTCGGACGCCATGTCTATCATAAAGTCTATTCTCGTTACGCCGCAGCAGCCGAGATAACGGAAAGCGTCCACCGCAAGCCTGCGTATGGTGTTTTCCTGTTCGGGGAGTATATCGGCAGGGATCTTTCTTTTAAGAGAAGCCATTCCCTTGCTGCCGCCCGATTTTCCGCCGCCCACGTACTTCTGCTCGAAGCTGAGAATATCCTCGTTGCTTGCCTGTACTGGTTCTTCGCATACCGAAGCTTCGGCGTTTTCGCTGTCTCCCACAACGGAGCAGTTGATCTCTTTGAGCTGAACTACGGCAGGCTCGACAAGTATCCTGTCTGAGAATGCTAAAGCGTCCTCCATAGCTCTGATAAGACTGCTCCTGTCCTTAGCCTTTGAGATGCCCACGCTTGAACCGAGGTTAATAGGCTTTACTATAACGGGGTAGCCGAATTTCTTCTCTACCTCGTCCGCACATTCCTCGGCTCTGTCAAGGTCGTATGCGGCAAAACGGCAGCAGTCCAGCACGGGGAAGCCTGCTTCCTTCAGCAGTATTTTCATGACATATTTATCCATACCGACTGCGGACGCAAGGACGTCGCAGCCTACGTAGGGCAGGTCGAGGGTCTGCAAGTAGCCCTGCAATGCGCCGTCCTCAACGTTCGTTCCGTGAACTATAGGGAACGCAACGTCAATATCGGAGATCAGATTTGCGCCGAATTTTTTCATTTTACGGCGGATAAGCTGCACTTTGCCCTCGCTGCGGACGAATACGCACTCGGTACACTCGTTCAGAAGCGCCGGAATGTCCCTGAAGCTGTTGATGTCCGTGAGCTTTTCTCCCGTATAAAATTCGCTTTTCTTTGTCATATACACGGGAATGATATTGTATTTTTCCTTGTTCAGGTTCGCCATAGCCTGAACTGCCGAAATTATTGATACCTCATGTTCTACGCTGCGTCCTCCGAAAAGGACGGCAAGATTGATCTTCATAATATGACTATCTCCTTACTCTTGATAAATTATCGGCTGTCACTCAATTAGACATTTCGTCAACATAGACATTGACAGCGTTTACCTGCATATCTGTAGCTTCCTCCACGGTGAAAGCCACCTTATGGGTTATACTGCTGACAGCGGCGGCTATATTTGTGCCGTAAGTGACTTTTATATGGAGGTCTATAGAAAATCCGCCGTCCTTATCGGTGCGGACGACGACGCCTTTGCGCTTGAAAAGCTTTCCCCTTGTCAGAGCGGAAACGGCGGAGCGGAAAGTACTTACGCTGCATACGTCCGCAACGCCGAAGCAGCTGCACACCGCATGGCGTACAAGCTCGGTGATATATCCCTCGGAAACGGAGATCTGACCGATATGATTTTCAAAACTGACCATTCAGCACACCCCTTTTTTTGCCATAAGCATTGTGATTTTTAGTTATACACTTATATTATATCATATGAAAAAGATTTTTACAATAGATTTAAATATATTTTTTGAAAAAATAATTATTTACTAATTTCGCTGTTATAAATTTGGGAGTATATCAGACCTCCTCGGAAGCCAATATCCACAACTTAAGAGATTCCAAAGGGGTCGCTCCTTTGGAATCTCTTAAGTTAGTGACAATCGCGCATTCAGCCCACAACGTCTTTATTGAACAATTTAAGGGTATCTATTTTAATTGCTCTGTGTTCGGGTCTGTCGAGGGCAGGATCGCTGCGCAGAAGCTCCTCGGCGCAGCGGCGCACCTCCTCGGAAAGCTCGGTAACGTCCGCAGCCGAAGCGGTTTTCAGCGGCGGCAGACCGTGCTGTGCGCTGCCGAAAAAGTCGCCCGGACCTCGCAGTTCCAAGTCCTCCTGAGCTATTTTAAAGCCGTCCGTAGTAGACGATATTATTTTCATGCGGCGGATGCAGTCCTCGTTTTTATTGTCGGTTATAAGAATGCAGGTACTTTCAAATTTTCCTCTGCCAACGCGTCCGCGCAGTTGGTGAAGCTGAGAAAGTCCGAATCTCTCGGCATTTTCTATTATCATGACAGCCGCATTAGGCACGTCTACGCCGACTTCCACAACGGTCGTACATATAAGAGCCTGTATCTCGCCCCGACTGAATCTTTCCATGACATCTTCTTTTTCGGCAGGCTTCATTTTGCCGTGAAGCAGAGCCGTTGAATAGCCTTTCAAGGTAGTTGCGGCGGCGTTTTCCGCATATGATCTGACGGCGAAAAGCTCGCTTTCCGAATCCTCTATCATAGGGCATACCACATAAGCCTGTCTGCCCTCGTCAAGTCTTGCACGGAGAAATCCGAACGCTCCCTCACGCTTTTTACCCGTAACGGCATAGGTCTTTACAGGACTTCTGCCTTTCGGGAGCTGCCGTATGCTCGTTACGTCGAGATCGCCGAAGATATTCAGAGCAAGGGTACGGGGTATGGGAGTAGCGGACATTATCAGGCGGTGAGGGGAATCCCCTTTTTCCGCAAGAGCCGCCCTCTGAGCTACGCCGAAGCGATGCTGTTCATCGGTTATAACAAGTCCGAGAGCCTTGTATTCCACGTCCTTCTGAATTATCGCATGAGTGCCTGCAATGACGTTTATTTCTCCAGAAAGGAGCATTTGGCGTATTTCGGACTTTTGTTTCGGCGGCGTTGAACCCGTAAGCAGGGCAACGCTGATACCCAGCGGTTCAAGAAAGGCTTTGAAGGTCTTGAAATGCTGAACGGCGAGAATTTCAGTAGGAGCCATTATCGCCGACTGAAAGCCGTTTTTTGCTGCAAAGCAGCAGGCGGCGGCGGCAACGGCGGTCTTGCCGCTTCCGACATCGCCCTGTAGAAGCCGATTCATGGAAGAACCGCTGCAAAGGTCGGCAATAATTTCATTTACGGCGTTGGACTGTCCCTCGGTCAGTTCAAAGGGGAGAGCGGCGTAGAAATCCGCCATAGACAGCGAGCTGTCCATGACAAACGGCGTAGAGCTTTTTCTGCGGAGTTTAAGCATGAGCATACCGAGCTGGAATTTCAGAAGCTCCTCAAAAGCGATGCGTCTGCGCGCATATTCGGCGGACTTACCGCTTTCGGGGAAGTGTATGTTTTTCAGCGCCCATACAAGCTCGGGGAGATCGTATTTTTTTCTGATATATTCGGGCAGCGTTTCAAAAGGGGAGCTTTGCAGAAGCGCAATAGCCTGCTTCATATTTGTGCGGACGGCGTTTACCGCAAGTCCCTGCGTAAGCTTGTAAAGCGGCTGGATAAGCTCGGGCGAATCGGCGGAGATATAGGTCGGCGAGAAAATTTCCCGCTGCGTAAAGCCGCCTGTGACCTTGCCGTACATATAATAGGTCTGAAACTCTTTCATGGCGTGAAAGCTGTAGACGTTATTGTAGACGACAACGAGAATATTGTCTATACCGTCCGTAGCGGCGGCGTTGCATACAACAAGACCGCTTCTTATTCTTTTCGGGGGAAGTTTTTTTGTAATGGTGAGCTTAAGAATGTTGAACGCTTCAAGCTCCGCCTGCATTATCGGGACATGCGTGCGGAAATCCAGATAATCCCTCGGTATATGGTACAGCAGTTCATAAGGTGTCGTTATCCCGAGTTTGCGGTATTTTTCACCTTTAGCTTTTCCTACGCCTTTCAGGTATTCAATGTCCGAAAACAGATCGGAAGCCATTTATTTCCCTCCCCTTTATTACATATAATTGCAGACAATGTCCCCACTCTTTAGACGGCGAACATTGTCTGCGGTTATACTTATTATAGCATAAATTGAAAAAATGTCAAGACGGAAGTAAATTTTAACATGGAGATCAATTTTTAAAAAAGTGCGAAACTCTGAATTTGTAGGGACACGGCGTGCCCTCTTTCAAAACAGTCCGCAGGACTGTTTTGAAATTCACCCTTTGCGGAGCGCTTAAACGCTATGCAGGGCTTTGCCCCGCACCCCACCAGAGGCGCTGCCTCTGGACTCCGCCAAAGGGACACCGTCCCTTTGGAATCCCAATGTTAGTTAGCTTAAGTTGTAGACGATGCTTTTAAAATCTATTCTTCAATAATCAGCAATTTTTTGAGCAGCGGCTCTTTCGAGGTGTTGAAATTTATGTTGCCGGTTGAAAAACTTATGTTCTTCGGTTCGGCAGTTTTCAAAAGAGCAGCTTTTCTGCCGTGTATTGCGGAATATGCCGTCTCGTCCATACTTGAACTCATCAGGCTGAATACTGCTCCAAGCTCGGGAATAACATACGCAAAATAGCCGTCGCCCTGTTTCAATATCACGTTGTCGCCGAGAGGATATGCGCGTATGGATTCGCCGATGCCTGTCAGGTCGAGGATATAGCGTTCTTTTTCGGGCAGATTGTAGGTATAGAGCGTGGACGATACGCTGTCCAGAGTTATAAAGGATAAATTGTTTCGGGAAGCCGCTTCAAGACTGCCTTTGCGAAGTCCCGTATTAAGTTTGAAGCTGTTGCATTCAATGGTGAGTTCACGGTCTGCAACATTTTCGGAAACAATTTCTCCGCAGTACATTTTCGGAAATTTTTCATCGCTGTAGATCTTGTCCCATTCATTTGTTTCGTCATTGTGTTTCCAAAGCTCGTAATGACTTGTATTTATATCGACAATAAGACTGTCGCCGCTGTATTCATAAAACGAGGCATAATAGCAGTCTGCAAACGTCTTGACTTTCGTGATCTCGCCCGTTTCCTCGTCAACACGGTATATTGCCGCATCGGTCGAATCGTTGCCGCTCAGCCAATCAAGCGAATCGTTGCCGCTCAGCCAGATACCGCCGTCATGCCATTTTATCTGGAGGGGGTCAATATATTCGGAAACATCCGAATATTCAAAAACACATGTATTTTCGTTTGTTTTCGGATCGTATCTGTAAATATCAAAGCAATGAGAGCAGTTCATGTAAGAATGATTGTCGTAGTCAACGATGTAGTAAATACGTTCGCCGTCAAATGCGGCAGCTGTAATATTCGGTTTACAGGGCGTATCGAAAGCTTCTTTGTTTTTTTCAAGGTACTCCTCATTAGCAGCTTCTTGACTTCCGTCCTGAACGGCGAACGGAAATTCAAAATAATCTTTTCGGTTTTCGGGCAGATGACATGGCGGAATTTTTTCACCAAATCTTATTTCTGAAAGGTCGTACTCCTTTATCTCTGCCGGCGGAGGCGTGTCCTGCTTATTGATATTTACCGATATATCGGTAAATTCATCGGCAGAATATTCCGTGAAAACAGGTTCCGTGGGAGCTTGTTCTATGGGTTCGGAAACGGCGTTGTCGTTGGTTTTTGAACTGCATGAGGTCAAAAAAAGCGTCGAAACAATAATCGTCATAATTTTTTTCATAATATTTTCTCCTTGTATTTTATGGCAAACAACAAAATAATTTGGCGTAATTTAGCCCACAACGACCAGTTCCTTGAGAACGGGAGCGTTTACCGGCTCGTAAACCAAACCGTTGGGTGACGTAAAATAGTTATTTTCCATGTTGTATTTTATAAGCGCAGTTTTTTCGCCGTAGGGATGTACACGGATAACTTCATCGTCCTCCGCTTTGATAAGGCTGAAATATGAACCTAATTCAGGAATGGCATAAAAGTAATGGCTGCCGTTTATACCGCCCATGATCAGATTATCGCCCATTGGATATACGGACATATATCTGCTCACATTAGAGACATCGAGAACGTATCTCTCCATATCCGTCAGGTTGTATGTATATAAAATTGTGGAAATATTGTCTTCCGACATAAGTGTCAGTTGATTTTCGGAAACCGCTTTAAGCTTTGCGCCGCGTATTTCTGTGTTCAGCAAAAAATCTTCGCTCTCGATTTTTATAGTACGGTTATCGGATTTTTCGCTGATTATTTTTCCGCAGTTCATTGCAGGCATTGATTCGCTTCTGTAAATCTCGTTCCATTCTCCCGAATCGACGAGATATTCCCATAAGGCGTATTCCTCCGACGTATCGTTTTCAGTTTCCGTATAATTTACAAAAGCCGCCATAAGCTCGTCATCGCTGTGCTGATAAAACGAGGCGTTGTCTGCTTTTGGGAAATCGTGGAAGTCCGTAAATTCGCCGTTTTCCTCGTCAAGACGGAATACCGTGTAAACCTCGTCGAGCCGCATCAGCCAAAGACTGCCGTTGTAGCACTTCATGGAAAAAGGCATTCTTGCGGAAAGATCGGAACAACTGTAAACGCATGTGTTTTCGCCTGTCTCGATGGAGTATTTGTAAATATCATAACAACAGTGGCTTGTATATCCGCTGCAAATATTATCGTAATCGGCAATATAGTACAGATTTTCACCGTCAAAGGCTTCCGCTGCTATATCCGGCAGAGTAGGTTCAAGAAGCGGGTCAAAATAATTTTTTTCAGCGTCAGGGTGAGGTTCTTCGTCAAGCACGAAAGACATATTCTGCCCGTCGATTATAATCTGCGGAAGATATTTGTTACGATTTTCGGGCAGCTTACACGGAGACTGCTTTTTTTCAAATTCGATTCCCGTCAGGTCGTATGACTTCACAGCTATAGGCGGCGCAGTATCCTGTTTATTAAGCTTTACAGGAACATCGGTGAAATCAGTTTCGTGATATTCCACAAAAACATGCTCTGTGGGAGCTTGTTCTATGGGTTCGGAAACGGCTTTGTCTTTGGTTTGCGAGCTGCATGAGGTCAAAAGAAGCGATGAGACAAGAAAAGCGACAGTTTTTTTCATAATGATCAACTCCTTGGAAATTTAATTTTTTCTGCTTTGAGAGTGAAGAATTGCGAATATAGAAACTCGTCCTATATATAAGTGATTTTAAAAGGCAAAAAAGACGAAGTTTTTTAAGTTAAAAATAAAAAATATATCTGATCGCTTTGGAGGGGGTATTTCCGTGATTTTTCTTTCAAATCAATTGACAATATGCTGTCGCCGTGATATAATAAGTAGTGTATACGCCAATGAAAGAAAACATAGAATAGAATATCATCTTTATATGGAGGATGAAATGGTAAAGAGTGTAAACGGCATCAAAATAAATTACGAACAGAAAGGCGAGGGAGACATTATCGTACTCCTCCACGGCTGGGGCAGCAATATAAAGCTTTTCGCCAATCTTATCGAGCTGCTTTCCAAAAAATATACGGTTATCGCTATGGATATGCCGGGCTTTGGGGAAAGCGAAGAACCGCCCTCTGCATGGTGCGTTGACGACTATGCGGATTTCGTTATCGACTTCCTTAAAGATCACGATACAAAAAAAGTCATGCTTCTGGGACATTCCTTCGGCGGACGAGTGATAATCAAGCTCAACAGCCGCAAGGATCTGCCTTTTGAGATAACGAAAATTATCCTTGTTGACAGCGCGGGAATACTTCCGCCGAAAAGCAATAAAAAAAGCTTCCGCACCTATTATTATAAGGCAGGCAAGGCGATACTGTCAATGGGTATCGTGCAGAAAATAGCTCCCGACGCACTGGAGAACTTCCGCAAGAAAATGGGCAGCGCGGACTATGCGGCGGCGTCCCCCTTAATGAGACAGGTGCTTGTCAAGACGGTAAACGAGGACTTAGAGCCGCTTTTGCCGAATATCAAATGCCCGACGCTCCTTATATGGGGCGTGAACGATACGGCTACTCCGCTTTCGGACGGCGAAAAAATGGAGAAGCTTATCCCCGACGCCGGACTTGTAAAGCTCGAAAACGCAGGGCATTATTCGTTCCTTGACCAGCAGTATACTTTCAACCGTGTAATGTGTTCATTCATGAAGATTGAAGAATAAGGAGATTATTTGATGTATACTATATTTTTCTGCATATACGCCGTTATAGCACTTGTCGGCATAATATTTTACGGACTCCGTGAACTGCATATGTTACAGCTTAACGGCTACAAAACCCCCGAGCATTGTTGGTGGATTAAAAAGAATTTCAAGAGATATATTTTTCCGCTTGTACTTTTCATAGTACAGTTTGCGTTGCTTATATTCCCGAAAAAATTGTTTTTATCACTGCTGTGTGCAATGAATTTGTTTTTTATAATAGCCAATAAACCCTCAAAAAAATTCAAAAAGCCACTCAAATATACAGCACGTGTAAAAAGAATGATGACTACTTATTTTATATTGGTTGCAATATTTTACGCACCGGCAATTTATCATGTTTTCGTACCCTCTGGTTTACCTGATTCAGCAGTACCCCTTTCAACTTTTTTGGGAGCTTTATCAATCGGAAGTGCATTGTATCTTACTCCCATACTTGTACCGCTTGCAAATATAATAAACAAGCCGCTTGAAAAATCCATTCAGAAGTGGTACATCAACGACGCTAAAAAAATGCTTGCCGCCTGTCCGAATCTTCATAAAGTTGGAATCACGGGCAGCTACGGCAAGACTTCAATGAAATTTTATCTCAGCGAACTTCTCAGCTCACAGTACGAGACTCTGAAAACTCCCGAAAGCTTCAATACTCCAATGGGCGTTACGATAACAGTCCGCCGTGACCTTAAGCCTACTCACGAATATTTTATCTGTGAAATGGGCGCAAGACGCGTTCACGAGATAAAGGAGCTTTGCGATATAGCGAATCCCCATGACGGCATAATTACTTCCGTTGGACCTCAGCATTTGGAGACTTTCGGTTCTATCGAGAATGTTGTAAATACCAAATTCGAGCTTGCGGACAGCATATCGGCTCTCGGAAAAATTTATCTCAACGGCGATAACGAGCTTATCCGCAAAAAAGCTCCCGATTACCCCAACGCCGTGACCTACGGCTTGCGGGAGGGCAACGACTGGAGAGCTGCCGACGTTACCGTTTCCGACCGTGGTACGGAGTTTATCGTAATTTCGCCGGAGGGACAGACGTGCCGCTATACGACAAAGCTTTTGGGCGAGCATAACGTGCAGAATCTTCTCGGCGCAATAGCTTACGCTGTCGGAACGGGCATACCAATGGAAAAGCTTGTACTGCCCGTGAAGCGTATAGCCGCAGTTCCGCACCGTTTGCAGCTTTTGGATAAGGGAAACGGCGTGACGTTTATCGATGACGCCTACAACTCCAACCCCAACGGATGCCGTGCGGCTCTTGCCGTACTGGGACTTTTCGATGCCTGCCGGATACTTGTAACTCCCGGAATGGTCGAACTCGGGGCAAAGCAGGAGGAGCTTAACTACGAGTTCGGACAGGAGGCGGCGAAAGCCTGCGATTATATTGTCCTTGTCGGTAAAAATCAGACTGTGCCTATTTATAACGGCATAAAGGCTTCGGGCTATGATATGGAGAAGGTTTACGTTGCCGATAATTTAAACGACGCACTTGCAAAGGTGCAGGTATATCAAACGGATAAGAAAAAAATAGTCCTGCTTGAAAACGATTTACCTGATAATTATTAATTGAACAGTTAACTAAAAAACACTGTCCCTCGATAAAGTTGTATACAGTGGCAAAACAGGAGGTTTATATTTTGATAAACGGCGCTTTATTCAGAGATGCGGTTATTTCTGCCGCAATTACCATAAACAACAGAAAACGAGAGGTTGACGAGCTTAACGTATATCCCGTTCCCGACGGCGACACGGGTACGAATATGTCCATGACTATCGGAAACGCCGTTGACGAGCTTAGAAGAATGCCCGACAACGTGCATATTTCCGAGGTCGCTTCCGTTACCGCTTCGGCGCTGCTGAGGGGAGCAAGGGGAAACTCGGGCGTTATCCTGTCCCTGCTTTTCAGAGGTATGTCAAAGGGGCTTTCGGGACTTTCCGAAGCGGATTGCAGTCACTTTGCAAATTCCCTTGAACTGGGCGTACAGGCGGCTTACAAGGCGGTCATGAAGCCTGTCGAGGGTACTATACTTACAGTTTCAAAGGCTGCCGCCGCAAAGGCTAAGGAGTCCGCTGTATCCACAAGCAGCGACATCCTTTTCTGGCAGGACGTATGCGGCGAGGCGGAGAATGTTCTCGCTAAAACTACCGAAATGCTCCCTCAGCTCAAAAAGGCTGGAGTTGTTGACGCAGGCGGCATGGGCTTCGCAATTATCATACGTGCAATGAGCGATGTTTTTGCAGGGGGCAAGATCGCAGAGCCTGCTGAAAAGTCCGCCGAACGCTCCGAAGATTCGTTCCGCACCGCCGTAAGCGAATATGACGGCGATATTACTTACACCTACTGCACGGAATTTATGCTGCGAAAAAATGAGGATTGCCCCGATCCGTTCATGCTTCGCGCGTACCTTGAAACTATCGGAGACTGCGTTGTTGTGGTGGACGATGAAAAAATAATCAAGGTACACGTACATACCGACAATCCCGGAAATGCTCTGCAAAAGGCTTTGGAATTCGGCGTGTTCCTCAACGACCCTCGTCCGAAAATTGAAAATATGCGCATTCAGCACGAAAATAAGGTCAGGGAGGTTCAGGAGCTTCAGGCGGGCTTTACTCCTGCCGAACCTGAGAAGGAACTTGGATTCGTAGCAGTTGCGGCAGGTCACGGTCTTGTTTCATTGTTCGAGGATTTAGGTGCGGACGTAGTTGTAAAGGGCGGTCAGACTATGAATCCCTCCACCGACGACATTCTTCGCGCTATTCTTTCGACTCCGGCTAAAACCGTATTCGTACTCCCGAATAATAAAAATATCATCATGGCGGCGGAGCAGGCTGTCAAGCTTACCGACCGCAACGTATGCGTTCTTCAGACACGGACTATACCGCAGGGAATTTCCGCTATGATGGCGTTTGACGAATGTGCCGATCTGTCGGAAAACCGCATAAATATGACAAAGGCGTTTGAAAAGGTGTCAACGGGACTTATCACTTTTGCCGCCCGCGATTCCGAGTTCGAGGGGCATTCCATAAAGGAAGGCGAGATACTCGCTCTCGACAACGGCAAGCTTTCCTTTACCGATAAGGATATTTCGAGGGCTGCTTTGAAGCTTGTGAAAAAGCTTGTAAAAAGCGGCGCAAGCTACGTTACCGTTATTTACGGCTCGGACGTTACCGAGGAAAACGCCGAAGAACTCCAGCAGCTTCTCCAGTCAAAGCTCAGCGATAAGATCGAGGTCATGCTGGTCAACGGCGGACAGCCGGTCTACTATTATATCATATCAGTAGAGTAAAAATGATAGCAATACAAATATCGGTCTCTCGAGGGTACATGGTACTTTCGGGAGACCGAATATTATTTATGCACTATCTACAACTTAAGAGGATTTTGCTGCCCTTTACTTTTTGTTAAAGAGACAACTCTTAGAACCCAATATCGTAAATTTTCCTGTATAAAGCCATAAGGAATCATAAAGAAATAAGTTACACGTTTCTGCTTGTCTGATTTGCCCTGTGCTGCGTTGCACGACCTTGCAATACGACAAGTATTCCTGCGGTCGTGTGCCTTGCACAGAACAATTCATCCTGCGCATAAACGCACAACTTATTCCCTTATGATTCCTAAGAACTTACATTTACAAATAAATAAGAAGGCTTTATACAGGTAAATTTACGACAACTGAGATTCCAAAGGGGTCACCCCTTTGGCAGGGGGTGCAGGGGGGCAGAGTCCCCCTGTTAAAGTTGTGGATAGTGGTTTACTTTGTTATCTCGGGCAGTTCGGAGAGGAGTTTAGCGTCTATTTTCTGAATTGCAAGGGCGTCGCTGGGCAGGATACCGTCGCCGGGATCGCAGCAGTCGGCGTTAATTGCTCCCGTGGCGGAAAGTCCGTACTTGTCGGGATTTCCGAGAGCCTGCAAAATAGCCGTAGAATCGGCGATAGTGACCTTTCCGTCGCAATTTGCATCGCCGAGGATAACGCCTGTTTTCTTTGTCTCCGGTACTATCCAGCAGTCGTCGTCAACGATAAGGCAGAGCATTTTTATAGTGTCGCCGTAATAAACATCGTCCCCGTAATTCAGAACGGTATTGCGTATTTTATCGTGCCATTCCGTATTTCCAGTGCATTTGGCGGAAATCAGAAGCGGCGCAGTAAAGCAGAGGTCGTTGTAATCCTCGATCGCCGTTCCGTCGGGAGCGTAGCCTGCTTTGACCGTCCAAGGGTCGCCGTTTGAAGCGTTCATCATGAATGAATTTATAGCCTCGGCGAAAGCAAGTGCGTCCGTATTTCCGTTAATCAGGAAGTCCATGCTTATACGCCAAGGAGTACGGCAGCTGTTGTAGTAATAATTTCCGTCATTTTCGCTTTCAAGGAAATCGGCAGGAGCAGGGATATATCTGCCGTTTGAATCCCTGATAACGAAATCGGGCAGAATACCGGTCTTGTACTCGTCTACAATGCCGTTAATGATACCGTATGTCGTATCGTAGACCTTGAGCCAGTTCTCATCTCCCGTCACTTCGGCAAATATCGGTAGATACTGTACAATAAAATCGGAGCATCTTACGGCGGAATAATAATTATCCGTCTTATCGCATTCCGATACCCAGTCGCCGAGCGTTATTGTCCAGTATTCGTGATTGACCTCGTATTTCATAATATCATTGATGACGGCTGCTGCTTCGGAGCGGTAATCTATTTCGCCGTCGCTGCCCCAGACTGCATCAGCCATAAGCAGAGAGTAGGCAATGTCAATATCGCCGTCCGCTGCTGAATCGCATGGACCGCCCGTCATGCCGCCTTCGTTTGCACCGTCTATCAGAGCAGTGCCGTTGTCGCACTGCTGCCACGACATAAGGTTTTCTCCTATATCGCTTGGATGAGCCTTAAAATAACGGTACATTCCGTCAAAGTAGGACTTTGCGTTTTTGTCGTAGTCAGCCATGCTCGCCATTATAAGCATTCCGTAGCCGTGAGCTTCGGAAACCGTTACGGGTACGGAATAATTTCCGCCGCTGTACCGTTCTTCGCCGTAGTAAACGTAATACTGCGTTTCATCGGTAACGTAACTATCCTGTGCAAGATATTTTTCTTTCCACGTTTCATAGAAGCCGATAGTTTCCGCGGACAAGCGTTTTTCCTTTGTATCTGCGCCGTGGCAGGAATACATTGGCATACATAAAAGTGAAAAAACAGATACCGAAAGAACAGTTGCGCTGAGTTTTTTTATAAATTTCATTTTTATACCGCCTTTATAGTATACTCGCCGCTATTGCAGACCGCACAAATCTTACGACTATTTTGTTATCTCTGGCAGTTCGGAGAGGAGTTTAGCGTCGATTTTCTGAATTGCAAGGGCGTCGCTGGGCAGGATACCGTCGCCGGGATCGCAGCAGTCGGCGTTAATTGCTCCCGCGGCGGAAAGTCCGTACTTGTCGGGATTTCCGAGAGCCTGCAAAATAGCTGTAGAATCGGCGATAGTGACCTTTCCGTCGCAGTTTGCATCGCCGAGGATAACGCCGGGAGTTGTAGCGGACGGTTTAGTTTCCGTAACAGAGGGTTTAGTCTCAGGTGCGGAAGTCGGTTTGGCAGTAGTTGTGGGAGCCGGCTTATCGCTTTCAACAGGTTTGCCGTCGGCGGTAGTTCCGCCGTCGAGGTTGCTGCCCTCAGTTTTGGCGTAGCTTGCGTAGAACTCGTTGAGGGACAGACCGTTTGCGCCCAGAGCGACCTGATGGTCAAGACCGATGTATTTTCCCGTAGTCTGGGTCTGCCAGAGCGAAGGCTCGAAAAGACCGTATTTCTCCTCGTCCCATGTAAGGAAGTCTGTGCCGAGAAGTCCGCCCGTATCGCCCGAATTGGGGTTCAGACACCAGAACGTATGATTAATGTGGTTATCTATCATGTAGTCTCTGAGCAGTTCCATCCACTTCTGATTCTTGCCGCTGTCCATATGACCGCCCCATTCGCCTATAAGCAGCGGAGCAATGTCCTTATCGTTGATGTACGCCCATGTATCGTACCAGTAGTCGTCAAGGAGCGTCTGAGTTGTGAAATCCTTATCAAACCATGTTTGTGCATAAACCGAGGGGCCGTAGTCGTGGGGCGAATAAACTATCTGACTTGTTCCGCTGTCGGGGGTAATGGGATAATCCTTGACTCCTCTGAGGTTGCCGCCCCACCATGCTCCGTACCAAGGCGATTTATCGGCGGGAGCGTCCCATATATCGGGCGTATCATAGGTATATCCCTTTTCGGTTTTCGGGTACTGTTCAACGCCCTCTATCATAATGAGCGCATGGGGGTTGACCTCGAGTATTGCATTGGCGCATTTTGTAGCGGCGTAAGCCCAGTTGTTCTCATCGGTCGTGCCGTCCCATTTTGCAATATTTGTCGGACATTCGGAATCGTAGGCGCGCTTGCCGTGGGGTTCGTTTTTCAGGTCGTAGCCGAGGAGCGTATCGTCGTTTTTGTACTTATCGGCTAACCAGACAAGGGTATCTATCCAGAGATCGGTGGTTATCCCCGCTTTGCCGTACCACAGCTCGTAGTTGTGACCCGAGTTGTCCGAATGAGGGCTGTGAATGTCGATAAACGCTTTAACGCCGTATTTCTTGCACTTCTGCATGATAATATCGAATATCTGCATGGAGTCCTTAAGGGTTTTGCCGTCCTCGAGAACGAAGTCACGGTTTATGTCGCCGTATTTTCCGGCAGGCGTGATAGTTCCGTCCTCGCCGACAATGTCCTGCGGCGGATTGTAGGACGCCTGAACGGAGCTTACGGGGTCGGGCGAACCCTCCATCCATGATTCCAGAAGCTCCGATGAGATCGGAAAGCGGATAACGTTTATGCCGTGGTCTGCGGCAGCTGACAGAAATACGTCTACGTCTGCGGCATAAAGACCGTGCGGAACGTTTTCCGAACAGTTAAGTCCGAACCAGTTAGCGCCTGTGAGCCATACCTCGTTGCCGTTCATGTCATACAGACGGCTTCCCTCTGCGTGAAGCCAGTCGTCGTTGCAGTCGTCAACGGCTAAAGCTGTTTCGGGCGGTTCAATGAATGTGTTCAAGGCTGACGACGTACCTGCTGCGGCAACAGCCATCGCCGAGGCTAAAGCCGCAAAAGCTTTGGTTAATTTCTTCATATCAAATTCCCTCTCAATCAGATGCAGCATATTTTTTCTCTGCACCTTTGTTAATTTAATCTTAACATTTTTCAGACTGTTTGTCAATATAGAAATGTGAATTTTTACAGAAGCAGGGGGAATTTACCCCAATTTCATCAATTTGATTTTTAGTAGGGAACGCCCTCTTTGGCATGGGACTTTAAATTGTATAAAAGTTATTCCTTGTCCGCTTAAATTTTAAACAATGATCCAAAAGCAATTTCTTGATGTAGGGACACGGCGTGCCGTGTCCGCCTTGTGTGTCTTGAAAATTTGCGTTTTATACATTTTGCATAAAATCTCGTTGGGATATTGTGAGAACTGCCAAAGATTTTTGTTTGCAGTTGACAATTTCAAGAAAATATATTATAGTATAAATTAAATAGGTGGAATGTTATGGAAAACAGAAATTTAAACTTTTTGAAAAGAATTATCAAGTCATTTACTTGTGGAGCATTAATTAGCAGCATGGGATTTTGTCCCATTATGCACACATATGCTTCTTCGTCACTTCATGGTGGTTCTATTTATACTACTCTGAACGGAGTATCTTATATTATGGATAATTCAGTATATACTGGACTTGAAAGTGATGGCTATGTGAATCGCAAGTATGCCCGAGCTGCTACTAATATTACAGCTTCACAGAATGTTTTTGACGATGCTTTTGGAGCTCGTGCTGTATTGTGTCTTTCAAATGGATACATTTATGCTGAGAGTTCATGGAGATATTCGGGATCAGTTTCAGCAGGTATGTCTGATCTCGTTAGCGAAACGTTTTCTATGAATAAAGATCCAGGCAGTTTTTATTCACATGGGTTTGCAAGGATTTGGAACGGTTCTAGCTATAATACATACTAGCCGGTAGCTACCGGAAATTTATCTGACTATTCATGGTAGGAGGTAAACTATGAAAAGATTTTTAAAAGGAACGATCGTTACGCTCTCTTTTGTTATGGGATTATCTGTTGTATCAGTTCCGTTGGCTTACGGCTTCAAAGAGAAGAACGTTGTTTACAAAGATAGAAATATGACTGAGGAAATATCTCACATCAAAACCAATTACAGTGTTAATAAAAACGGACAGACATATGGTATTTTAAGCGATTCGGTATATATAGAGGACAATCCGAGGCTTGTTGCGGTTATCGGAGATAACGGCAGAGAGGGTTATGTTTATTTTGAAGAATTTATAGCAGGACCTGAAACGCGCGAGGAAGCCCGAAAGATGCGAGAAGACCTTGAAGCCGGCAGATATGTTCCTAAAAGTATAAATGTTTATGAAGCTGACGGTAAAACTGTGATCGACACATTTACAGAAACAATTCCCGACGCGTATGCTGACATATACAAATAACGTTACACCCACGGTTGTAGTAAATTATGACACTCTGTCGCTTTAGCGGCAGGGTGTTTTTATGTTTCATTTCAATAACGACAACAGATGATCGTCAGAAAAGATCTGCTAAAAATGTCTTGCTTGACATAAAGCCGCATATATGCTATAATATGGAGGAATACTACAAGAGCAAAAATCTGTTCTGCATGAGAAGCTCTGAAAAGAAAGGATACTGAATAATGTCAGAAAAGATAAATCAGATAAGGGATATGGTCTTTCGGCGATATATAGCCCATGAAATAGCCAAGTCCATGCAGCTTGACACCAAGAGGAACAAGGTGATATGCTGCGACTTTATCGTTGAAGCAGATACCTCTCCGCAGGATGAATTTGAGCTTTTTAAATATCTTTATGAAAACGGCAGGGCTGATTTCGAGCCTTATTATATTATAAATGAAAAATGTGCCGCATACCGTGAAATAAAGGAAAAATACGGGGATAACATCATTCCTTACGCGCCCGAGAAAATAGTGGAGTTCGCTTTTTTTATGAAGGAACTGTTCAAGACGGTCAAGTTCGTCTGCGGCGGCTTTCAGGTTTTGCATTCGCTTCGTATCGGCATTACCGAGGCTGTCAAGAGAAGCCCCTATGTGTACTCGTTTTTTACGCAGCACGGTATAACTTTCTTTAAGGACGATTTTATTTCTCAGTCCTCCTACAGCGCATTTTTGTTCGATAAGCTTATGATAAGCAACGACTTTGAGAAGAAAATTTTCATGGAGCGCGCCTGCTATACCGAGGATAACCTTGTGAAAAACGGTCTTTTCCGCTGGGATCTGCTCAGCGCGGACAATGCGGAGTCCAAAAAGGTTATCTTCATTTATTTTACGCACCGCCGTTACCTCAAAAATATTGAGGAATCGGAGTTGAAAAACACTGTCTACGTCAGAACTATCGTGGGCTTTCTTGAAAATCCCCGCTTTAAGGAATTTGTTGAGAAAAACGGCTATACTCTTAAAATAGCCCTCCACCACAGCGTCTTGCAGGTCTGCGGAAGCGAGCTTCTGGACGGCGTTCAGATATTGGAGGACGATGAGATAGCGGGAGCGAAAAAGGAAGCGGCTATCCTCATAACCGACTATTCTTCCATGTGCTTTGAGATGTGGTTTCAGCACAAGCCCTCGATATTTCTCAATATCCCCGACAGTGAGGACTGCCTGAAATACGGTCATAAGACCGACCTTGCCGAGCCGTACAGCGGCAAGGAGGAGTTTATTTTCAATGTGGTCGATTCCGCAGACGAGTGTATGGACAAGCTGGAGGACTACTACCGCACGGGCTTCAAGCTCAAACCCGATGAAAAAGCCAAACGCGACGCATTTTTCTATTACAACGGCGGATTCCGCGAGCGTTTCTTCAACTATCTTAAGAACATGAAGAACGATGTTAAGAAGCTCTATCAGATGCCCGTGAATACCACCATAAGCTTTGCGCGTTTTCCTGATATTGCGACCTACGGAATCGAGATGCCCTCGCCGGTGGGACGCTGGATAGTACGAAAGAAAGCGCATTTCAGCTTTTTTATACCCTCAAACAGAAACGGGCTTGCGGTTCAGCTTTACTATGAGCCTTATTACTATTACAAGCAGTACAGGATAGGCGCAAAGGTCTATGTCAACGGTCATCAGATGTTGAACGAGGAGATCTTCCGCAAGAAAAACAACTATATTATCCTTGATATTCCGAAGTCGTACATCGGTTCTGATAATAAGGTCGAGATAGGTTTCAGGTTTACCCACGTTTACCCGAGAGGCAGTCTGAAAACAGGAGCAGTCGGAGACGAACGTTATTTGTCTCTGCGGCTTCTTGAAATGGATATATATGAAAGAGACGGCAGCTTCCCTACTGCGGAGGCTCAGCTTGAACAGCTGCGCACTGTACGTGAGCTTGAACAGGAAGAAGCCGGTTCACAGAGGAGAGAATAAATGCTGCAAAAATTAACTGCTCAGATACGGCAGGTAAAGAAATATCAGTTTCTTTTTTCGGAGCTTGTAAAGCGTGATTTTAAGAAAAAATACAAGCGCACGATTCTCGGAATGTTCTGGAGCATTCTTTCGCCGCTGCTCCAGCTTGCTGTAATGGCGGTGGTGTTTACCAAATTTTTCGGCAGAAATACCGAGCATTACATCATTTACCTGTTTTCGGGAAACCTGATATTCTCGTTTTACAAGGACTCCACCAACGGCGGAATGCACGCCCTTATGTCGAATGCGAATATAATAAAAAAGATAAACGTCCCGAAGTACCTGTTCATGCTGTCAAAAGAGGTTTCCTCCTGCATAAACTTCGGCTTGACGCTGATAATCTACTTTATTTTCGTTGCCATAGACGGTATACCGTTTTCTTTCAGGTTTTTTCTGCTGCTGTACCCCGTAGCGTGTCTGCTGATATTTAATATCGGCGTGGGATTCATTTTGTCGGCGCTGTTTGTTATTTTTAAGGATATACAATATCTCTACGACATTTTTACTCAGCTTCTCATGTATCTTTCAGCAATTTTCTACACCGTCAGCGTATATCCCGAAAAGATACAGAAGCTATTCTATTTTAATCCCGTATACGTCTATATCACGTATTTCAGGCGTATCGTTATAGACGGCGTTATTCCCGGGGTAAAATACCATCTGCTTTGTATAGGATATGCTGCGGCAGTCCTTATCATCGGTATGGTTATATATAAAAAGTATAATTATAAATTTATGTACTATATCTGAGCGTATAATATCGGCGGAATGGGTGACTATATGAAGAAAATCGAACTTAATAATGTTTCGGTCTCCTATATTGTGGGTGATTTTACCAATATAGGGCTGAAAGACGTTATTATACAGAAAATAAAGGGAACGTATGTTCAGAAGGAATTTATGGCTTTGAACGATATATCGTTTTCCCTCAACGAGGGCGAGCTTCTGGGGATCATCGGCACTAACGGAGCAGGCAAATCCACTCTCTGCAAGGTCATTTCGGGAATTATGCGGCCTACAGCGGGAACTATGGCTGTCCGCGGCAGCATCGCCTCGCTTCTGGAGCTTGGCACGGGTTTTGACGGCGATCTGACGGTTCGGGAAAACACTTTTTTAAGAGGAGCTATGCTCGGCTATACCCGTGAGTTTATGAATCAGACCTATGACAGCATTATCGAATTTGCCGAACTCAAAGAATTTGAGGACAGAAAGTTCAGTCATCTTTCTTCGGGCATGAAGTCAAGGCTCGCCTTCTCAATAGCTTGTCTTGTAAAGCCCGAAATACTGATACTTGACGAGGTTTTGTCAGTCGGCGACGGAGCGTTCCGAAAAAAGAGCGAAAAGAAAATGCTTGAAATAATAGACGGCGGCGCGACCACCCTGCTTGTTTCCCATAGTCTGGCACAGATACGCCGAATGGCTACCAAGGTTCTTTGGCTTGAAAAGGGAAAACAGGTCGATTTCGGCGAAACCAAGGAAATATGCGATAAATACGACGAATATCTGAAAAAGAAATAGGTGGAGTATGGGAATCAATGATAAATTTAAATGTCCCTGCTGCGGATACTATACACTCGGGGAGGAGGGCGTCTATGACGTATGCCCCGTATGCTTCTGGGAGGACGACGCAAGTCAGACCCGTGACCCCGATATGGCAGGCGGCGCAAATAAAGTCAGCCTGTCTCAGGCAAGGGAAAATTATCTGAAATACGGCGCATGTACGGAGGAGTTTACCCCCTTTGTAAGAGAACCTCTTGACGAAGAAAAAGCTGCCGAGCCTTTATATGACGAAATATAGCAAAAGCCGCTATCTGTGATTTGCAGATAGCGGCTTTTGTAGCAGATCATTGCAATAAAGACAGGGCTACTGTTTTACCGTCAGAAAGTTTTATAAGTAAAACTGTTTCGCTTTCGTTCGTTGTGTAAACCTCGTTAGCTGTATTGTACGTGTCGTAAGGTCCGGAAGCTTCATCAAATTCAGCGATAGTTCCGAGATACTGATTTGGTGTGAATCCGCTCACGCTCGTGCGGTTCTCAACGTAGGTTTTACCGTTTAAGGTTATTGACCACAGTTTGTCGCAAACACCATTATCATAAACAGGCGTATCAGGAGCGTTACCATTATCATTTGTATTTACGGTTGGCTCAATGTTTACAACATTTGTTGCAGTTTCATCAGGGATATCAGCAACGGAAGTGTTGGCATTTACATCTGTAGCCGTATCGGAGATCTCAACATTTGATGTAGGTTCTTCCCGAATAACCGTATCAGAATTACAGCCATTATCATTTTCATTTACGTTCAAATCAACGCTTGTCGCTTTATCCTCGTTAAACTGTTGGGCTTCGGCAGTTTCCTTACCGTAATAGTTTACGTTTTCAGTTATTGGCTGAAAATCAGAAACATTCTTGAGGACGTTTTTTTCATTGTCGGTTTCAGATGTAAATTGATCTGAATAACTGTTAATGTCTTGACTTTCCACAATACTGCCGCTGTGTTCTTCATGCTTCGATAACTCGGGAACAGTCATAGCGTGGTTTTTGACCAATGCGGCGCCAACGGCAAAAACGGCACACGCGGCAACTGCCGAAGCGTATCTTGTGATATTAAGACGTTTTCTTTTGGGAACAATGTTCGCCGCCTCTGCGATCAAATCTTCATTGATACCATTAATAGCAGTATCGAATTTATCTTTTTTCATAAATCGTACCCCTCTTTCTCCAAGTATTTTTTCAGTCGTTTTCTTATTCGGAACAGGACAGTTGTAACCGTTTTAGGATTCATTTCAAATTGTTCGGCAATTGATTCTATTGAATTATAATACCAATATCTTCTTATAAAAAGCTGTCTGTTGGTTTTATTCTCTTTCAAAAGAAAATTGCTGATCGAATCGCTTAAATCTTTGATTATGAGATCATCTTCGGGATTTTTTTGATCTGAAAGAAGTTCAGTCAATTCGTCAATGGAACCAGAAGCTTCATCATTCCTTTTTTGGGCGTTTTTATAACGTCGTCTGTCCAACGATAATCTTTTTACAATTTTACATATGTAAGCAGTCAGATTATCGGGACGATCTTCGGGAATAGTATTCCATATTTTAAGATACGTATCAACTAAAACTTCCTCCGCGTCTTCCTTGCACATCAAAATATTATTTGCTAAACGCAAGCAGAGCTTCCCGTACTTTAAATCGACTTCATGAATAGCGTCTTCATTCCTGTTCAGAAACATCTGTATAATTGATGCATCATTCATCATCTACTCCTTTCTGAGGTCCTCATCTATTAAGACGAAAAAACTTATCGGTATATTTCACTTTTTTTAAAAAATCTCAGAAATTATAGGCGACCTATAAATATAGCAAAAACCTCTGTTCGAGACTGAACAGAGGTTTTTATGTTTTAGAGATTTATAGTATCAATCCAATATTTTTTTATAATTTTCTTCTTCCTCTTTTTCCTTTGCAAGCTTTTTCGCTTTTTTTGCGGAAAGAGAGGCGCTCTTGCGGCTTTTTGCCATAAGAACCACGGCGAATACTGCGGCGGCGAGAATAAGTCCGGCAGCGATTATCAGAAATGCAAGCGATTTCAGATCCTTGTCAACTGACGATGCGGAGATCTTGTTTTCCTTTGCGTATTTTGCTCCGGCGGATTTTGTAAATACGCTGAGGTCGAAATCCTCTTTCGGCACGTATTCTCCCGAATCGTTCAGTTCAAAGCCGAAAGCGTTATTTCCGACAGAAGTCACGCTTTTCGGGATCCCTGCTTTAGCAAGCGAAGAGCAGTTTACGAAAGCTCCCTCGCCTATGGTTTCCGTACCCTCGGGAATTATAACACGTTCAAGCGAAGTGCAGTTAAAGAACGCTCCGTCGCCAATTTCACGGAGAGTTGTGGGAAAATCGAGCGTTTCAAGCGATGTGCAGTTTTTAAAGGCAACGGGAGAGATAGTTGTCAGTCCCTCGGAAAAATCAATGCTTTTCAGCTTGACGCAGTATCCGAATGCGTCGTCGCCGATATGGGTCAGAGATGTTGGCAGGAAAAGGTTTTCGATGCCTGCGCAGACTGAAAATGCGCCTGCGTCAACGGTTGTAACGCCGTTAGGGATATACACGTCGCCTGTAAGCTTTGCGGAGGCTCTGCAAATATTGGTTTTGCTGCTGTTATAAAGTATACCGTCCTCGAAAACGTAGCTTTTTCCGTCGCCGACGTCAAAGCTTTCGATAGAGCTGCATTCTGCGAACGCCATAGGCTCTATGGTCGAAAGCTCGCCGGGGAGCTTGACATCCGTCAAGACGGAGCAGTTGTAGAATGCGTAGGACTCTATCGTATTTACGGAATCGGGTATCTCTATCGAGGAGAGATTTGTGCAGCCCATGAATATTCCGTCCGTCATGACCTTAAGTCGGGAGGGGAGAGTTACTTTTTTCAGAGAAGTGCAGCCTGCAAATGCGCTGCTGCCGATCTCTGTTATAGTGTCGGGGATAGTCAGTTTTGAGATATATGTGCAGTTGGCAAAGGCTTTGTCGGCGATCGCAGTGACTGCATAACCGTTTCTAAGCTCGGGCAGTTCTTCAAAAACCGCTTCGGGGTTGCAGCTTGTTATTGTGTATGTGCCGTTTATCAGTTCGTAATAAAACGTTCCGTCCGAAAGCTGTTCGCCCGACTGGGGAGTATCGACACAGTATGCGGCGGCAGGAACAGCGGAAAACAGGCAGAGCGCCGCCGATACTGCGGAAATTATTTTTTTAAGCTTCATCAGCGTTTTCCTCCTTATCTTCCTGAGCGTTTTCGGATTTTTTTTCGGCAGCCTTAGCCTTGCGTTCTGCGGCTGCTTTTGCTTTTTTCTTTTTGCTTATGGTTTTTCCTGTAACAATGCCCGCTATAGCAAGTATTGCAGCCGCTAATGCTCCGATAACAACATACAGAAACGTTTTATCGACATTCTTGCTGCCGACGGCAACGGTGTCGGAAACAGTCTCTATGCCGCAGTCTACGGCGTACTGCATTGCAAGGGAATCCTTTTCAACGTACATTTTAAAGCCCTCCATAACGGAATAGGGCATTTCTCCCGACATTTCGTCCTCGTTGTTCTGAATTTCCAACGCAAGCTGTTCATCGTAATCGTAGCCGAAAGCGTAGCTTCCGATATATTCGACCTTGTCGTATACTCGTATGCTTTTCATTGCCGAACAGCCGAGGAACGCATTTTGTCCTACTTTTTTAAGAGTCTTCGGGAGCTTTACCTCGGCAAGCGACGGACAGCCCTCGAACGCGTAATCTCCGATAGTTTCAACAGCCGTCAGATCCGCTTTCTGAAGCTTATCGTTATAGCAGAATGCAGAGGGCGCAATTTCCTTAACGGTATCGGGAACTGTAAACTCTGTATTTTCACATGCCTGCGGATAGGCGATAAGGAGCGACCTGTCCTTATTGTACAGTACTCCGTCCTGTGAACAATATTCGCCGTCGCCTTCGGTAATGGTTATATTTTTCAGAGAATGGCATCTCAGGAACGGCTCGTCCCCCTCGATAAGGGTGCATCCGCCGGGAATGGTGACGCTTTCGGCGTACTCGGAAAATGCGTTCTCTCCTATTGTTTTGACAGTTTCCGGTAGGATAATATTTTTCGAGCCGCAGCTCAGAAAAGCTCCGTAATATATCGCAGTTATAGAAACGCCGTCTATTTCAGCAGGAACTTCAACGGTTTTTTCCATAGAGGTACAGGCAAGTATATAGCCCTCTCCGTCAATGACCGCATATTCAAAGTCACCGGACTGCTTGGCGTTCAGCGCTTCATGCTCCAGTTGCTTTTCATATGCCGATCTTTCAATAAAAGTGAAATCGTTGTAATAATCGTATTCCGCGTCGGTATCTTTGGCGTATCTGGAAGCCGCCGAATTGGCGGAGCCGACTATCGTGAAGTCTGTTACGGGGGTTTCGTTTTCATCGTATCCGAAAGCCGAATAGCCGATAGACTGAACGCTGTCAGGTATAACTGCTATTTTCATAGCCGTATCCATAAAGGCGTTCTGATCTATTGCGTATAACTGTTCCGGGAGCGTTACCTCTGCAAGACTTTTACAGCCCATAAATGCGGCAAGTCCGATAGCACCTGTAGAATCGGAAAAAACGACTTCTGTAAGGGCGTCGCAGTTTACAAATGCCATAACGGGTATCTCGGTTATAGAAGTTCCGCTCATATCTATGGAAGTCAGTTTGGAATTGAAGCTGAAACAGTGACGGTTAAGGGTATTCACGCTGTCGGGAATGATTATTTCTTTTAAAGGCGTATCAGAGATCGCAGCAGTACCGATCTCCTCCACACCATCGGGAATTGCGAATGAATCGCCCTTTTTTGCGGACGGATAGTGCATAATGGTTTTCATGTCCTTTGAGTACAGCACGCCGTCAACGGCGGTATAATATTCGCTGTCCTCATCTACCGCTATTTCTTCGAGAGTAAGGCAGGGCGCAAACGGGTTGTCAGCCGAAATATAAACGATGTTCCCATGAATGGCGATCTTTTTCGGTTTGCAGTTCATGAAGGCGTTTTTGTCTATTTCCGTAACGGGAACGCCGTTGAGACTTTCAGGAATGTCTATTTCCTCAGCTGTTGAGGAGCATGAGGTTATGTGTGCGTTTCCGTCATCATCGACAATGTATTTGAAATCGCCGGAGGTTATCTCGGCGGATTCGTCCGAAGCTTCGCTTGATTCGGCTGCGGCGGATTCGGTCGTATCGGAAACGCCCGAGCTTTCTCCCTCGGCAAAGGCGGTCGCAGACGGAACGGCGGCGGACAGCGAAATCAGCAGACACAAAGTCAAAGCTGCTGTTTTATTGTAGTATTTCATGTTTTCATCCTCGATTCGAGTTTTGTTTTCTATTATTATAGCATAAATCAAATACGATTGCAATAAATTTCACTAAGTTTTCATGGTAAACTCCTTTGGCGGAAAAGGAAAAATGTTCCTTGAAATGTGAGTATTGGCTATAATGTGTTAAGATTTGATCATTCGGGTTGACACATTGCATAAAATATGCTATAATTATAGTGAACGTCAAAATAAATTTGACGTTCACTATAATTTTGATTTTAATTGCCTCGCACATTCGCTCACTTACGTTCTCTACGTGCAGATCGGCAAACAGCACTGTCAACAACTTAAGAGGGCTTTAGTAGGGACACGTCGTGCCGTGTCCCTACAAAAAATAAATATCGTTAAGTTGTGGATAGTGATAAAAAAGTTCCGGAAATAAATCGTGGGGGATTTTTATGAAAAAAGATAAAAATATAATTTCATTTATAATGGCTCTTATTGTTACGGTTCTGCCGTTATCAGCGGAATTTTCACCGCTGACAGGCTATTCTGAAGAAGCCACACCGTCAATCATTGAATATGAAGAAAAAAAAGGTGTGACAGAGGACGGTTTTCATTGGAAAATAACACCATGGGGAACTTTGGATATCATATCATATGACGGAACTGAACCTGATGTAGTTGTTCCAGCCAAAATAGCCGGTTATTTTGTTTATTCGCTTCCCGAAAGACTGTTTGCGGATAATCAGACAATAAAAACTGTAGACATTTCGCAATGTTCTTCCTTTGGCAGTGGGTTATTTGAAAATTCATCTGTTGAGTCTGTAATTCTTACTGAATTTGCAAAGTATATTCCGAATAATACATTTAAAAACTGTAAAAATCTTAAACATGTGGACTTCGGAAGTGATATTTTTTTAATTCCTGAATCTGCCTTTGAGGGAACAGATTATGTTCTTCCTGATGAATTAGCAGATAAAGTGAAAAACGCTGATTGCCAAAACTCAAAAAGCGGTTATGCGATAAGTAATGGATTTCAGTACACTATTAAATACACTGTGTCAACAGGAAAATATATTTGTATAGAAAAATATATCGGAAATGATACAGATATTGTTATACCCGAATCAATTGACAATATGCCTGTAAAGATAATTGATAACTATGCTTTTTGGCTAAATGAAAAGAAATTGATAACTTCTCTTGTTCTTCCTGAAGATATAAAAAAATTTGATTTAAAACTGGAATATCCTGAAAAACTTAAAAGCCTAACTTTTAACAGTGATGAATTACTTGTGTATGACAGTACGAATATGTCTGAATTAGGTGTTGAGGAAATAACTTTTCCGCTTTTGAATTATGGTGACGATTATCATGCTCTTAACAATGGGTGTTTTAAAGATTCAGAAACTATAAGAAACGTCCATTTTGAAAATGGTAAGGACGATTTTAAACTTGAAAATTATGCTTTTGCAAACTGCTCTGCACTTGATACTGTTACTTTTAACGGATATAATTCAATTTCTTTTGATCGTTATGCTTTTAGCGATTCGTCACTTCGCAGACTGGAAGTGAATGCAGGCAGCAAAATCAGCGGAGGTACATTCAAGGGATGTAATAATTTGCAGGAAATTGTATTCAACGGAAATGTAAATTCATCAGCAGGTGTTTTTAAGGACTGTCCGCTGAATAATATCATTTTTGATAATACTTTCGTTTCCGTTTCACCGGGTACTTTTGATATGTGTCCTTCACTTACTAATATAAATGGCAAACCCGCATTTGACAACGCTACAGGCGATTTCAACGAAAAATACAAGGATTTTATTATAAGAAATTTCAGCGGTGCGGACGATGTTGGCTTTGTCAACGATTATGTTATGTGGCACGTCAAAGACGTTGTGAGCAGGTACACAAACGACAGCATGAGCGATATGGAAAAAGCAAAGGTACTGCATGACTGGGTATGTGAAAACGTTTCATACAGCCAAAAAGCTTATGCGGAAGCCGAGGATCACAACGACCTTTCACCGTTTTTAACAGGAGCTGCTGTTTGCGACGGCTACGCGCGGGCGTATAATCTTCTTCTCCATGAAGCGGGTATCGAGACTTGTCAGGTAAACAGCAGTAATCATATCTGGAATATCATAAAGATCGGCGGTCATTATTTTCATGTTGATACAACGTGGGACGACAGCGACAAAATCACTGATAATTGGTTCTTGAAGTCCGATAATGAAATGAAAAGCGAGACAAGCTCTCACTCTCGATGGGATTTGAAAACGACCTCGTCTCTCCACAGCTTTCAGAGCGACGTGATGCCCGAGTGTCCCTATTCTATGGGCGACTGCAATATGGACGGTTCTGTATCTGTTGCCGATGCCGTTAAAATGAATAGGTATATTATGGGAGCTGACGCTGTTGATACGGATGATCTGACTCTTTATGACCTTGATTTCAGCGGTTCTGCCGATGCTTTTGATATGATAAAAATGCGTAAGCTCATTATCGAAAAAATTCTGACCTGATTATATTTATACTGTAAAAGAATTGACGTTTTTGATATGATAATTTTAAGACGGAATTTATCGAAATAAAAAATGATAACTGAAATTCTTGTTACAGATAAAAAATATGTTCTTAAATTGTGCTTGACAAAGCGAAGCGAATGTGATATAATATTAAACGGAGCGTTGTCATGCGCTTGTTTAAAAGTAAAAATTCCGGAATATAGATGTGCGGGCCCTGTGCAACAAGACACCGTGAACCATGTCAGGCGGGAGACCGAGCAGCATTAAGCGGATCGTCTCGTGTGCCGCAGCCAGCCTGCACATCTATGTTCCGGATTTTTTTAATTCATAATGAACAGTGAATTTAAAGGGGGAGCTGCTGTGTATAAGGCTTTATATCGTAAGTGGAGACCGCTGACCTTCGATGACGTTATCTCTCAGCAGCATATTACTGAAACTCTCAAAAATCAGCTGAAAAACGATAAGACCGCACACGCCTATCTTTTTACGGGCTCTCGTGGAACTGGAAAAACTACCTGCGCAAGGATCCTTGCAAAGGCTGTGAACTGCCCGAATATGAAGAACGGCAGTCCTTGCCTTGAATGCGATATATGTCGGGAAGCCGATGAAGGCTCTCTTACCGATATTATCGAGATAGACGCCGCCTCCAACAACGGCGTTGAGGACATACGCGAGCTTCGGGACGGCGCAGTCTATTCGCCCGAACGGTGCAGGTACAAAATATATATCATTGACGAGGTTCACATGCTTTCGGCTTCGGCGTTCAATGCGCTGCTGAAAATAATGGAAGAACCGCCCGAGTACGTCAAGTTTATTCTTGCGACTACGGAGATACACAAAGTTCCCGCTACTGTGGCTTCACGGTGTCAACGGTATGATTTTCGCCGTATCAGGCAGAAGGATATAGCGGCAAGACTGCTGTATATCGCAGAACAGGAGAATCTCTCGCTCAGCGGAGACGGTGCGGCGCTCATTGCCAAAATAGCGGACGGAGGTATGAGAGACGCTGTGTCGCTTCTCGACCAGTGTTCCGTATGCGCAGATGAAATAACCGCTGAAACTGTTTCGCAGACCGCAGGTATCGCAGGACGTGAGTTCCTTTATGATATTCTCGACGCTGTTTCTCAGTCGGACGCTCCGAAGGCTTTGGAGATAACTTCAAGGCTTTACGATATGTCAAAGGATCTTACGAGACTTTGCGAGGAGCTTATTTTACAGCTCAGAAACATCATGCTTCTTAAGGCGTCGCCGGCTACTGCGGAGGACATAATCACGGCTATGCCCGATGAACTGGAACGGCTGAAAAAAATTGCGGACAGCTCCGACCTCGATACGGTAATGAAGCGTCTTGCACAGCTTCAAGGCTGCCGTGAACGTATGGGACGCGTTATGAATAAGCGCGTTGAGTTTGAAATGGCTCTTATCAGGCTTTGCGGAAACGTTCGCGAGGCTTCGGGAGGAGCTTCGGACGCCGATGTTTCAAATCTTATTGAAAAGATAAAAATGCTTGAGAACCGGCTGAATAACGCTCCGGCGGCTGTCAGAAACGCTCCTCGGGAACGTGAAACGCTGACTGCGACAAGTCCCGCCGCTGAAAATGAGCCGCAGCCGAATGTGCGTATTGACATAAAAACAATAACCGAGGACGAGCTTACACCGTGTACGCGCTGGAATGAGATAATGGAGGAGTTCCGCCGTATAAATCCTGCGGTCGCAGGAAGTCTTGACGGCTCCTATGCTGCGTCCAAGGGAAATGTGATGTGTATTTTCACCCCGAACAGATTTTTTATCTCGCTTTTCAAGAGCAGCAAGGAGAACGCTGTTTCCCTGAGTAAAGCGATATTTAACGTTCTCGGGCAGAAATACAGGATCTCCGCACGCTGTACCGCTACCGTCGAGGAAACGAGATCAATGGCGGAGCAGCTTGTGAAAAAAGCAATTAACAGCAGTATCGAAACAGCTGTTGATAATCAGGCATAATACAGCCAAAAATATAAAGGAGAAATTAAAAATGAAAGCAAGAATACCTAAAAATTCAGGCGGAGCGCAGAATATGAATCAGATGATCAGACAGGCTCAGAAGATGCAGGATCAGATCACGGAGCTTCAGGAGGATATAGAGTCGCGTGAGTTTACAGCTACGGCAGGCGGCGGCGCAGTTGAGGTCACACTCAGCGGCAAAAAGGAGATAAAGTCCCTTAACCTTAAGCCCGAGGTCGTAGACCCGGAGGACATCGAAATGCTTCAGGATCTTATCATCTCCGCTATCAACGAAGCTGTAAACACCATAGAGACTACTACGGAAACTGAAATGAGCAAGATCACAGGCGGGGTATCCATTCCCGGAATGTTTTAATGGCTGACCATAACGCTCTTCCTCTTGTCATACTGGCGGAAAAATTTGCTTCTCTGCCCGGTATCGGAATGAAGTCGGCTCAGCGATTGGCGTATCATGTTATGTCAATGGATATGCAGTCGGTCGAGGAGTTCGCTCAGGCTCTCATTGACGCTAAAAAGAACGTCCGCTGCTGTTCGGTATGTCAGAATCTTACCGAGCGCGAGGTATGCCCCATATGCAGCGATGAGGGACGAGATCGTAGCGTTGTCTGCGTAGTTGAATCTCCTAAGGACGTTACTGCCTTTGAGCGTACCCGTGAATACGCAGGCGTTTATCATGTTCTTCACGGACTGCTTTCGCCTATGGACGGCATAACGCCCGATAAACTGAGAATACGTGAGCTTCTGGCGAGAATTTCTCAGGGCGGCGTTGAGGAGGTCATTATGGCGACCAATCCCACGGTCGAGGGCGACGCTACCGCGCTGTACATTGCCAATCTGCTGAAACCCTTGGGCGTGAAAGTCTCACGGCTTGCCTTTGGGCTGCCGGTGGGAGGAATACTGGAATACGCCGACGAGGTAACGCTTTTTAAAGCGCTTGAAAATCGTAATTATATGTAAGAGCCTGTTTAAAATCTCCTCGCGCACGTATTTTCGGCAAATTTTGCCGATTACTGCGTTAAAAATCCTTGCCATACGGCAGTATGCCTGCGGATTTTTGTCTTGTACTCGGCAAAATTATGCTCGAAGATCCGCACACGCCGAGATATTAAACAGTCTCTAAGGAACTGCGCAGAAATATGTCAGCAACTTAAGCAAACTAACATCGGGATTTCAAAGGGACTTTGTCCCACATAGCGTTTAAGCGTTCCCTTAGTAAGCACACAAGTAGGGACACGGCGTGCCGTGTCCCTATTAAAAATCATAATAAAATAAAAATCCCCCGGATCGCAAGACTTCGGGGGGAGTTTTTTATATTACTGAGCAGCGTTAAGCTTCTTAGCAAGCTGAGCCTTTTTGCGGGCAGCCTTGTTCTTGTGCATAAGACCCTTTGCACAAGCCTGATCTACTCTCTTGACAGCGAGCTTAACAGCCTCTGCCTTGTCGGCAGCACCTGTAGAGCAGGCGATGTCAGCCTTCTTGAGAACAGTCTTGAGGTTGGATCTTCTTGACTTATTGGCAGCAGCCTTTGTAGCGTTGACCTTAACTCTCTTTTTAGCGGATTTGATATTTGGCATTTTGTTGCACCTCCCGAAATTTTCCTTGAATTAACCAAAGGATAATACATATTATAAGCACATCATTACAATGTGCCGGCAGCTGCAACGCACAACTGCCCACTGAGACAATATTAATTATACCATTTTTTACGAAAAAAATCAATTGTAAAAAACGAAAGAATATATCGTGAAAATCATGGTGAAATACAGCATAATAGACAAAGCCACGCGTAGAATCGGAGGAGAATAACATGAATTTCAGATCGGATCTTGCCGTAGAACAGATAAACGCCGAAAGGCTTCCGAAAGGGGTCAGCAAAAAAGAACGGGGAGAAGCCTTTCGGATAACCGAGATCATCATAGAAAACGACGATTACCGTCATACTCTCGGTAAGGGCAAGGGCAGGTACATCACGCTTGAAAGCGGCAGTCTGAGCCGATTCTGCGATACCTACGAGGATATGGCTCAGGAATTTGCGGACGAGCTTAAGCCGCTTCTTCCCGAGGGGGAAATTTTCGTAGCCGGACTCGGCAACCGTGACATTACGCCCGATGCCATAGGGCCTCATACAGCGGAAAAGATTCTTGCTACCCGACATCTCAAAAAGGAGCTTGACAGCGAGGAGGAGGCTTTCCTGACTGCGCTCCGCCCTGTGAGCAGTCTTGCAGGAGGAGTTCTCGGGCAGACGGGTATCGAGACTGCGGAGCTGATAACAGCGATATGCCGTGAAATAAAGCCGGCGGCAGTTATTGCTGTCGATGCCCTTGCCTGTTCGGATATAAGCCGGCTGGGGACTACCATTCAGATAAGCGACAGCGGTATTTCTCCGGGAAGCGGCGTTTCAAACGCCCGAAAGGAGCTTTCCTTAGAAACGCTGGGGATACCTGTGGTGGCAGTAGGCGTGCCTACCGTTGTGGATATGCACACGATCGTCCGCAGTCTTGCAGATGTGGATATCGACGAGGGTACGCCGAATATGATGGTAACGCCCCGCGACGTTGACAGACTTGCCGAACGTGCGGCGCAGCTTATAGCTTTCGGGATAAATCTTGCCTTGCAGCCGACACTCAGTTTTGACGATGTAAGGGGGTTGTTCTGAACAAATGTCAGTTTGCTTGACAAAATGAAGTAAAAAGCTGAGAACCTATAATTGGCTCTCAGCTTTTGAAGTTTAATATGCAGCGGTAGTTTCCGTGGAATCCGTTGCGCTTTCGGAATCCGTAGTTTCCGTAGAGGGCGGAGAAGTGGTAACGGAGAGATTTTCCGCGCCGATGCTTACTTTTTCGTCCTTATGGACGGTAACGATAAAGCCGTCGACGTTATTTCCCGATAGATCATATTTTAAGCCTGTAGGCACGGGAACGTTCGTATACTCTGCGCCGTCGTCTGACGGAAAGAAATATATTTCGTAAGCTGCTCCCGAATCATCGGTGACTTCAAGATGTTCGCCGTTGTATGGGTGAGCGTTTCGCAGAAGCTCGATGTATTCTTCAAGGCAGATATTGTTATCGGTCATATATTTAGCGTGAGGTATGCCGACATAGCGGAAATGCCATGGTTCGTAGCGATATTCCGTAATATCCTCTTTATCCTCCGCGTATCTTATGACAAAACCGTACTTGTCGCAATTTTCATTGAGCCAAAGGAAATCGCCCGTACCCTGATAGTCCAGTCCGACAGTTTCGCTGAAATCAAAAGCAAGACCTGTTTCATGCTCGCTGAATCCGGGCGGCGCAACTATTGGCGCTTCGCCGTCACCGGAAGTATTGGCGGTGAACTGGTCGTAAAGCTGCTGCTGAAATTCGTTTGAGCGATATGAGCCGTAAACGATGAGCGTATCGTTTTTGTATATCTCGTACCAGTCGTCTACCATTTGAGCAAGAGGCTTGTAGACGTTGCTGAGGATCGTATAATCGTAGTCAACGGCAGTAAAGCTTGTCCTGCCGTTTTCATCGTTCATGGACATTATGCTGACCAGATCTTCTTCGTCCGTTGTGTAATACTGGTAATCGTTGTTGACGAGGATAAGGTTTCCGCTGAATTTGGCGCGGGTATTGACAGGGGTAGAGGTAAAAATGATCTTGTTCGGGTCAATTGCTTCGGATGGGTCGGGTATCGTTATTTCATCGACCTTTTTTCCCTCGTTCTGAGTTGCCGGAACGATCCTTGAACGGTCAATGCAGCTTTTTCCGATAAGAGCCGCAGTACCGAGAAAAATGGCGCATACAATAAGCTCGGCAGTAGTTTTCGTTCTGTTTATGCTTTTTTCCTTACTGATATTTTTAGGCATAGGTATCAGCTCCTTAAATATTTCTACACATGTTTTCTGTTCTCTAATGAAGAAGTGATTCCCCTCTGATTCTCTCTTTTATCTGTTTTTATTATACCACAAATTTATGAAGAAATATAGAGTTTTCATTTAGTTTTCTCAATTTATCGTTGTTTGCTACAAAAACGCATATGTAATATTCTGCGGATTTGTTGAAACGGTCAAGGGAATGGCGGCTTAAGCATGGCGTTATGCTGTCTTATATAAGTTTATTTTTATTTACGTTTACAATAAGGATAAGTTATATAAAATCATAGTAAAAACAGCGCTTTTCATGTGAAATTTTAAAAAAGCGTTGCACTTTTCACGGATATATGATATAATAAAACTGTATGTAAATTTTGAGATATAACAGAATGCTAAATTTTGCACCTGTTAAAGAAAGGAATTTTTATGATACTACTTGACGAACTCAGATTAGAGTTAGTGGGCTGCCGTAAAGAAATGGCGGAGCTTGCGGACGTATTGAACATAAAGGCGGCAAAGGAGCGCATCGAGGTACTCAACGCCGAAACAGCAAAAGAGGGCTTCTGGGACGATCTGGAGAATTCGCAGAAGGTCTTGCAGGAAACAAAATCTCTTGAGCGCAAGATTGAGAGATACAACAAGCTCAACGATCAGTTGGAGGACGTTATAACGCTTATCGAGCTTTCTATAGAGGAAGAAGATGAAAGCTCCGTAGAGGAAATAAAGTCCGAAGCGGCGGAGTTCAAGAGCAAGCTTGAAGAAGAAAAGCTCTCCACTCTGCTCACGGGCGAGTATGACGGAGCTAACGCTATTCTCACGTTCCATGCGGGCGCAGGCGGTACAGAGGCTCAGGACTGGACTGAAATGCTTTACCGTATGTATAACATGTGGGCGGAGCGTCACAATTATAAAGTCACCCTCATGGATTATCTTGACGGCGACGATGCAGGCGTAAAATCGGCGTCTATACTCATTGAGGGCGAAAACGCCTACGGCTATATGAAGTCCGAATCGGGAGTACACAGACTTGTGCGTATTTCGCCGTTTGATTCCTCGGGAAGACGTCATACTTCCTTTGCGGCGCTTGAAGTAATGCCCGAGATCGACGATTCCATCGAGGTGGAGATCAGGGACGAGGATATTGAAATGGAGGTTTACCGTTCAAGCGGCGCAGGCGGTCAGAAGGTAAACAAGACCAGCTCGGCGGTACGTCTTATTCATAAGCCTACAGGCATTGTAGTTTCCTGTCAGACGCAGCGAAGCCAGTATCAGAATAAGGACTACGCTATGAAGATGCTCCGCGCAAAGCTCGTTGAGATAAAAGAGCGTGAGCATCTTGAAAAAATCGAGGACATCAAGGGCGTTCAGCGTGAAATAGCATGGGGAAGTCAGATACGCTCATACGTATTTATGCCCTATACCCTTGCCAAGGATCACCGCACGGGCTTTGAAAACGGAAATATACAGGCTGTAATGGACGGAGATATTGACGGATTTATCAACGCATACCTGAAATCTCTGTCCCACGGAACTTTGGATAATTGATAAGTTCGGAGTTTAAAATGAAAAAAATATTATTAAAGGTTACTGCGCTTGCGGCGGCAATAATGCTCACAGGCTGCGGATATGCGGATTATGAGCTGAATGAAAGTATTGACGCCGACAGCTCTTCATATCAGTATAAGGAAACGGAAGCTCCTACAGATACCGAAACATCGGCTGAATCCGAGACGGAGGGAATTGAGGTAACGTCCCCTGAAATTACCGAAGCATTCGATGATTACAGCGATAATACCTATGTGGAGTATCATTTTCGTACACAGAAACAGCTTGAACAGCATTTTGAAAAGCACGGCGGCGAGTTTGAGGGAGACTTCAATTACGAGACGGCAGAGGACTACGAAGCAGGAGCGAGCGACGTTATAAACAGCTCGGAGGCTCTTTTTAAAACCGAAGCGGAGGACGGAGACGGCGTGTACTATATCGAGGACACAAACGAATTTGTCGTTCTGTCCACTGACGGCTATATACGGACGTACTTCCGTCCGAATGCAGGAATAGACTATTTCAACAGACAATAGCGGCGAGGATAACTTAGAAATGCGCTTTGTTCGGCGCTGCCATAAGTTTTTTACGCCGATTGGAATGTTTACAAAAAATTAACATTTTCATCCGCACATTTAATAAGATTTTCCGTTAATGTAAATAACAGGGGTTATATCATGGAGGTGTTTTTTTGGATTACACCATAAGCATTACCAACAGATGTAATTTGAAATGCAGCTACTGTTACGAGAGGCATCTTAATACGGAGTACGGCTGCATCAGCGATGAAACGATGCGTCAGGTAACAGAATTTGTAAATCGCCGCGGCGACGCCGGAGTCGTTTATATCTTCGGAGGCGAGCCGCTGCTTTACAAAGACATCGTAAAATATTTCTGTGAAAATCTTAAAGCGAAACGTTTTGTTATCACGACAAACGGAACGCTTCTTGACGAGGAATTTATAAAATGGTGTGCAGAGAAGAAAGTTACTGTAAATATGTCACACGACGGCTCGGAATGTGCCGAACGCGGCGCTGATACGACCCTTCTTGATGCGAATCTCAAATTACTTCTGAAATATCAGCCTGAAACACTGGTTCAGCTCGTCTATACGAAAGAAACTCTCCCTTTTTTGTATGATAATATCATTTACCTGAAAGATCTCGGCGTGAAAAAGGTATCGGCAGCAATGGACGCATTTCTTGTTCCCGACGACCTCGACGGCTTCGGCGATCTTTTAAGAGAGCAATGGCGGAAAATTTCCGAAATAAAAGACCTGTTTGTATACGAGTTGGCTGTGAAAAAGAAAACGATCGGGGAAAACACTCGAAGTACCTGCGAAATATGTAAAAAAAAGCTGTTTATAAACTGGGACGGAAAATTTTATCCCTGTATACAGTTCCAAAATAAACAGGAATACCGGTGCGGCGATGTTTATGCAGGTATCGAAGCTGAAAAAGCCAGAGCAGCCCACCCCGATTATTCCATGACGTCGGAAAGATGCAATGGCTGCGAGATAGCCGAATACTGCCGAAACTCATGCGCCTGCAAAAAAATGGCGACAACGGGTACGGTAAGGGACATTTCAGATGCAGCCTGTCTTGAAGAACAAGTACATATTCTTACGGCGCTTGAAATTATATCTAAAGATAATGGAGGTAAAACACTATGAGGAAATTCACAAAAGAAATAACGTCGCTTATAGCCTCTGCAGCTGTCGGTACTGCCGCAGGAGTGGGCGCATTTTCAGCGTCATCAGAGGAAATAGTCCAGACAGCCGGCGTTCCGATGATCTCCGATGAATCTATAGAACCAACGACAGTGGAAGAAATTCCGCCTCTTGTAGGCGATCCCTTGCCTCCCGATGAATTTATAGAACCAACGACAGTTGAAGAAATACCGCCTCTCGCAGGCGAACCCTTGCCTCCCGATGAATTTATAGAACCAACGACAGTGGAAGAAATTCCGCCCCTTGCAGGCGAGCCATTGCCTCCCGATGAATTTATAGAACCAACGACAGTGGAAGAAATTCCGCCCCTTGTCGGCGATATTGCGCCTTCGGACGGTGATGCGAACGATGACGGTCTCTTCAATATTGCCGATGTTGTTTCTTTACAGAAATGGCTTCTGAATGCACCTGATGCAGAGCTTTATAATTGGACGGCTGCCGATCTGTGTATGGACGGTAAGCTCGACGTATTCGATCTGACGCTTATGAAAAAAGCCTTGTTAGAAAAGATGGGCGACGTTTCTGAGCTTTCTCAGCCTCTTAATGTTTACGATGATGAGTAATACTCTCATATTCCTTGATCGGCAATGAACATGTCAGGACAAATGCGGCGGAAGAAGATTTATGGACTTCCTGAATGCGGCTGTCTGTGATACTAATTTTCAATCAACCTGTAGACAATCTTGACGGATATAATTTCGTCACTCTGCGTGATTTGCTATAGCGTTTAGTATATAACTTTGGATATAGGTGATTTAAACGATGCGTGGTAAAAAATGTTTTGCAGTTAAGTTTATAATAATATTTGTTGTTATTTTTGTACTTATCATTGGTTTTAGTCTGTATTTCTGTTATAATACATATCACGCGTTTCCGTGGAGTCCGTACTGGGAAAATCGCATCAACTACACTGAAATTGACAAAAATGTCAATAAGTGCAGAGAAATTGGAAAGAACAATAATGATTTGTTTACTGAAATTGGTTCTGATGCCATTAGAAATAATGATAATTATATTCTCAATTCGGATAAAAAGCAGAAACTGCTTGAACTTGGCTTTTCTGAAAACATAGCAAATACCACTCCCGGTATTGTACTGTTTTATTATGATTATTGTCCTGAAACAGACATAGGTGTTTGCTATATAGAAAATATGAATGATGTTCAATATTTCTTTGGTGAGCCTTATTACAATACATCACCTCAACGAAATGTTTACTGCTTTGAAAAAATTAATGATAATCTGTATGTGTACGCAAGAATAGCAGAATTTCATTGATTGTACAATCGCCTGTTTTCCTTGATCGACAAAATTCTATCTGCCCATCTTGTTTACAGAACGATAGAAAATTATAGTGAACGTCAAAATAAATTTGACATTCACTATAATTTTGATTTTAATTGCCTCGCACATTTGCTCACTAACGTTCGCTACGTGCGGCTCGGCAAATAGCAAACGCCAAAATATTTTGTCGTTTGCTATAGTATGAAAAGAACTATTCCTAAGTTAAATGGACTTTGTTAAAAAAATTATAATACGGAGTTTTTATGAATCCAAGACTTCCCTACCTCAGAGAAAAAACGTCAAGGCTGACCGCTTCTCCCGGAGTTTATATAATGAAAGACAAGGACAGCGGAATAATCTACATCGGCAAGGCTAAAAATCTGAAAAAGCGTGTTACAAGCTATTTCCGTGAAAATCCCGACCATACCCCGAAGGTGGCGGCAATGGTCTCAAAGGTCTTTGACTATGACTTTATCGTTACCGACAGCGAATTTGAGGCTCTTGTACTCGAATGCAGCCTTATAAAGCAGCATAAACCCCGCTACAACATTCTTCTCAAGGACGATAAGGGCTACTCCTATATCCGTATCTCGGACGGGGAATATCCGAGGATAACTACCGAAAAAAACACCTCGGCAGGCGGAAAATACCTCGGTCCGTACACAAGCGCATACATTACAAAGGAAGCGGTAAAAGAAGCGAACCGTGTATTTATGCTGCCGACCTGCCGCAGGAGATTTCCTCAGGATTTCCGCAAAGAGCGTCCGTGCCTTAACTACCACATAAAAATGTGCATGGGCGTCTGCCGAGGAAATATAGACAGCGCGGCTTACAGGAAAACCATTGACGAAGCGGCAGAGTTTATCCGCTCGGGCAGCGCCGCATCCGTCGAACGTATGGAACGTGAGATGAACGAGGCGGCGGAGGAGCTTAATTTCGAGAAAGCGGCAATGCTGCGCGACCGTATAAACGCTGTAAAAAAAGCGTCGGAAAAGCAGAAAATGGTCGACAGCGGCGTCGATTCGGCAGACGTTATCGGAGTAGCCGAGTATAACAGCGGCGTTTACATTTCCGTGCTGATGTACCGCGAAAACCGCCTTTACGACAAGGCGGTTTTCGACCTTGAAAAAAGCGGCGCAGAGGAGGACATTCTCAGCACGTTCATGGTGCAGTTTTATCACGGAAGAAACGATATTCCGAAGCTTGTTGCAGTTGACCACATTCCCGAAGAAGCGGAGCTTATAGAACAACTGCTCGAAAAACAGGCAGGCAGAGCGGTAAAGCTTCATCAGCCGCAGCGAGGCAGACTGCTTGACCTTTTAAAGCTTGCGAAAAGCAATTCCGCAGAATATGCAGCCTTGAAAAGCAGCCGCACGGGAAAAGAGGTCATTGCGCTGGAACAGTTGGGAAAAAGTCTCGGACTTGCTTCTCCGCCGAAATATATCGAGGCTTACGATATTTCTAATCTTTCGTCCGAATCAATGGTCGCCGGAATGGTGGTCTTTGAGGACGGCAGACCCCTGAAAAAAGCGTATAAGCGGTTTTCCATAAAGGAGCAGGAATATCAGAACGACTACGGAAGTATGCGCGAGGTACTGAAAAGACGTCTGCTTCATATCGTTGAACAGGAGGGAGACGAGTATTTCAGACGTACTCCCGACCTTATTCTGCTTGACGGCGGCACGGGACATGTCCATGCGGTAGAACCTGTTCTGAAGGAGCTTGGTCTTAATATTCCCCTGTTCGGAATGGTAAAGGACGATAAGCACCGAACACGGGCGATAGCGACCGGCGGACGGGAAATTCAGATAAATAATTTGCAGGCGGCTTTCAATCTTGTGACGAAAATACAGGACGAGGTACACCGTTATTCGGTCAGCTATATGCACAGCAGGCACAAGAAAAAGACCTACAGCTCCGAGCTTCTTGCGGTCAAGGGCATAGGAGAAAAGAAAGCGGCTAAGATAATGATAAAATATAAGACCAAAGCCAATCTTATCAAAGCCACTCCGGAGGAGCTTGCGCAGACAGCGGGCGTAAGTCCCGAGACTGCAAAGGAGCTTTGGGAAGTCATTCAGAATTTATAAATGCCATGTCCCTATGAATGCTTACCATTTCATAGAGCCTTAGTTCAAGATGTATTCAACGTAAAAACGCCTTAGAAGTCGTATTTCGGGACGGCTCTAAGGCGTTTGATCGTTATGTAATCAATGTCTACAACTTAAGAGTATTTTGTTACCCTTCATTCTTGTCAGAGAGATAATTCTTAGAACCCAATATCGTAAATTTTCCTGTATAAAGCCATGTGAACTTAAGTTTACAAATAAACAAGGCGGCTTTATACAGGTAAATTTACGACAGCTGAGATTCCAAAGGGGTCACCCCTTTGGCAGGGGGTGTGGGGGACAGCGTCCCCCACTTAAGTTGTAGATAGCGGTTATGTAATTATTCGGCTTTTTTCTCAGCAGCTTCGGAAGTACCTGCCTGAGCTTTGAGAAGATCTCTTATCTCAGTAAGAAGCTCCTCTTCCTTGGAAGGCTTGGGGGGAGCGGCTTCTTCCTTCTTCTTAAACTTGTTCATAATGGAGGTGACAGCCTTCATGATAATAAATACGACAGCCGCCATGATAACGAAATTAACGATGTCCATAAAGAACGCGCCGAATCTGAGATCGGCATTGAGTATTCTTATGGATAGCCCGTTAAGTCCGCCTACGCTGAAAAATCCGAGTATAGGGGAAATAATATTGTCAAGCAGCGATGTTACAAGTCCCGAGAACGCACCGCCGATGATAACGCCGATAGCCATATCAATGATATTGCCCCTCATAATAAACGCCTTGAATTCTTCCAGTAACTTCTTCATTTTTTTTATCTCCTTTTTATTTTTATTAGACTTCCTCGGAAACTTCCGAAGCACTATCTTCCTTGTCTCTTTCGCCCTGTGCTTTGCGTCTTTTCCTTGAAATACATACAGTATTCCTGCGGTCGAGCCGCTTTGCACAGAACAAAATATCCTGCGGAATCCGGCGCTTCTCCGATTTCCGAGGAGGTCTATTTATAACAGTAAAACCTTGTTATACTTGCCTCTATTGCAAAATGTCCAGAAGATTTCAGGATAAAATTTTGTCAGGCAAGGAACAAACCGCAAGATGGGCTGTCGCCCATCGAGGATTTGCGACGCAGAATGGCGAAATTTTAGCCGAAATATATGAATATTTTGCAATAGAGGTAAGTATATAAGCTTAAATTTCGGGTAAAGACGGAATTTCGGCAGTATCCTCATGCACCGTCTTTTTAGCCTGCATATACTCAGGCAGTTCGATTTTATCAAGCTCGCTTTCATACGGATCGATCTTTTTCGGCATAGCTTCAACGGCATGGTCTGCCTGAGCCATTATCGCCTCACGATGTTCGGGAACATAAGCTTCTATGCTGTCCGCGTTTATTTCATCGGCGTACTGCATGGAAACCCTCGAACGGACGTTGAGTTTTTCTGCCAGCATATCCGCATTGACTTCTCCTGCGGCTGCCATCGTACCCTTTTTATGCTTTCCTTCGCCGACTGTCAGATCGGAGGAAACCGAATTGCCCGTCTGTCTCATATAAAGCTTGTTTATGCGGTCGGAATCGTTTTTCGCCAGTTTGTCTCCGTCTACCACAGGAGTATCGCTCATAAAGCCCTGCGCCGCTTTTTCGGCTTGGAGACGCATTTTCCGTCTGTTGTCAATGTCGGCGAAAGGGTCGTCGGAAATAATCGGCTCGGATCTTGCCTTGCCAAAGAAATCATCATCGGAGCTTGCGTGATGTTCGCCGCTTCCACCGTCAAAAAACGACCAAAAGTCGTTATCTTCTTCCTTTTTGGGAGCTTCTGCCGTCTGCTGAGAAGTATTCGGGATACCCTGCATACCGTTCTGTTTCGGAACATTAGCCATGCCCTGCATATTGGGCGTCATGCCGTGATTTGGTATTCCTTGCATACCCTGATTGGGTACGGACTGCATACCCTGCGTCGGCTGCATGTTAGGCATTACTCCCTGATTCGTCACAGGCATTCCGCCCATAGGCTGGAAATTCGGCTGACCGTATATCGGTACGCCGTTAGGGTCGTATCCGATTATCTGCGGCTGAGCGAACATCATGCCCTGTGGCTGACCATATATCGGTACGCCGTTAGGGTCATACCCGATTATCTGCGGCTGAGCGAACATCATGCCCTGCGGCTGACCGTATATCGGCATACCGTTAGGGTCGTAGCCGATTACCTGCGGCTGGGCGAACATCATGCCCTGCGGCTGACCGTATATCGGCATACCGTTGGGGTCGTAGCCTATGATCTGCGGCTGGGCATACATCATAGGCTGCTGTGCCATATATTGATTCATACCTTGTACGGGCGGCTGAGGCTGGGCGAAAGTCTGCTGCGGAGCTGTGGGCTGTGCCGTTGGCGGCGGAGTCAGCGCTGCCATTGACGGTTCGTCGTACATGCTGAAATCGAAGTCCTCCTCGGACTGATTAAGCTCATCGGCGGTATAGATGCTCTGTTCGGGCGGAGGTGCGGTGTCCCTGATTACGAAAGTACCCGTATCCATGGTAAAACCGTTGTTTTCACCCTCCTCCTCGGAGTGGTAGTTGCCCATATCGACCTGTTCGTAATTTGTTTCATCAGGGTTTTCAAGATTGCTTCCGCATTTTACGCAGAATTTAAATCCTTTTTCATTTTCGGTTCCGCATACGCTGCATATCATGAAATGCCCTCCCTTATTCGTTTAAAAATATTATAGCATTTCCCGTCCGAATTTGCAATACCTTTCAAAAAATTTGTACACATTGTTTTTTTTGCCGTTTATTATTTGTGTAGTTTAAACAATGACAGAGTTCCAACTAAGTTAGAATAAAATAACAGTGGGATTCCAAAGGGACGGTGTCCCTTTGGCGGTGTCCAGAGGCAGCGCCTCTGGTGGGGTGTGGGGGTGCGGGTGTCCAGTGGACACCTCTGCGAAGCAGAAGCACCGACCGAGCCGACAGGTGAGAATCAACGCCCCACAAAGCGTTTAAGCGCTCCGCAAAGGGTGAATTTCAAAACAGTCCATCGGACTGTTTTGAAAGAGGGAACGCCCTGCAAGAGAGGGCGTTCCCTACTAAAGTAATTAATCTCCTTAAGGTAAGACTGTTAAAACAAACTAACAACGTGATTCCAAAGGCAGCGCAGGGCAGGTTGCCTATAGAAATTGACTGCAATTTTCACAAAAAAAGCAATAGCTTTTATATGATATTTATATGAATAAAATGTTGCAAAGTGGTGAGGAATTGTGTTATAATAATAAGGAATACTATGAAATATTATGGATAAGTGTGCGATGGCACGGATGTCAGGTTAAAATAATGAAAAAAATAAGGATACTGGGGATTGATCCCGGCTATGCTATCGTGGGCTTCGGCGTGGTCGATTATGACGGACGGCGTTTTTCGCCCATAGAATACGGCGCGGTACTTACCGAAGCGCACACCCCGTTTACACAGCGGCTTCGGTCGATACACACGGATATGGAGTTTATATTTGAGAAGTTCCGCCCCGACTGTATGGCGGTGGAAAAGCTATTTTTCACCACTAATCAGAAAACCGCGATCGACGTTGCGCAGGCGAGAGGGATAACGGTTCTTTCCGCAGCGGTCAGGGACGTTCCCGTGTTTGAATATACGCCGCTTCAGGTAAAATCGGCGGTAGTCGGCTATGGGAAGGCGGAAAAGCAGCAGGTCATGGAAATGACCCGTCAGCTTCTGAACCTTTCTCAGATACCCAAGCCCGACGACGCAGCCGACGCTCTCGCTATAGCTATATGCCACGGTCACACTACACGCTGGGACAATTGACCATACGGAGGTAATCATGATATACAGTTTGCGAGGTAAGCTTATACTTAAGGAAATCGGATTTGCCGTCGTGGAATGCGGCGGAGTCGGCTACGGCTGCAAGACCTCGCACAGTACGATCACGAAGCTCGGCGAAACGGGCAGCGAGGTCACTTTGTATACGTATCTCGCCGTTCGCGACGACAGCGCGGAGCTTTTCGGGTTCGCAGATGTGCAGGAGCTTAACTGCTTCAAACAGCTTATTTCCGTTTCAGGCGTAGGCCCGAAAGCGGCTACGTCCATACTTTCCGACATGACGCCGGAGCAGTTTGCCTTTATCGTGGCTTCGGGGGACAGCAAGGCGATAACAAGAACCAAGGGGATCGGCGCAAAAACAGCCCAGCGCATAGTTCTGGAGCTTAAAGATAAGATCTCCTCGGAGGCGTTGGGCGGCAAGTCCATGACCCTTGAAAGCAGCGGAAGTCCCATGCCGTCTGCCGGCGGAAGCTCCGCCGTTGGAGAGGCTCTGGAGGCTTTGCAGGTTCTTGGCTATTCTCAGGGAGAGATCGCTCCCATACTCCGAAAGCTCGATCCCTCTCTCGATACGCAGGAGCTTATAAAGGAAACTCTGAGGATCATGTCGCAATAATAATTTTTGAACCACTGTCAACAATTTAAGCAAACTAACATCGGGATTCCAAAGGCAGCGCCCTGTAAGAGAGTGCGTTCCCTTAGCGAGGACACGGCGCGCCGTGTCCCTACAAAGAAATAAAAATCGTTAAGTTGCAGACAGTAATTATTTTGTATTAAATTTAAATTTACCGGACGGAGTTGCAGAACATGAGAAAGTCCGGTATATATAGGAAAGGACGATTTTTCATGATGAATCTTGACGAGCTGCTGAAAGCGGCTGTAACAGATCCGTCAAAACGTTCGCTTTTTTTGCAGACGCTAATAAAAAGCGATGTTTACGTAATCTGCAAAAATCCCGTAAGGTATGAACGGGGACGAGAGGAGGGCGGCATTCAACTGGAGCTGATAACGATAAAAAATCCCCACGGCGATGTTTTTGTTCCTTTTTTCACCAGCCACAGAGCCTTGCAGCAGTTTGCAAAACGTTATGTTGAACACTACAAGATAAACTGCCTGCGTTTGTTTGACCTTATACAGTCAACGTCGGCGGTTCTTAATCCTAATTCCTACGGCAAGGAATTTTCCTCGCAGGAGATAAAAAGTATCCTTATGATAGCCCGTAATCTTAAAATAAAGGCGATCTCCTACAATGAGGAGGAGATCATAAATTACCGTCCGTGTGAAAGATCGGTGGGGCATCTTACCAAGGCGGCGTCAAAGTTCCTTGCAAAGCAGGAAAACGTTGACAGAGCCTTTATTATGGAAATGATAAAGGGCTGCGAGAAACCGCAGCTGCTAATGGTTATCGACATGCTGGGAAACACAAGAAAGCTGTTCGTACCGCTGTCAAAGTATCTTGCGAAGTACTCGAAGGCAGGCGATCACCTCTGCTTTATTACATACGAACAGGATATGGGCAAAAAAGCGGCGGCTACCGTAGACCCGTTCTATGTGAGAAAAAAGAGATACTTTGAAAGATAATTTGTAAAATATGTTGAAGCATTGGGGGCATTTATGATACACACAGAAGAAATGGAATTTGCACCGAGGGTCGTTTCTCCCGAGAATACCGTTGAGGACGGGGACGCCGAGGTCAGCCTGCGCCCCCAAAGCCTTCATGAATACATCGGTCAGGAGAAGGTCAAGGAGAAAATAGCCATATATATCAAGGCGGCAAAGGGCAGGGGAGAACCTCTCGACCACGTTCTGCTTTACGGACCTCCCGGTCTGGGAAAGACCACTCTTTCTTCAATAATCGCTCATGAACTGGGAGTGAACCTCCGTGTCACAACAGGCCCTGCCATTGAAAAGCCCGGCGACCTTGTTTCGCTTCTGACCGGTCTTAACGATAACGATGTGCTTTTCATTGACGAGATACACCGCCTTTCACGTCCTGTCGAGGAGCTTTTGTATCCTGCTCTCGAGGACAGGGTAATTGATATAATCATAGGAAAAGGCCCGTCCGCGCGGTCGATACGCATGGATCTGAAACCCTTTACGCTTATCGGAGCGACTACGCGCGCAGGACAGCTTTCCGCACCTCTGAGAGACAGATTCGGAGTTATCGAACGTCTGGAGCTATACAACAAGGAGCAGCTTACGGATATTATCCGCAGAAGCGCAATGATACTCGGCATTCCCTGCGAGGGCGACGGCGCTGAGGAAATTGCCGGACGTGCAAGAGGCACGCCCCGAATCGCAAACAGACTTTTAAAGCGTGTGCGGGATTTTGCCGACGTTATGGGAAACGGCTGTATTACAAAGGAGATTGCCTCGATAGCTCTGAGCCGTCTTGAAATAGACGGACTGGGGCTTGACAGCCTTGACAGGCGTATGCTCACAATGATAATCAAGGGTTACGGCGGCGGTCCTGTGGGTCTTGAAACGCTTGCGGCGGCGATAGGCGAAGAATCGGTAACTCTTGAGGATATATGCGAGCCTTTTCTAATGCAGCTCGGTTTTCTGGGACGAACCCCGAGGGGACGTGTCGCCACACGCCTTGCATACGATCATCTCGGGATAAAAGCTCCCGAGCAGGGTACGTCCAAGGACGATGGTCAGCTTACTTTTTGAATAGCATGAAAATTAATTTTAAGTTTATGACAGGAAGCTTAAGCAGGGGGACGCCGTCCCCCTGTACCCCCTGCCAAAGGGGTGACCCCTTTGGAATCTCTGTTGTCGTGAATTGGACTGTAGAAATCCCCCGATCTGCATTACGCTGTTAGTCTCCATGATTTCCACAGTCCAATTCACGAAAACGGACACTAAGAGTTACCTTTTTAGCAGAAAGTAAAGTGAAACAATATCCGCTGTATAAATTTACTGTAAACCTTAAAATAGATTTCCGTGTTGAATAGCAGCTTATCAGAAAAAGCAGAGTTGGAGAGCGGTATGATAAACGGACAGGCATTAGGGGACGTTTCTAAGCTCAGATACGGACTTTTCCCCATGAGCTTCAACGGTTGCGAGGTCATTGCGGTATGCAATGCGCTCGAATATCTCGGTATAAAAAGCCCTGTTGAGAACGTTCTTCGGTACATGCAAAGGTACTGCGTATTGCTGGGACTTTTCGGGTGCAATGTTTACTGTGTCGGCAGAGCCTTGAAGCATTTCGGCGCTGACTGTATGCGGATAAAGTCGGCGGAAGCTTCAAAGGCTTTCATTATTTCCTCATGGACGGGAAAACCGTTTCTATCCTCGATACACACCGTTTTCTGCGTGAACGAGGGGGAACGCATACGTGTCTACAACAGATACAACACCTGTCCGACAGAGAAGTATTATGATTCGGTTGAAAAAATCTTTGATAATTGCAGGGTTCTTACCATATATAAAATAAAGTAACAGGCAGGTGAAACGGCTATGAGCCGAATATTCGGAAAAAACGGCATGAGGGGACTTGCGGTAACGGAGTTTACCTGCGAACTTGCCATGCAGATAGGACGTGCGGCTGCAAGAGTACTTGCGGCGCATAAGGACAAACGTACTAAAATACTTATAGGAAAGGATATGCGCAGCTCGTCCGATACTATCGAAGCGGCTCTCTGCGCAGGTATCTGCTCGGCAGGAGCTGATGCGGAGCTTCTGGGGGAGGTTCCTGTCCCAGCCCTTGCGTGGCATATAAAGCAGCGTGAAGCTTGCGGCGGTATAATGATAACAGCGTCTCACGTTGGAGCTGAATTTAACGGGATAAAGATGTTTTCTTCATACGGCTACCGTCTCGGGGACGACCGTGAGGAGGAAATGGAACGGCTTATTCTCGACGCTCCCGATGAGCTTGAGCCTAAGCAGCGCAGAAGATACGGCAGAGTGATACGCTGCGAAACGGCTATTGACGAGTATACAGACCACCTGAAAAAGATCGCTCCTGCCGATCTTAGCGGCATAAAAGTGGCTGTGGACTGCGCAAACGGCAGCGCCTCGCTGACCGCTGAACGTATTTTTTCCGATCTCGGCGCAGAGGTCGTGATGATGGGGAATACTCCCGACGGACTTAATATAAATTCAAGCGGAAGTACCAGAATAGAGTCCCTGATGACATTTGTTACGGAGAACGAATGCCAATGCGGTATAGCCTTTGACGGCGGCGGCGAACGCTGTCTTGCAGTCGATGAGGAAGGCTCGCTGGTTGACGGCGACGTGATAATCGCCGCCTGTGCCGGCTATATGAGAGAGCAGGGAACGCTCCGCAACAATTCCATTCTTGTAACGCAGGCGAACAATCTCGGATTGCTGCGTTTTGCCCGTGAAAATGGGATAGGCACGGCGTCTGCCCCTACGGGAGAGCGGAGCATGATGAGACGTATGCTGGAATGCGGTTTCAGTATCGGCGGCGACCCGTCGGGTCATATAATTTTTCCCGACGACGCGCCCTCGGCGGACGGTCAGCTTACGGGAATACGTCTGCTGGAGGCTATGAAGGCTTCGGGCAGAAAAATGAGCGGACTTGCGTCGGTCATAGAAAAGTCTCCGCAGGTAATGATAAATGTGCCTATAGAGAAAAAGCACCGTGAGGTCTGGAAAAACGACCGTGCCATAACAAGCGTTATAGACGAGTTCGAGAGCATTCTCGGAGACGAGGGACGTGTTGTCGTCCGTGAGACAGGGAAAGAGCCTGTTATCCGCATACGCATTGAGGGCAGGGACTTTTCCGCAATAAATAAAATGGCGCTCCATATTGCCGAAACCATTAGAGAAAGACTTTATACCTTTGATAACTGATCTGATGCGTTTGTAAAATTATTTATCGAAAATGAGGGGTTATTATGAATATCAGGAGAATTATTGCGGGCGTTATGTGTGTTTGCGTTATGGGGACTGTTTTGCCGTCTGTTGGCGGAAAAACTGCGTATAGTGAGGCGATCACGGCTTCTGCGGCTGATTATACAGAGGGTACAGATGGAGTTCTTACTTACAGAAATTATGGGGACTACATTGAGATCACGGACTGTGAAAGAGGGGTAATGTCGATCGATATCCCTGCCGAAATTGAAGGACTGCCTGTTACGGGTATTAGGATTTTTGCATTTGGCGACTGTCAAGCTTTGCTGAGCGTCACCATACCCGACAGCGTTACAAGAATTGGAGATAGTGCATTTTGCGGATGTACGAGACTGACGCAGATAACCATACCCGACAGTGTTACAATTATTGAAGGTTACGCATTTGAAGACACAAACCTGACAGAGATCGTCATTCCCGACAGCGTTACCGATATTGGAGAAAATGCCTTTATCGGTACTCCGTGGTTGGAATCCAAAAGGGCAGACGATCCGCTTGTTATCGTAAACGGTATCTTGATTGACGGCACGACCTGCTCGGGTAATGTTGTTATTCCCGACAGCGTCGTAAGTATCAGCGAGAGCGCTTTTTATGAATGCGCAGGACTGACGGGAATTATTATACCCGACAGCGTTGAAAGAATTGGGTTGGATGCGTTTTGTCATTGTGCAGAACTGAAAGAAATTACAATGCTCAACCCCGATTGCAAAATTTACGATGATATTTACACAATTACAAATGGTTATGATAATGATCGTGTTTTTTATAACGGCACGATTTACGGCTATGACAACTCGACCGCGCAGGCGTATGCCGAAAAATACGAAAGAAAATTTGTCTCCCTCGGCGAAGCTCCCACAAAAGATATGCTCGGCGACGTCAACGGCGACGGCATGGTGGATTCTTCCGACGCATCGCTTGTGCTGACAGAGTACGCGCTGCTTTCCACAGGAAAAAACGGCAATTTTTCGGAAAGCGTGAAAAAGCTTGCCGACCTTGACAAAGACGGAACAATAGATTCCTCGGACGCTTCGCTGATTTTGGCATACTATGCCTACGTATCCACAGGCGGTACGGACAGTATTGAAGCTTTTCTGGAAAAACAGTAAATAATAAAAATTGACGAATGTCGATTTATCAAAAGGATGTTGTAACTTTGAGAACCGCTGAAAACTGGCACGATTACAGAATAATTGATACCTCGGACGGGGAAAAGCTTGAAAAGTGGGGCGATATAAGCCTTGTCCGCCCCGATCCGCAGATAATCTGGAAAACCGAAAGGAACGACCCCTTGTGGTTCAAAGCCGACGGTCACTATCACCGCTCAAATCAGGGCGGCGGAAAATGGGAGTTCCGCAGGAGACTTCCCGACGGCTGGACCGTAAATTACAGGAATCTCACTTTTAACATAAAGCCGACAGGCTTCAAGCATACGGGACTTTTCCCCGAACAGGCGGTAAACTGGGATTACATGGCGGAAAAAATTCGCAGTTCCGGGCGTGAGATAAACGTGCTGAACCTTTTCGCCTACACGGGCGGAGCTACTCTTGCCTGTGCCGAAGCCGGAGCTTCCGTGTGCCATGTGGACGCTTCAAAGGGCATGGTACAGTGGGCAAGAGAAAACGCCGCAGCTTCGGGGCTTTCCGATAAGCCTATCCGTTGGATAGTGGACGATTGCGAAAAATTTATCGCTCGTGAGATACGCAGGGGACGCAGATACGATGCCGTTGTAATGGATCCCCCGAGCTATGGCAGAGGTCCGGGCGGAGAGGTCTGGAAGCTTGAGAACTGCGTTTACGACCTTGTCAAGCTGTGTTCGGGAGCGCTTTCGGACGATCCGCTGTTTTTTCTGATAAACAGCTATACCACGGGACTTTCGCCGTCTGTTATGGGGTATATCCTCGGAAGCGTACTGACTGACAGATTCGGCGGAAGCGTGACCTTCGACGAGATAGGTCTGCCCGTAAGATCAACGGGAATGACGCTGCCATGCGGTTCAACGGCAATATGGGAAAAATGAGCCGATATTTCAAAGAGCTATCGCTTGAAAGGAAATAAATGAGCAATATAATTGAAATAAAAAATCTGCATTTCAGCTATCCGGCAGAGGAAGGAAGCGAACCTGCCGAAGTACTGAAAGGTATTGATCTTACTGTAAAAGAGGGTGAATTTATGGCGATACTCGGGCATAACGGCTCGGGAAAATCGACCCTTGCAAAGCATATCAACGGAATACTTGTTCCCACGTCGGGTACGGTCACGGTGGACGGTATAAATACCGCCGATGAGGATAAGATCTTCGATCTCCGCCGCCGCGCGGGAATGGTTTTTCAGAATCCCGATAATCAGATAGTCTCCTCGATCGTCGAGGAGGACGTGGCGTTTGCCCTTGAAAATCTCGGAGTTCCATACGAGGAAATGCGCAGGCGCGTTGACGAAGCTCTGAAAGACGTAAATATGTACGATTATCGCCTGCATTCTCCGTCGCAGCTTTCGGGCGGACAGAAGCAGAGAGTGGCTATTGCAGGAATCATCGCAATGAAGCCGAAGTGCATAATTCTTGACGAGCCTACGGCAATGCTCGACCCTCAAGGACGGCGCGAGGTCATGTCGGTCATAAAGCGTATGAACCGTGAGTACGGCATTACAATTGTACTTATAACTCACTATATGGACGAGGCGGCGCAGTGCGGACGTGTGGTCGTCATGGATAAGGGCAGGGTTATCCTTGACGATACCCCGAGAGCCGTGTTCTCACAGGTGGAGCAGGTCAAGAAGATAGGACTTGACGTTCCGCAGGTCACGGAGCTTGCCTATGAGCTTAAAAAGGCTGGCTATGACATTTCAGACGATATTATAACCGAGGAAGAGTGTATCAATGCGATCAAGAAGCTCTTCTCCTGATGATTTTGTCTTTTGTGTGGGACTCTGTCTCCTACACCACCTGTCAAAGGGGTGACCCCTTTGGAATCTCGATTATCGTAAATGCGACTGTATATACTTACCGTATAATAATTATGTGATTTATACAGTTATATTTACGATATTAGGTTCACAGAGTTATTTCTTGACCGGGATTCAGAGAAATAAAATCTCTGCAAAGTCAATATCATCAAAAAAACAGGTTCTTTGAAGGAGTGTTTTTATTGGCGATTCTTGAAACTCAGGGGCTGACATATGTATACAGCGAAGGCTCGCCCTTTCAGAAAACCGCTGTCGATCATGTTGACCTGAAAATAGACGAGGGTGAAATGGTAGGCGTTATGGGTCATACAGGCTCGGGAAAATCCACGCTGATACAGCATTTCAACGGTCTATTGAAGCCTACGTTGGGAAAGGTTCTTCTTGACGGCGAGGATATATGGGCGGATAAAAAAAATATTCGTGACGTTCGTTTTAAAGTCGGACTTGTTTTTCAGTATCCCGAATATCAGATATTTGAGGAAACCGTATTCAAGGACATTGCATTCGGACCGAAAAACATGGGGCTTGACGAAGCCGAGATCAGGAAAAGAGTTCTCGAGACTGCCCACGATATAGGACTTGGCGAGGAGCTTCTGGAGCGTTCGCCCTTTGAGCTTTCGGGAGGGCAGAAAAGGCGTGTTGCCATAGCGGGAGTTATGGCGATGAATCCGAAAGTCCTTATACTGGACGAGCCTACCGCCGGTCTTGACCCTGCCGGCAGAGACAAGATACTCGGGCATATAAAGGCGTACCATAAAAGGAGGAAAAATACTATCCTCATAGTTTCCCACAGTATGGAGGACATTGCAGGATTTGCGGATAAGATACTCGTTATGAACAAGGCGAAGCTTTTTTGCTATGACGATACCGAGAAAGTTTTCGCCCGTGCGGAGGAAATAGCGGATATAGGACTTGACGTGCCGCAGATAACGAAGGTCTTTATCGGACTTAAAAAGCAGGGGCTGGATTTCGGCAAGGATGTGTATACTATGGAATACGCAAAAAAACTGCTGCTGAAAAAGCTTGCCGAAAAAGGAGGTACAAAAAATTGCTGAGGGATATTACCATAGGACAGTACTTCCCGGGGAACAGCCTGATACATCGGCTCGATCCAAGATTCAAGATAGTTATAACGTTTATATATATCATGATGCTTTTTACAGGGGATCATATCGTCTGTCTGAGCGTAGGAGCTGTGTTTACTGCGGCGGCGATAATTTTATCACAGATACCGTTTAAAATGTTCGTTAAGTCGGTAAAGCCGCTGATGCCGTTTCTTATCCTGACTGCGGCGCTGAATCTTCTGTTTATCAGCAGCGGAGACGTGTACTTTCATTGGAAGTTCATAAAGATCACTTCGGAGGGCATCAACGTAAGCGTATTCATGCTTATCAGGATAACGCTGCTTATTATGGGAAGCTCTCTGCTGACCTACACAACGTCCCCCATAACGCTTACAGACGCAATAGAACGGCTTTTGTCGCCGTTGAAAAAGCTAAAAGTTCCCGTGCATGAGCTTGCTATGATGATGTCTATTGCATTGAGATTCATACCGACTCTCATTGAGGAGACAGAAAAGATAATGGCGGCGCAGAAAGCAAGGGGCGCAGAGATAGACAGCGGAAGCTTTATGACACGGGCAAAAAACATGGTAGCCATACTTGTGCCGCTGTTCATATCGGCATTCAGACGAGCAGACGAACTGGCAACGGCAATGGAGTGCCGCTGTTATCGGGGCGGCGAGGGAAGAACAAGGCTCAGACAGCTTTGTTCTGCGCCGAGAGATTATGCGGCTCTTGCGGTAACAATTTTGTTTTACGGCGGTGCGGCAGCGCTCGGCATTGTTTTGAAATAGATTTGTTTAGTAGCCTGAGTAACGTCGTATCGGGTTATTGACGTGTATGATGTGTATATCGGAGAAGTTGATCGGAGAGGTAGCAAAATGGAAAACAAGACAAATAGTAATGTGAAAAAAAGCGGGAAGTCATGGAAAGCCTGTGCAGAGCGTTTCAGAAAGAGTAAATTTGCCAATATAATGTACGAAAAGGGTGCGCTTTATTTTCTTCTGTCGTTTTTTATTCCTTTCATTATAATGCTGATAGCGTTCCAAAAGGAAGACATCCATATGCTGTGGTTCACGGACGGCAAGTTTAAGGAAAGCGGCGACAATCAGTTCCTTGTAGTTGACCTTTGGCATCAATATTATCCGTTTTTCCGGGTGCTTCGGGAAAAACTGCTTACGGGCGGTTCGTTCCTCTATTCATGGCAGAACGGTATAGGCACGAATTTTCTCTCGCTCATTTCCTACTACGCCGCAAGTCCGCTCAACTGGGTATCGGTGTTCTTTGACGATGAGCATATCCGTGAATGCCTTATGTATCTCCTTGCCGCAAAGATCGGCTTCTGCGGAGCTTTTTTCAGTTGCTTTCTCAGATACGCCTACAAACGCCGCGATCTCTCGATAGTTATTTTTTCCGTAATATTCGCGCTTTGCAGCTACAGTCTGGGCTATTACTGGAACGTTATGTGGTTCGATACGATCGCGCTGTTTCCGCTTGTTATGCTGGGCGTTACGGCTATGTGCAGAGAGAGAAAGTGGAAGCTTTACACGGCGGCGCTTGCGCTCTCGCTCATATCAAACTACTACGTAGGCTTTTTCACCTGCATTTTCACTATATTTATGTTTGCCGCCGCCGCAGTTATCGAGTGGGACGGCTTTAAGAAGTTCTTTAAAAAGCTCTGGCTTATCGTCCGTTCTTCCGTTATCGGTATCGGACTGGGAGCTTTCATGCTTCTGCCCTCGTACCTTGCCCTGAAGCTTACCTACAGTGCGAACAACACGTTTCCTGCGGAGGTAAGGTGGGCTGAAAAGTGGCAGGATATTTTTGCGAACCTAATTTCATACAGTGAACCGACCTTCAAGGAGGGGCTGCCTAATTTTGCATGCGGAATGCTTGCCGTGACCCTTTTCGGAGTTTTCCTTTTCTCGGCAGGGATAAAGATACGGGAAAAGATCGCTTCTGTGCTTATGCTTGCGCTTATTGCCGTAAGCTGCAACATGAATCAGTTAAATTACATCTGGCACGGTTTCCATGTAACGAATCAGCTGCCGTACAGATTTGCCTTTATTTTCAGTTTTGTCCTTGCGGCGGCGGCTTACCGCGCGTACGATGTCATGACGGAAAAGGGCATTAAGCTGTATCAGCTTCCGATGCTTGTTATTGCGCCGTGCGCGGTATTTTACATGTGCTACCTTTCGGATAAGGATACGGAGGAGGGCTTTTCATTCAGCAATGCGGCGCTGAAAAGCTCCTTGATAATAACGGCGGTCTATATCCTCATTTTTATATGCGTCAAGCTTATGCCGCTTAAAGACAAGAACGTTTTCAGAGCCGTTATAAACGTAGCGGTTGCGGCAGCCGTTATTACGGAGATGTCCAAGAACGCAGTTATCGGCGTTCAGACGGTAGGTACGTCGGATTACAACAGCTATCCCTCATACAATGTCGAGGTTCAGAAGGTCCTTGAGGTAATGAGGGAGCGCGATCGTTCAAAGTTTTACCGCACGGAAATGACAGGCACATATACTCTCAACGACAGTTCGCTTTACGGCTACAACGGACTTTCGCAGTTTTCTTCTTCAGCGAACGTGTCCGTTACGAGATACTTCCAGCGGCTCGGACTGTACGGCTCAGAGGCGGGAAACCGTTTCTACTACCGCACGGGAACTCCCGTGGCAAACTCGCTTCTCGGACTTAAATATGTCGTGGCAAAGCTCGGTCCTCTGAGAAACAGCTCCGCTTTTCTTGAGCCTGTGTGTTCGGTTGACCCTGTAAATCTCTACGAAAATAAGTACAGCCTTTCGCTCGGCTTTATGATGGATCCCTCGATCCTCGATATTCCCGATTCTCCGGGAATGAATCCCTTTGAATATCAGAACAGCGTTATGAAAAAGGCAAGCGGTCTCGATATAAGCCTTTTCACCGCTCAGCCTGTGAAAATGGTTTCCTATGACAACGTTGAGGTCGATAAATCAAGCTACGGCGAATATTTCTTCGGCGTTGTAGACGCAGAAGCCGAGGCTAAGACGACTTATGACTTCGACGGAGTGGACGGCGCATATCTTTACGGTTATGTAAGGGGCAACGGCGTTGATTCTATCAGCGTTACCTGCGACGGCGAATCGGCGGACGCATCTGTTTCGTCAAACGGCTATTCCATTGCGTTCCCCATGGGAGAGGGACAGGGAGGCTCAACCGCTTCCGCTGAACTGAAATACTCATCGGACACTCGTTCGGGAAATTATTCCTTTGTGGTGTATGCGCTCGATAAAGAGGCGTTTACGGATGTATACAGCCGTCTTGCCGATGAACAGCTCAATATCACCGAGTTTTCCGATACTAAGATAAAGGGCGATATAAACGTTAAGGATTACGGCGTTATGTACTTCTCGATCCCTTACGAAAAGGGCTGGAGCGTGTACGTTGACGGCAAAAAGACCGATACCTTCCCCGTGCTTGACGCAATGCTCGGTATCAAGGCGGACGCCGGTAGGCATGAGATAGTTCTGAAATATTCTCCTGACGGCTTTGCCGTTGGACTTATCGTAAGCGGCGGTTCGCTTCTGTTGTTTATCCTTTTCGCTTATTTAGATTCAAGGAAAAAGAAAAAGTCCGAAGCGGCGGCTGAGAGCGTTTCCGTATCGGCTGACGAAAAAGAAGCGGACGAGATTGCGGAAGCTCTTAGCGATGAAGCTGACGTTCCCGAAAGCGGCGCAGACAAAGAGACTGAACAGGAAAAGGTGAGCGGCAATGAGAAATCTGAAAGTAATGACGGCGTATCGGGGGACTAAGTATCATGGATTCCAGCGTCAGAGCAATGCGATCACCGTTCAGGAGACGCTGGAAAGGGCGGTTTCCAAGGTATTGAACGAGCAGGCGTCTATAATCGGCTGCTCGAGAACCGATACGGGCGTTCATGCCAATGAGTTCTGCTTTAACGTGAAAACCGAAAGTACGATACGGAATATAGGCTTTTGCAGGGGCGTAAACGGCGAACTGCCCGACGATATTTCCATACTCGGCTGTGAGGACGTTCCTCTTGACTTTCATGCAAGGTTTGACTGCAAGGGCAAGGAGTACATCTACAAGATCCATTGCAGCGAGTCAAAAGATCCTTTCGGCTCTGATCTTGCCTTTCACTACCGCAGAAAGTTTGACGTTGAGGCGGCGAGAAAGGCGGCAGCCTATCTTGTGGGTACTCATGACTTCGCATCCTTTTGTGCGGACTGTACATCTGTTTCAACAACGGTGAGAACTATTTATTCACTTGAAATAGAAAATAGTGGAACTTCTGTGATAATGCTTGTAAAAGGCGACGGTTTTCTGTATAATATGATTAGGATAATTGCAGGGACGCTTATGGACGTCAGCGAGGGACGCTTTTCACCGGACGATATGCCCGCCATTCTTGCCGCAAGGGACAGGCTCAAAGCAGGCAGGACGGCAATGGCTCACGGATTGTACCTCAATAAAGTTTATTATTGACAGGCGGACGATTTAAATAAAAAGTACGGAGGATTTTTCCATGCCAATGTATGATGAGAATGACGCTATAGAAAAACAGAATAAAGAAAAACGAAAGAAACGACTTGTCAAATTTGCCGTATTTCTTATCATACTTGCGATCGGGGCGGTAATATTTGTAACGCAGGAGCTTTGGCTACCGAAGCTTCGCGGCATAGGAAAGCAGTACACCACGATAGTAAACGACGGACGTCTTGCGCAGGGGAACTTCCCTATCGAGGTCAGCGGCGGAGAGACTTATCAGCTTGAATGCTCGGATAACATGCTTTTCGTTCTCAACGATTCAAGCGTTTATATCTACAGCGACGAGGGCGGACTTATCAAACGCCGTCAGCACGCATATACTAATGCAGTAATGAATGCCGTCAACGGCAGGGCGCTTATCTACGAAAGCGGCGGCAGCCGTTTCAGCGTAGAGGACAGAAACGGCGTTCTCTATTCAAAAGAGTCGGAGGAGAATATCATGTTCGTTCGCCTGAGCCCCGAGGGGTATACGGCGGTCGTAACTACTTCGGCGGATTATGACTGCGAGATAAACGTTTACGATCGCGACGGAAAGTTTATCTATGAAAGAAAATGCGTTGAGCGTGTGAACGACATAAGCTTCACCGAGGACAGCAAGGGCTGCGTTATCAGCTACATATATGCGGAGAACGGTTCTCTTGTAACGTCTGTTCAGGAGACTTCGTTTACGGAAAGCAGCGAGAAATGGACTTCTCCCGGGCTTGATACCCTTGGCGTGGAGGTCTGCGGCTTCGGCAACGGCGCTGCGGTCATCGGCATAGACGCCTGCGGATACGTTGACGGAAGCGGTCAGATAAGCTCGCTTTACCGCTATGACGGCGAGTTTGCCGGAGGTTCGTGCGAAAACGGCAGAATAGCCGTTATCGTCAACAGCGACGACATGCGAAAATACGTTATGACGCTTTTCAACGGCATAGGCAAAGAACCGCTTGAGCTGAGCTTTGACAGTCCGCTTATTGACGTTACCGTAAGCGGAGGTCTTGCATATGTTATGACGAAAAATTCCGTTCTTGCTTACGATTTTGAGGGCAGTCTCAGGTCAACGGCACAGGTAAACGATTCTTATACGGGTTTTGTAAGATGCGGCGGATACGTTTTTCTGAAAAGCTTCGATAAGATAGACCGAATAAATTACGAAAGTTAAAGGAGGCGTGATATGGGAACACAATTCTGGTGGTTTTATGACATTATAGCAGGAGCTGTACTGCTGGTGTGCATTTTTCTGAGTGGAAGAAAAGGTTTTATGAAGGGGATCGTTGCGGCGCTTGGTCTGGTTATAGCGGCTGCGGCGGCATTCGGCATAAGCGGCGCTGTCGCCGACAGTCTGAGCGGCAGCACCATAAAAAACAGCAATGCCAAAAAGCTTGAAAAATGTATTGACAGCAGTACATTTACCGATAAATATGCAGCGTACCTCGAGGGTATGGGCTACAGCATAAGGGTCGATAAAAACAAGCTGGGGAACATTCTGGATTCGGACGTACAATACGATGAAGCGATCGCAAAATATGTAAACAACATCAATGCGCGAAAGGTCGAGGAGGATAACGATATTCTTCTTGAAAAGGTCCATGAGGGCTATGCGGTTGTTATAGGCGATATTGCGGAAGAAGCCCTTAGTAAATTTGCGGCTGAAACTTCTGCCGCGATTATACGAAGCGACAGCAGCGGAATGCAGGAGCTTATCCCTCTCCTGAGAGATCAGGAGAACATGCACCCTGCGGCAGGGTATATTGCGGAACATTATACATCGGCAGCATACGGAACGCTCATATGCCTTATCGCATATCTGACAGCGTTTATTGTTCTGGGAGCGCTTATAGTGTTCGGCACAAACGCTTTCCTCGGAGGACGGGAGACGTCTGCTGCAAGCGTTTCCTCTCATATTATCGGAGGAGTTGCCGGAATCGTTTCGGCAGCGGCTATCGTCTTTGCAATAGCTGTGTCGGTTCGTTTATGGGCTGTTATGGGAAACGACGAGATGCTTTTTTTCAACAACGAGGCTGTTGAAAAATCATATGTTTTTAAATATTTTTACGAGTTTGCAATGAAGCTGTAACAAAACGCACTGTCCACAACTTAAGCAGGGGGACTCTGTCCCCCTGCACCCCCTGCCAAAGGGGTGACCCCTTTGGAATCTCTGTTGTCGTATATTTCTACCCCGAATGGGGTAGAAATATACGACATGGGTTCAAACAGTCTCCTTTTGACAAGAAGTGAAGTGAAACAAAATCGCTTTAGTTGTGTATAGAGTATGACAAATATATTACTGTTTTGGAGGAAAATTTTAAATGATAATGTGCAGTAACTGCAAAAAACGTCCTGCGGTCGTATTTATTACCTCGATAAAGGGAAATGAAAAGAAAAACGAGGGTCTTTGCCTGAATTGTGCAAGAGAGAAAAACGTTCCGCAGGTTGCGGAATACATGGAGCGTTTGGGCATTTCCGATGAGGAGATAGATCACCTCTCCGAGCAGATGATGGATATGCTGGACGGCGACTCGTTCGAGATGGGAGGCTCTGGACTTATGCCCGAATTTCTGTCGAACATGTTCGGCGGAGCAAATAAGGCGTTTGAAGAACCCGAACCCGTCAAGGAGGAAAAGAACAGCGAGCCTGCCGGCAAGGGCTTTTTCGGCAGGACCCGTGATAAGGACAAGGAAAAAAAGGATAAAAAGAAAAAGGAACTTCGTTTTCTTAACAGCTATTGCACCAATCTTTCCAAAAAGGCGGCTGACGGCGAGCTTGACCGTATCATCGGCAGAGATAAGGAGATAGCGAGAGTAGTTCAGATACTTTCACGCCGTACAAAGAACAATCCCTGCCTTATCGGCGAACCGGGCGTGGGCAAGACCGCTATCGCCGAGGGTATAGCTCAGCGTATTGATTCGGGCGACGTTCCGTTCAACCTTGCCGATAAGAAGGTGTACCTCCTCGATCTGACCGCTCTTGTGGCAGGAACTCAGTTCAGAGGACAGTTTGAAAGCCGCGTAAAGGGGCTGGTAGACGAGGTCAAGCGTGAGGGGAACATTATCCTCTTTATCGACGAGGTGCATAACCTTGTGGGCGCGGGCGATTCGGAGGGTTCGATGAATGCGGCTAATATCCTTAAGCCTGCTCTCTCGAGGGGCGAGGTGCAGGTTATAGGCGCGACTACGTTCGGCGAATACCGAAAGTATATTGAAAAGGATTCTGCCCTTGAAAGACGTTTTCAGCCGGTTACTGTTGCCGAGCCGACTATAGAGGACACGGTAAGCGTTCTTCTCGGCATAAAGAAGTATTATGAGGATTATCACAAGGTGCATATATCGGATTATCTTATCCGTGTGTGCGCAGTTCTTTCGGAGAGATATATTACCGACCGTTTCCTGCCCGATAAGGCTATCGACCTTATGGACGAGAGCTGCGCTTATGCAAGCATACGTTCCCCCGAGCTGGCAGAGCATTCAAAGATCAAGAAAGAGATCAACGTTCTGGACGACATGATAAAGAACATGTCAGAAAATCCCGAACCCGATTACGAGGCTATCGCCGAAATGAGAAGCAGACTTGTGCAGGCAAACGCTCAGGAACAGGAGCTGCACGAAAAGGTGAACGACATTCAGGTCACGGAGGCGGACATCACGAAAGTGGTAGAGCTTTGGACGGGTATTCCGGCAAGTAAGATCGCAGAGACTGAGTTCTTGAAGATAGCCCGTCTGGAAGATGCGCTGAAAAAGCGCGTTCTCGGACAGGATGAAGCTGTCTCCGTTCTTACAAAGGCTATAAAGCGTACAAGAGTTCAGCTCAGCAAGCGCCGCAGACCTGCGTCGTTTATATTTGTAGGACCTACGGGCGTGGGCAAGACAGAGCTTGTCAAGGCTATTTCCGAGGAGCTTTTTGATTCCACCGAACCGCTTATCCGACTTGATATGACGGAATATATGGAAAAGCATTCTGTTGCGAGAATGATAGGCTCGCCTCCCGGATATGTCGGCTATGACGAAGCGGGTCAGCTCACGGAAAAGGTTCGCCGCAAGCCGTATTCGGTAATTCTCTTTGATGAGATCGAAAAGGCGCACCCCGATGTTATGAATATTCTCATGCAGATCCTTGACGAGGGCAAAATAGACGACGCTCACGGAAGAACGGTCAATTTTGAGAACACTATAATCTGTATGACGTCAAACGCAGGCTCTACCGATAAGAGCATCGGCGTAGGCTTCAACCGTACCGAGAACGAAATTTCCAGAGATAAGGCTATGAAAGGATTGAGAGAGTTCCTGCGGCCGGAGTTTATCAGCCGGATTGACGAGGTTGTAGTGTTCAAGCAGCTTACAAAGGCGGACTTTGCGGATATTGCCGCACTTATGCTTGACGAGATGAAAGAGCCTCTGAGCGAAAAGAATATCTCTCTCCGATACGATGACGAGGTTCTTAAGCTTATTGCCGAGGAGGCTTACGGAAAGCCTTATGGCGCAAGAGACATTCGCCGCGTTATCCGTCAGGAGATCGAGGATAAGATAGCGGATATAATAATCGGCAGCGCTTCGGAGATAGACGAAATACTCATATGTAAAAAGGACGGCAGAATAGACGCCGTTGGACAGAGAAGGGAGAACTGAAAATGAAAACAGTCAGAATTATTGCCGCAGCCTCAGCTCTGGCAGCTTTACTGTCAATGACGGCATGTGGTGATAAGAAGAATACAAACAGCGGCGAAAACAGCATAATTACCTACAGCAACAATACTACGGAAGCTCAAATAGTTGCGCCCACAGAGGAAATAAAGGCGGCTGAGGACGGCCCGAGACTTTTTATCAAGGACGCCTCCGCCGCACCCGGAGAGGTGGCAGAGGTCACGATCGCAATTGAAAATGCCGAGGCAAAATGGAATATGTGCGGCTTTCATATAACGTACCCCAACGTTCTCAAGCCCGAAATGGCAGATGTTGAGGAACGCATGGTCGAGAGAGAGCTGGGCGAAGCTTCTAAATACAATAACGGCTCTGTTTCAATGGAATGGCAGGAGAATCTGCCCGAGGAGCTTACATCAAATAATCTGGGAAGCATATTCTTTGTTGAAATGTTTGAAAAGGATCACGGTCTTGACGGCGATGTTGTGACGTTTTTCCTGAAAATACCCGAAGATGCGGAAAGCGGAACGGAGTACCCTGTGAATTTCTTCTACCTTGAAGGCGATATGTTTGAAAACGTGGCAAAGGATAAAGCAATGGAGAAATATGTCTTTGAAAACTGGAAGGGCGGAAAAATCACGGTAAAATAGACGATATATCTCGGTCTATTGAACAGGTCTTATAAATACGAGCAGTAAAATCGCTGCTAATTTAGCGGTTTTTAAAGAAATTTATATTTTCTGTTGACATTGTGAAAAAAGTGTGATAAAATGGTAATAACGTCATAAGATAATTATGCAAATGATTTTATACTTGAGCGGCGAGTATAAAAAGGAATTGGAGGATTCAACAAATGGACGATTTAAACAACACAAATAATACTGAGGTTCAGAACGTTCCTACCGAGCCTGTGCAGCCCGTGAACGACACACAGTACAATCAGCAGAACTTTAATCAGCAGCCCTATCAGCAGTACGACCCTATGGGCGGTCAGCAGCCTCAGGGCAGCAAGGGTATGTCCGTAGCGGCTATGGTACTCGGTATCGTGGCTATCGTTGGCGCATGCTGCTGTACTTATGTGGGAATTATCTGCGGAATTATTGCCGTAGTTCTCGGTATAATCAGCAAGAAGCAGCACCGCGAGGGCGAACAGATGGCTCTTGCAGGCATTATTTGCGGCGCTGTTGGTTTTGTGATCGGTCTTGTTACTTTGATAATCAATTTAGTAAACATTGCAAACGGCAACAATCCCCTGCAAAATATCCTTGACCAGATGTCGGGTGCGATAAACTTCATTATCAGATAATGAAAAGGTCAGCAAAAATTGCCGTGGCAGCAGCAGCTCCCACGGCAGTTGTTTTAATGTACATATTTAATGAACAGTTGATCTTCTTAGGGCATCACCTTGGCGTATGCACCTTTAACATTCTGACAGGACTGTATTGCCCCGGCTGCGGTAATACGCGCTGTATGACCGCTCTGCTTCACGGGGACTTCCTGCTCGCCGTCAGAAACAACGCTTCCCTGCCTTTTCTGGGGTTGCTGCTTCTTTGCCTGTATATCGAGCTATTGTTCGATGTTTTCGGGAAACCGATAAAAATTCTTCCGCGTAAGCCGCTTGTCTGGTGGATAGTTCTCGGAATTTTCGGAGTCTATTTTATCGCACGGAACTTTATACCCGAAATTGCGCCCGTACCCATAAGCTGACGTGCAGCGGACGATAAATACATAAAAATTCCCCTCATTAGCGAGGGGAATTTTTTTATTTGCTGTCAGATATAAGCTTTCTGAGCATTATCAAATCGTATACGTCTATTATTCCGTCTTGGCAGAGGTCGGCGGTCTGCCAGTTTGTCATTTCACCTGAACCGAGCAGCCATTTCTGGAGTATTACTACATCGTCTTTGTCGATTTCGCCGTCTGCGTTGATGTCGCCTTGCAATTGATTGGAATCATAAACTGTGAAATATATACAGGTACTATCCTTTCCGCCTAAAGAGTTAGATGAAGTAACATACGCAGAATAAGAACCTGCCTTATCGAAAGTCAAGGTTAATTGTTTATTTATCATTTCTTTCGTAATATATCGTTCGCTTTCATTATCAATCCCAATCCAATATACATTACCTAAATCAGAAGAAGCAGTAAAAGTAATTTCTTCGCCAATTGAAATAATTGTTTTATCTGCTACAAGTTTACTATATGTTGGCGCAGAATTATATACAGTAAAGCCAATCCAACTGCTATCTGCATAACCCAAAGAATTATAAGATGTAACATATGCTCCATATTCTCCAGCTTTATTGAACGAAAGGGTCAACTTTCCATTTTCCATTCCTTGTGTCAGATAACGTTCTACCTCATTATCAATGCCAATCGTAAATCCTGTTGCATAATCAGAAGAAGCAGTAAAAGTAATTTCTTCCTCAACAGCAAGCATTGTTTTGTCTGCTTCCAAATTGCTATATGTTGGTGCAGAATCATATACTGTAAATCCGACCCAGTTGCTATCAACATAACCCATTGAATTATAAGCTGATACAAATGCTCCATATTCTCCTGTTTCATCAAAATTAAGAGTTAATTTTCCGTTTGGCATCGCCTGCACCAAATATTGTTCTGTTCCCTTGTAAATACCAATTGTAAATCCTGTTGCATAATCAGAAGAAGCAGTAAAAGTAATTTCTTCCTCAACAGCAAGCATTGTTTTATCTGCTATAAGATTGCTGTATGTTGGTGGATTAGGTTCAGGAACGGGATAATTCGGTCTTAAATATAATCTTGTTGTTCCAACGGAACTTGCAGTTCTTTCTCCCTTACACATTCTTCCGCCATTATTGCCGCCTGCACAATAGACCACACCATTTTCAATTTTTGTTACGATTTCCACATGACTTTTTGTAAAAAAAATGAGGTCGCCTGTCTTAGGAAAACTGACTTGAACAGCGCCCTTGTTACGCATTACCTGTTCAAAGTTAGCAACAGTTCCGCCGTGTCCGACTATTGAGGAATCTGCTCCTGCATTTTCAATACAGTCCGCAACAAATTCATCGCACCATGCACCAGCATCGACACCTGAATAGCCAAATTGAGCTTCTGTTCTTCCTTTCTGTGATTTAGCGATCGTCGCCACATCTTCTGCCATATTGCCGGTCAAAGAATATTTGCTTTTATCAAAGCCGTCCTTGCGACAGCAAATCGCTGATACTGTAATAGGTTCGATCGGAATAACAGAAAGCAGCATACATATTATGCTAATCGACATCAGAACAGAAAACAGCTTAAAAATACTTTTTGCTTTAACCATAAAACATCAGCCTCCGTAAGAATAATTTAGTCATATGTGACTACTCTATAGTTATATTATAACCTAATAAGATTAAAATGTCAATAGTTTTCAGTCATTTGTGATAAAATATTTTTGAAAGGATGTGTCGCATATGGCTTATTATCAGCGTATCAGAGATCTGAGGGAGGATTCCGACAAGACTCAATCAGAATTGGCTGAATATTTGGGAACTACAGCGCAGTATTATGGAAAGTACGAAAAGGGAGAGCGTGAGCTTCCGTTTTCGAGAGCGATACAGCTTGCGGAGTATTACGGTGTCAGTTTGGATTATCTTGCAGGAAGAAGCAAATATAAATGCGAAATATCAATAAATGATGACGAAGCAGAGCTTCTTAGCGGCTGGAGATGTCTGTCGGAGCGCAGTAAAGGCAAGATCGAGTACCTTATGTCGGAGCTTATCGAAATTGCGGCAAAAAGAAAAGAAGCCTGATAAAGTTTTTATAACCATGAATCGGCTCTCTGCCGTATTGACAAAGAAATGCGCCCATGATATAATAATAGCATAAGACCTGTTCAATAACCTTCAAAACGCTGCCTGACTTGTTTTTTTGCGTTGTGCTTTGCCAGCTTTCCTTGCAATACACACGTATTCCTGCGGAAACTTGACTTTGCACAGCACAAAAAATCCTGTGTCATTCAGCATTTTTCAGGTTACTGAACAGGTCTATAGAAAAAACGTTTACAGATCCATACTAATGAGAAAGGAACTTTCCAATGCAGATATATAATTCATTATCGAGAAAAAAAGAGGACTTTATCCCCCGTGAAGCCGGAAAGGTCAGCATGTACACCTGCGGCCCTACCGTGTATCACTATGCTCATATCGGCAATCTTAGAAGCTATATAATGGAGGATGTGCTGGAAAAGTACCTGCGCTTTACGGGCCTTGACGTTAAGCGTGTTATGAACATCACAGACGTGGGTCATCTTACAAGCGACGGCGATACGGGCGATGACAAAATGTTAAAAGGGGCAAAGCGCGAGCATAAGACGGTAATGGAGATAGCAAAGTTTTACACCGATGCGTTTTTCGCCGACTGCGCAAAGCTCAATATAAAAACTCCCGACGCCGTAGTTCCGGCAACGTCATATATTGACGAGTTTATCCGCGTCATATCGTCGCTTATGGAAAAGGGTTACGCTTACGAGGCGGGCGGCAATATTTACTTTGATACGGGAAAGCTTGATAAATACTACGTTTTTAACGATTTCAAGGAGGAGGACTTGGCAGTCGGCGTCCGAGAGGGCGTTGAGGAGGACTCGAATAAGCGCAATAAGGCTGACTTTGTATTGTGGTTCACCAAATCGAAATTTGACGATCAGGAGCTTAAATGGGATTCTCCATGGGGAGTCGGCTACCCCGGCTGGCATATCGAATGCTCCTGCATCAGCATGAAAAATCTCGGCGAATATCTTGATCTGCACTGCGGCGGAATTGATAATGCTTTCCCTCACCACACCAACGAAATAGCGCAGAGCGAGGCGTATCTTGGTCATGAGTGGTGCAATTACTGGTTTCACGTTCACCACCTGAACACCAACAGCGGCAAGATGAGCAAATCGAGCGGAGAATTCCTTACAGTGTCCCTGCTTGAGGAAAAAGGCTACGCTCCGCTGGTATACCGCTTTTTCTGCCTGCAATCGCACTACAGGAAGAATCTTGTTTTCTCTTGGGAGAACCTCGATAACGCCAAAGTGACATACGGCAAGCTTATAGCAAAAATAGCTCCGCTTCTTTCCGATAAAGGCGGAGACATAGATAAACCCGAATTTGAACGCCTTATGAGCGGATTTACGTCCGCTTTGGATAACGATCTTAACACGGCTCTTGCTGTGACGGCGGTTTATGATGTGCTGAAATCACAGTCCAACGCCGCTACGAAGCTTGCGCTTCTGAAAGAATTTGACAAGGTGCTGGGACTTGACCTTATCGGGGCGGCGGAAAAGTCTCTTGAAGTATCGGAAACGCCCGAAATTCCTGCCGAGGTAATGGAGCTTGCGGAACAGCGCAAGACTGCGCGTAAGGAGAAGAATTTTGCCCTTGCCGACGAGCTTCGCGATAAGATAACGGCTCTCGGCTATGAGATCAAGGAAACAAGACAGGGTACGGAGATAAAGCCGCTCGAAAGCTGAGCCGTCCATGATACGCTGTCAACAACTTAAGCAGGGGGACGCTGTCCCCCTGTACCCCCTGCCAAAGGGGTGACCCCTTTGGAATCTCTGCTGTCGTGAATTGGACTGTGAAAATCCCCAAATTAGCATGATGCTGTTAGTCTCCTTGATTTTCACAGTCCAATTCACGAGAACGGACACCAAGAGTTACCTCTTTAGCAGAAAATACAGGAAATGAGTTCCTCTTAAGTTGTAAACAGTGGTTCATGAGCCGTAACAGCATTGCGATTAGAGATTATTATGATAATGAAACAGGAGATTTGGAGGTTTTTTATGGAAAGTACGTTTGTTGCAGGTATTGCGCTGTTTTTTGTGCTTATTTACGTCGTTATACTTTTAATATCAATTGGCATGGCGGTTCTTCAGATAATCGCTAAATGGAAACTCTATGAAAAGGCTGGCGAACCCGGGTGGTCTGCAATAGTACCGATCTACAATTATATGCAGATGATAAAAATAGCTTTTGGCAGCTATAAATTGGCGTGGATATATTTAATTTTCTGTGGAGGTTATATGGTATTTACCATAGCGGGCGGCGTGATAAACGTTATCTGCGAACAGTCGGACGAATTGGTCATGATACAGATAGGCGCGATGTGTATGGCGTTCCTTATGTTAGTTCCGCTGTATATTATTGCAGGCTATACAGGCTACATGTTCGCAAAATCATATGGAAAGTCAACGGCATTCTGCGTGCTGTCGATATTCTTTTCACAAATAATGATACTCATAATGGGGTTTGATAAAAATACCTATTACGTTGGACCAAAGGGCGTTCCGCAGTACAACCAATACGGAAGATTCTGATGCCGTCATACCTTGAAAGGAAGGTAGAATATGCTTGAACAGGATTACATCATGAGGCAGATAAGGCAGATGATAGAAATTATTATGAAAGTGGTTTTTGGCATTGAAACGGTAAATCCGGAAACGATAGCTATTCTTGATCTGGCGAAAAAGGCTAAGTCCGACTGGCTCATTGAAGAACTCGACAGCGGAAATATCAGGGAAGCCATATTGGAGTTCCGCGGCGCAACTGAAAATAAAACAAAAGACGATCTGTTTATAGGATTTATTTTTTTCTCTCATCTTTGTTCTTTGGACGATGATATTCTCGCTGAAAATAATATCAGTTATGCCGAAATAAAGGACGAGATGAGAGCGTTTTTTGCACAATACGGCATATCGGACGATTTGTTCGATCTGATATTTTTTGAATAATATACTCGCCGCTATTGCAAAATATCCAGTAATGCAAGCATAAAATTCGTCTGTCTGCGTAATCTTCCTTGACAGACGAATTTTCTGTTCAGCATTCTTTGGATATTTTGCAATAGCGGCGAGTATAGAGAGACATTTGCAGTATAGCTTTGCTTTTTAAAATTAATAATCAGGAGGTTTTATATGAAATTCAGAAAAATTATCGCGGCGGCGTTGGCTGTATGTATATCAATTCCGGCAGTTCCGGCATATTTTCATGAATACAGCAGTATTCCGGCAGTTCAGGCGGAAGAAGCTGTTGGGGGTATATATAATAATATCAGTTATCAAAAATACAGCGACCATATTAAAATTATACACTGTGATAAATCAGCTGTAAAAGTTGTAATTCCGGCTGAAATAGAGGGGTTGCCGGTTACAAGTATCGGTGACGAAGCGTTTTCAGAGTGTTCTGATCTTGAATCAGTAACAATTCCTGACGGCGTTACAAGTATCGGTGACGATGCGTTTTTCTATTGTGTAAATCTTAGATCAATAACAATTCCTGAAAGCGTTACAAGTATCGGTGACGATGCGTTTTTCTATTGTGAAAATCTTAGATCAATAACAATTCCTGAAAGCGTTACAAGTATTGGCAATGATGCGTTTGGTGGTACGTCATGGCTTGCAGAAAAGCGGAAAGAAAATCCACTTGTTATAATTAATAATATTCTGATTGATGCTACCTGCAAGGGAGATGTTATTATTCCTGATGGCGTTACAACAATTGGCGATGGTGCTTTTCACGACTGTTGGGATCTTACATCAATAACAATTCCTGACAGTGTTACAAGTATCGGAATGTGGGCGTTTGCTTATTGTTCGGGGCTGACAGAGATAACTATTCCGGACAGTGTTACAAGTATCGGAAATTGGGCGTTTGCTTATTGTTCGGGACTGACAGAGATAACTATTCCAGACAGCGTTACAAGTATGGGCGAATATGCGTTTTGTAATTGTTCAGGGCTGACATCAATAACTATCCCCGGCAGCGTTAAAAGTATCGGCAATTACGCGTTTATTAAGTGTTCGGGTCTGACATCAATAACTATTGCCAACGGCATTACAAATATTGGCAGTAATGCGTTTGAGAACTGTTCTCATTTGACATCAATTACTGTTCCCGACAGCGTTACAAGTATTGGTTACGAGGCGTTTGCTGGTTGTTCTGATTTAACAGAAATCTCCATTCTCAATCCGAATTGTAAAATTTCCAATTATGCAGCAACTATCTCAAATACTTTTGTGACTGCCAGTGATTGTTCTTTTGACGGCACGATTTACGGCTATGACAACTCAACTGCACAGGCGTATGCTGAAAAATGCGGCTATAAATTTGAATCGCTCGGCGAAGCTCCTGCCCTTGCTATGGGCGATGTAAACGGCGATAAAACAGTTGATTCCAGCGATGCTTCAATCGTGCTTGTTGACTATTCTCTGACCTCTACAGGCAAGGAATCAATCCTTACCGACGCTCAGAAAGCCGCCGCCGACGTTGACAAAGACGGCAAGATAGATTCCTCCGACGCTTCGTTTATACTCAAGTTCTACTCTTATATTTCCACCGGCGGTACGGAAACGGATATGTCCAAATGGATGACGAAATAACATTAATAAATTACAAAAATACGGCACGACCTGTCCTTGCGAAGAAAAAATTTTCGGACAACAAATTTTATCTTCGCTAAAATTTCTCGATGTAGGGACACGGCGTGCCGTGCCCGTTCAAAGAAATACAGAAACATATAATTATAGGTAGAAACGTACAGCCAAAATAACGATATATCCGTATTTTTACGGGTCACATAATGCTACGTGCGGACACGGCACGCCGTGTCCCTACAACGGGGAATGATTATTTAATCGGAAAATCACAAAGACACGGCACGACCTGTTCCTGCAAAAAAATCAAATTTGTATACGGCAATTGACAATAATGGAAAATGATGATATAATAATATAGACAACGCTGTTTAACTGCGGAATATGCGATTTTTTTGAAAGGATTTTTTTATGGCAAAGGATAAGAAAATGGTAACGGCGATAACCTCAATGGACGAGGATTTCGCTCAATGGTATACCGATATATGCAAGAAAGCGGAGCTTGTTGAATACACAAGCGTTAAGGGCTGTATGGTAATACGTCCGTACGGATACGCTGTCTGGGAGAATATTCAGAGGATCCTTGATAAAATGTTCAAGGAAACGGGTCACGAAAACGTTTGTATGCCCATGTTCATTCCCGAGAGCCTGCTTCAAAAGGAAAAAGACCACGTCGAGGGCTTTGCTCCCGAGGTAGCATGGGTCACTCACGGCGGAAACGAAAAGCTTGAGGAGCGTATGTGCGTCCGCCCGACTTCGGAAACGCTTTTCTGCGAGCATTACGCAAATATAGTTCATTCATACCGTGACCTGCCCAAGCTTTACAACCAGTGGGTAAGCGTAGTCCGCTGGGAAAAGACGACCCGTCCGTTTCTCCGTTCACGTGAATTCCTCTGGCAGGAGGGTCACACTATCCACGCTACTGCCGAGGAGGCTGTCGAGGAAACGGAGCGTATGCTGAACGTTTATGCGCAGTTCTGCGAGGACGCTCTTGCAATGCCCGTAGTTAAGGGAAAAAAGACCGAGAGCGATAAATTTGCCGGAGCTGTATCTACATATGCTATCGAGGCTCTTATGCACGACGGCAAGGCGCTTCAGGCAGGCACTTCCCACTACTTCGGGGACGGCTTTGCAAAGGCGTTTGATATTGAGTACACCGACAAGGAAAACAAGCGTGTTTTCCCTCATCAGACAAGCTGGGGCGTTACGACCCGTCTGATCGGTGCGGTCATCATGACACACGGCGACAATAACGGTCTTGTGCTTCCTCCTGCCGTGGCTCCCGTACAGGCAGTAATTATCCCTGTCGCACAGCACAAGGAGGGCGTTCTCGAAAAGGCGAACGAGCTTTACAGCCGTCTAAAAGCCGCCGGACTTCGCGTTAAGCTTGACGATACGGACAACTCGCCCGGCTGGAAGTTCGCCGAATACGAAATGAAGGGCGTTCCGATACGTATCGAGATAGGTCCTAAGGACATCGAAGCAGATCAATGCGTTATAGCGTCACGCTGGAACGGCGAAAAATCCGTTGCAGCTCTTGCGGAGCTTGAATCATCCGTTGAGAAGAAGCTCAAAGAGGCTCATGACGGCATGTACGCAAAGGCTCTTGCAAATCAGGAGAACAGGACTTACGCATGCAGGACTATGGACGAAATAGTCAAGACCCTCGAAGAAAAGGGCGACGGCTTCATCAAGGCTATGTGGTGCGGTGAAGAAGCCTGCGAGGACGAAGTAAAGGAAAAAACAGGAGTAGGCTCACGCTGTATTCCTTTCGAGCAGGAAAAGCTCTCCGATGTATGCGTATGCTGCGGCAAGCCTGCAAAGCATATGGTTTACTGGGGCAAGGCATATTAATAAAATAATGAATCACCGAACAAAGCTGTTTAATACTTTGTTCGGTGATTTGCTATAGCGTTTAGTATAAATCGTACTCCGCTTTCCTTGAACTCCTCAACATATGCTTCCGCCGTAGTTTGACAGGTCTTATACTCAGAAATTAATCCTTACAATATCACCGTCAAAGAGCTCCTTATTTGAAAAGCTTACAATTTTATCGCTGCGGCTTATGCCTGAGTTTTCGGCAGCCGCATAGCTTTCATTCTTATCCGCGATCTCAATATCTTTTTTCACAACATGATACTCCGTCCCGAGGAAGCCCTCGCTTTCTTCAAGCACATAGACGTATGACTTCATACTGTCATTGTTGGTATGTACGGCTTCGATCGGAATACAATCATACTTTTGCTCGGAAAGAACAGTGATAGCCATTGTTCCTATCTCTCCGATCGTCAGCTCGGATGGCTCTATGTTGATTTCAAGCCGAAAAAAATCTTCATTATCCACCGCATTGATCGCGGAGATCTCGCAATTATTCATGTTGACCTTTCCGTTCCTGAATTTAAGGTTCACAAGATCGCCAACGGAGATACGTTCCGTATCTTCCTTTGAAATGTCGGCAGAAAAATGCAGATCCGCCGATACATCCGCTATCAGAAGAACAGCGGTCTCGCCTGTAATATCTCCCGAACCGACGCGTACATCCGTGATAACGCCGATAGTCCTGCTCGTCAATTCGGATTTGTTTTCAAGCAGCTCCTTATATTTTTCAAGCTTTTCCTTTTTGGCATTCATAGAAATATCCAATATTTTTATGCTGTTCCACGCCTGCGCGCCGCCGTAGTCAAGACGGGTCAGCCTGTCTGTTTCAAGCTCATTTTCGATCTTTTTGATGCAGCCTTCAAGATATTCGCTGTCAAAACGGATAAGCACATCTCCTTCCTCAACCTTATCTCCCTGTCTTACGCATATTTCGCTGACTCTCAGATCAGGAAGCGCGAATACCGGAAACTCCTTCGAGGTTTCCAATGTTCCCGAGCATTCAACTTCAAAGCTCAGCGCCCGGTTCACCATTGATACGGTGCTGACCTTTGGGATGCGACTTGCATAGATTCCCCGCGACACAAGGGACATGATCCCCATTGTCGCTAAAAACAGCAGAAACAGCTTCATTGCCTTGTTTTTGTATGTAATTTTTCCTTCCATAAACTCACTCCTTCAATGCAGCCGCAATAATGCCCTGTTCCAGATGATTCTGACCGATGACAAATACAAAAACCGCAGGTATCAGCGTAATGACCGAGGCTGCAAGGATCATATCTGCATTGCTCATATCAAGCATTGGCAGATACAGCGACAGCGGAAACAGCGTTTTGTCCTTGATAAAGGCAAGAGGCTGCTCAACCATATTCCAGTAATCGAGAAAGCACAGTACAATACAGGCTAAAACTCCTGACTTTCCAAGGGGCAGACCGATATAGCGCAGCACGTTCCATTCATTTGCACCGTCTATCCTTGCACTGTCGAGAATGTCCTTTGGTATATCGGAAAATCCTCGGTATATAAGGAATACAGGGAACGTGGAAAAGACCGCGGGAAGAATGATCGCCCAGCGCGTATTCATCAGGGATAAATTGTCCAGTACAAGATACTGGGACAGCATTGTGACCTGAAACGGCATCAGCATGAATATCACATACAGGTTAAAAAGCAGTCGCTTTCCCTTGAATCCGAACTGCGCAAACGCCCATGCAGAGGGCGCTGCAACAAGTATCTGAAACAGTAATATCGCTCCCACTGTTAAAATAGAATTGCGGAATACCGTGTAAAATTCGGGCGTAAACAGCAGAAGTCTTTTGAAATATCCAAGTGTGGGATATTGAGGCAGATAGTCGATCTGCACGAATTTATCGGAGCTTGCAAGCATTGGAACCGTAGTTTTTATCAGCTCGTCCGAGTCTTGTATCGACAATATGGGTATCAGCGCGACAGGGTACAGAATGGCAATGCAAAGCACTCCCAGAAGTATGTAGATCATAACTTTTTTTATCAGTTTCATATGCTTTTCTCCTCCCTGTCCCAGAGCCGCTGCAGGAGGATTATCCCGAGGAATATCACCGCAAAAACACATACCGCCGCCGCTGCGATCTTGTCCAGCTCCATGTTGACGAACCAATTATTGAAAAGGTGCTGCAAAAGGTATATGCTCTCATGAGGGTACGAGCCTGCTACCAGATAGGCTTCTCGAAAAACCTTTAACGAATTGAGAAACGACAGTATAGTGATCGTATAAAGAGTCGGTTTCAGGTTCGGCAAAATAATTTTGAATAAGCATTGACGCTCGTTTGCGCCGTCCACTTTTGCCGCATCCGTCAGCGACGTGGAAATGCTCATTATTCCTGTGACCCACAGCAGTACGGTATATCCTAAATTCTTCCAGACATAGCTTCCGACAAGCACATAGAAGGATGCTCCGCTATGGAGAAAGGAAATGCTCTCACAGCCCATATTCTGCAATATTCCATTGATATATCCACTGTCGCCAAACAATACCTGCCAGATGAAAACAAGCGTGGCAGTCGGTACGGCAAGAGGAAAAAGCAGAGACGATTTTATCAGGCGAATGTATTTTAGCCTGCATAAAAAATAGGCAATGAAAAATGAGGAGATTATAAGAATAGGCAGACAGACTGCTGTGAACCGCAGGGTATTTTTTACCGCAAGGGCAAAGGCTTCGTTGTGAAAGATCGTCTCATAATTTTTGAGACCGATGTAATCGCCTTTTACTGCCGTGCAGAATGAACGCCTTACGGAATCAGAAAACGGCAGCAGAATAAACAGGAATACTCCGATCATACCCGGCAGCAAAAAAGGCAGAAACCGAAGATTATTTTTTGTTATTTTCATGATATTACTCTTTCATCTTCAATTCAAGCTGGCGGACAACTTCATCTGCCGCTTCTGACGGCGACATACTTCCCGATATACATTTCGCACCTGAGTCAATAATAATATTTTTTGTTACCATGTCCATAATTACCGGTGTATCAAGATCACGGATATAGGAATCAAATTCCTTGACTTCCTCATCCGTCATCCATTCCACGTTCATATCTATATTGTTTCCTTCATCGAAAGATACGGCACCAAAGCCGTAAAAATTATTGTCCGAGTTTTTATTTTTATTATAGAACCATTTAAGCGTATCTGTATTTACAGGGAAACCGTCGTTATGGTGTATCTTCTGATTTTCCGCGTCAAGAGCTTCCGCAATGAAATTTACTGCGTCATCATTGTTATGACCTGACTGAATAATACCTAGATTGCAGTTCGGAATAAATGTCCTGTCATTATCTCTTATGCCGTATTTCACCTCTGCATCGCAAGGAACGCTCGTTGTATCAATAGAAGTTGCCAAATTAAGATCCATCTCAAAGGTGTTTATTGTTCCTATAGCTAAAGTATGCTCATCTGGCAATACAGTTGTTAATCTTGTTGCAAATGTATACTCATCATCTACGTCTGACTGGCTGGACAGACCGATGAGCATCCAACCATCTTTTTCACCATACTGACAATTGTTCCATATACGTGAACAACTGTCAAACAACTCCTCAAGCTTATCCTTGTCAACGCTTCCGTTACTGATTATCTCGCTGCCCTCATGAATAAGCCCGCATTTTATAGTGGATTCAGGGCTGTCAAAAAATGTTATCGGATAAGGATCGTTGTATTTTTTACGATATTCTTCAACCTTATCAGCAAAATCCTTCAAGCTCTTTATTGTTTTCAATTCATCGGATTCAGCGCCTACAGCCGGAATACGGAATCTGCACGCTACACTGTAAAGACCGTTTTCATCATTCCACTTTGCAATATCGTCCAGCAGAGAGTTGTTGGGATTCCATTTATCTTCGCACTTTGAAAGATCGAGGAGCATATTATTTTCCTTTAAATTATCAATATCCAAGCCGTCGAGCATAATAATATCCGGAGCGTTACCAGATAAAACTGCCGCTGTAAGATTTTTCACCGCATCCTCATATGTCATTCCCGAGCGCATCCCGATCTCATGCTCAACACGAACAGTAGGATATTTTATTTTGTATTGGCTGATTATCTGAGAAAGGGTATCGCTTTTTTCAAGGCTGTAGACTTTAAGCGTAGAGGTTATCTCGTTTATTGCCTCCGGATCGTAATAATAGCGGAAAAAGCTTCCTTCACCACAAGAAATAATAAAAGAATCACCGTCGCAGATCACGGAGCTTACTGAATATGTGGGATCTCCCAAACGGCAGGAATATTCGTCAATAAGCTGTTCCACCAAAGCGCCGTTCATAACGTAGCGAAACAGACCGCTTTTACAGGCGATATAAAATGAATTTTCCTCGCCATCGCAGAAATCAAAGGCAGAGTTTGCAGCTATGTTACTGTCCCAGAAATCCGCAATAGCCTGCGGAGTATCTACTGCTGTTCTGTTCTTGCAGTCATAGAACAATATTTCTCCCGGAGCTGCTGCAATAATGAGATCCCCTGCACGATCGAGCTTGTATTCCATGTTGGCAGATCCGAAATCGCAAAGCTTTACAAATTTTTTTGAACTGATATTTAGTTCATATAAAATTCCGTCATATCCGATGCCGTACAGAGTACCGTTATTCCCATAAACAAAGCTTGGCAAACGGTCAGTATTATCAAAAGTGATTTTCTGAAACTGACCGTCCTTTGAGATCACCGCATAGCGCTGATCTTTGCTATTCGTCATTCCATTTTCGTCGTACTCTGAATATTGCAGAAATATAGTACCGTTGGGAGACACAGCCGAACCCGTGATCAACGTTTTTTCTTCAAGCTTATCGGAAGAAGAGATCGGCGAAGCGTTAAACGCGGTTTTCTTATCGTTCAGAGTGTATGTTTTGTTTGCATGGCTGTCAAGGAAGGAGATCTTTCCGTCCTGCACATATAGCTCTCCAACATTTCCGCTATAGTCGTAGAATTTTATTTCTTCTTCAACATATCGTCCCTTGCTTACGGTCGTTTCTTCTTTTTGCTTATTATTGCAGCCTGCCGCATTCAGCAGAAAGCAAGCCGATAATATGACTGCTGTCATTTTGAATTTCATAGCGTTGACCTCCTTTGATACTCTGATTATAACACGGCTTTCTCTAAATAATCTCTAATTTATCTCTAATTTGTCTCTAAAACGTGCATTGTGCGAAAATTTATGTTATAATAAGAACAAGATATTAATAGTATTTGGGTGATAAAAATGCGAATTCTGATTATAGAGGACGATAAGAAACAGAGCTATGTACTACAGTTTCAGCTTGAAAAGGAAGGCTATGCCGCTGATGTATGCTATGACGGCGAGGACGCAGAATTTTTTCTTTCTCAGAACGCCTACGATGTAGTTCTCCTTGACCGTATGCTGCCGCATAAGGACGGTTTGACGATTCTGCGGGAAATGAGAGAATCGGGAAATACAACGCCCGTTATACTTCTTACGGCGCTGGGAGAACTGAATGACAGGATCACGGGTCTTGACTGCGGTGCGGACGATTATCTTGTAAAGCCGTTCGCTTTCGGAGAGCTTATGGCGAGGATACGCTGTGTTCTGCGGCGTCCGTCAGAGCTGAAAAGCCTTGACCAGATACAGCTCGGAGATATAACCTATAAGCGTGACGAAAACGTGCTTATTGGGAAAAAAAGCTGCTGCACACTTTCTCAGAAGGAGGGCAGGCTGCTGGAGCTGTTTATTAAAAATCCCGATCAGATCCTTTCGAGGCATGTCATTCTTACGCGTATCTGGGGCGCAGAATACGAGATCGAAGAAGGAAATCTCGATAACTATATTTACTTTGTCCGCAGACGGCTGAAAAATACAGGCAGCTCCCTTGAAATAAAGACGATAAGAGGCGTTGGTTATATGCTTTCAACGGAGGAAAAAGCTGATGTATAAAAAGGTTAGTTTCAGACTCTCCATGCTTTTTACCGTTGTAAGTACGCTGATACTGGCGGTCATGTCGGGAATTTATCTGTACATGAACTACACAAGCCTCATCGAGAACGCTCTGCTGGGATTCCGGAGCGATATAAATACCTTTGCGGCTAATTTTGAGGGAAACAGAATAGTATCTCATGACTGGCTGAAAAGCTTGCAGACGAATTATGAGTATGAATTTTTCGTTTACGATAACGGCGTTCCCTTTCGCTTCACTCATGACACCAAAAACAAGGATCAATGGGAATTTGCCGACCGTCTGCATGAGTATACACAGAGAAATATCGAGATACAGCCGGACTCTTATACTGCCAGACACAAGGAGTTCAGTTATAAGGAAAAAAGCGGAAGCTCTCATGTCAGCTTGATCGTAATGCCTACCGCAAAAGGAAGCTGTGAAATTTACGTTGTCCACTCCCTTAAGGGGATATATGCACAGTTCAGATCGTTGATCCTGCATTTTTCACAGATCATAGTCGTAACCGCGATCATTCTTTATATCTTTTCAAGATTTTATACAAAGAAACTCCTTGCGCCTATCCGCGAATCTCAGGAAAAGCAGACACGGTTTATTGCCGCCGCCTCTCATGAGATAAGAAATCCGGTAAATACGATTCTTTCCGCACTTGACGCAATGGAAAAATGCGACGATATGCAGCGTCCGGAATTTGCTGATATTGCTAAAAAAGAAGGGCATCGTCTTGCTCGGCTCACAAGCGATCTGCTGACGCTTGCAAGAAGCGACGATCATGCCTTCAATGCAAAGTTAGGTTCTGCGGAGCTTGATACGCTCCTTATCGACTGCTATGAGGCATTTACGGCGGCGGCAGCTCAAAAGAAGATTTCATTTAAGATCGAGCTGCCGGAAGGAGCTGTAAATGCGGAAAATATTGACGGTGAACGTATAAGGCAGGTGATCTCGATCCTACTTGATAACGCGATAAGCTATACAGAGGCTGGCGGCTCGGTAATACTGAAATGCAGCGAGACCTCAAGGGCGCGTATCATTGAAGTTATTGATAATGGCATCGGAATCTCCGACGAGGATAAGCCCCATATTTTTGACAGATTTTACCGTGCTGACAAAGCCCGTGAATCCAAATCCCACTTCGGTCTGGGGCTTTGTATCGCCAAAGAGCTTGTGGAACTGCATCACGGTATGATAACCGTAAAAGATACAAAAGGCGGCGGAACTACATTTTCCGTATTGTTAAAAAAATAGACCTGTTCTAAGAGCCTTTTTAAAATTTTTATTATGCACGACAGACTTAATCAGCGTTCCTTAAAAATGTAAAACCCTCTGGAATCTTTTGATTTCGGAGGTTTTTGTTGGAGCTATTGACCCGATTCTAAGTCGAGAGTCTACGCTGGCAAATTATTACGAGCGAACATAAAAAAGTCTCCTGAAAACAGGAGACTTTGGAGCTAATGACCCGATTCGAACGGGCGACCTGCTCATTACGAGTGAGCTGCTCTACCTGCTGAGCCACATTAGCGTATTTTATAAGCTTACGACATGACGGCATAAGCGATTACTTTAATATTATATCATAAAAAAACGTCGTTGTCAATATCTTTTAAAAAATTTTTTGTTTTGCGTTTAAGTCGCATTTGAAAGCGAGTATATATCGGGACTCCAAGGGGACGCCGTAGAATGGAGATCCCGATAACATATCACTTTTTCAATTGAAATTTTTTATAAATAAACGTACCTGCGCAGCCGATCGCCGTACCTGCGGCATAGCTGAACAGATCCTCAACGGCGAAGCTCGTGCCTATAAGTATGCGGAAGAACTCGATTTCGCCCAAGCCTATAAGCTCGACTATATTTATAAGCTGCAAAAACTCCACCAGAAAAGCGAAAATCAACACGCCGACGTGTACGATATAATGATTGTTCTTTCCGCCGAGGAGCGACTGCACAAGGCAGTATACAACCCAAACCACTATAACGTCTCCGCCGTAGTATCTGAGCCAGTTGCCGTGCTGTGTAAGTGCGATAAGCGTTTCGACAGCGATGAGCAGGATAAGCAAAATGAAGTATGGCAGTCTTTTTTTCATCTTAGTCCACCAATGCCGCAAGATCGGGGAAAATACCGAGACTGCGCTTTAAAATACCGTTGAACATCGCAAGAGCGATGCCGTAATTCGTAAATGGAACGCCCTGAGCTTCAGCGGAATTTTTGCGGTAGAGCATTTCCCTTTCATTGAGCATGCAGCCGCCGCAATGGATAATAAGGCTGAATCCGGACAGCTCCTCGGGGAAATCACGTCCCGAGCTTAACACGATCTCAAATTCCCTGCCAGTGTGCTTTTTCAGCAGCTTCGGGAGCTTTATGCTGCCTATGTCGCCGCATTGACGGTGGTGGGTGCAGCCCTCGGAAATCAGTATCTTATCGCCGCTTTTCAGATTTTTAACAGCAGCCGCACCTTTTACGGCAGTCTCTAAGAATCCCTTGTATCTTGCCATAAGAATGGAAAAGGAGGTCAGTGGAACGCTTTCGGGAACTATCCTGCTGACCATACCGAATGCCTGCGAATCCGTAACGACCATTTTCGGCGGAGAGGAAAGCTTTTTCAAGGCGGCTTCGAGCTGAAATTCCTTTGCGAATACCGCCATAGCGTCGGCATCGAGAATATCCCGAAGCGTCTGCACCTGCGGCAGTATCATTCTGCCCTTTGGAGCGGCGGCGTCTATGGGCGTGACAAGAACGACCGTATCCTCGGGGCTGAGCAGATCGCCGATAATACGTCTTTTTTCTCCGTTCACTTTCACCATTGCGGCGATCTTTTCTTTAAGCGCGTTTATATTCGTTTTATTTTTTGCGCTCACGGTTATTTCATTTTCGGAATTTATTTTCTTTTCGGATAAGTCGGACTTATTGTAAGCGATGATATAAGGGATTTCCCGTTCGGTAAAAAGCGCGGTAAGTTCTTTTTCGCATTCGCCGAGACCCTTTGTAATGTCGGCGGCAAGTACGGCAATATCAGTTTTCGCAAGTATCATACGGGTCTTTTTGACGCGAAGCTCGCCGAGCTTGCCTTCGTCGTCAAAGCCGGGAGTGTCGATTATTTCAACAGGGCCGAGAGGCAGAAGCTCCATGGCCTTGTAAACAGGGTCGGTGGTAGTTCCTTTAATATCGGAAACTACCGAAAGCTCCTGACCCGTAACGGCGTTTACCAAAGAGGACTTGCCTGCGTTTCTTCTGCCGAAAAAGGCGATATGAAGCCTCTCGCCCGACGGCGTATCGTTAAGACTCATAAATATCCCCCTTTGGAATCTCTGCTGCCGTGTGTCGGACTGTAGAGATCCTCGAATTAATTTTAGTTATTTTATTACTCAATAATAGACCTCCTCGGAAACTAAGGTGCAGCCGTATGACTAAAGATTTTGTCATATGGCAAGGCAGACGACGAAAGCGGGCTGACGCCCTCTGAGGAGGATAACGCAGCCATATGGCAAAAGATTTGACAGACGGTGTGCGTTAGTTTCCGAGGAGGTCTAATAATTTTACGCTGAATGGACGGGTTGTGTCCATAGTTATTTCCCCTTGTAGGGACACGGCACGCCGTGTCCCTACATCAAGAAATTTTTGCGAAAATAATATCCACCATCTGCAATTTAATGATTTTTGTAATTCGGTCACCCTGCAAGAGCGGCGTAATATATTAGTTATCGAAGTTCAGGCTGTCAAGAACTTTTCTCAATGCGGCTGCGCTTTCCTGAAGTTTAGCTATTTCAGTATCGGTCAGATTAGGAGACACTTCTTTTTCTATACCGTGACCGCCGATGACCGAAGGCAGGCTGAGACATACGTCGTTAATGCCGTATCTGCCGTTGATAAGGCTCGACACCGTGCGGATATTGTTTGAATCACGGAGAACGTCGTCGCAAAGCTTGTTGACAGTCAGGGAAATAGCGTAAAAGGTCGCGCCCTTGCGCTTTATTACCTCGCCGCCCGCCTTGCGGACTTCTTGGATTATTTCTTCTTCGTCAATTTCACGGTGATCCTGTTCAGCGCAGTATTCCTCCATAGAGCTTCCTGCAATATTGGTAATAGACCAAGGTATCATTGAAGTATCGCCGTGTTCGCCGAAAACGTAGGCGTGAACGCTGTTGGGGCTTATGTCGAGATGATCGGCAATGCTTGAACGTAGACGCGAAGTATCGAGAGCCGTACCGGAACCGATGACCTGCTCGGGCTTAAGGTCGGTACATTTAAGTATAGCGTAGGTAATAATGTCAACAGGGTTGCTGACAACGATATATATTGCGTCAGGGGCAGCTTTTGCGATCTTGGGCATAACGTCCTTGATGATGTTTACGTTTGCCTGAGCAAGGTCGATACGCGTCTGACCGGGCTTTCGTGCAAGCCCGAGGGTAACGACGACAATATCTGCGCCTGCCGCATCATCGTAAGTGCCGTCGAAAACCTCGACGTTATGGCTGAACGAAACGCCCTGACGAATATCCATAGCTTCGCCCTTGGCTTTTTCTTTGTTAATATCTATAAGCACAATATCGGAACATGTTCCCGCCACGGCGAAGGTATACGCACAAGTTGCGCCGACATTTCCTGCGCCGAGGACAGCAATTTTCTTTCCGCCTTTACTGTTAGCCATAAAAAAACCACCTTTTTTATTAGTTATAGTACAAGAAACCTCAGCGTACCGTTAGATTTTCCGCAATACGCTGACATACAGCTTCTTATCTTCTATTATAGCATAAAATAGGAAAATATCAAGGGATTGGCAGTTATTTTTCTGTAAAATCGTAATTTGTCACAAAATTAACAAGCCGTTTGCGTTATTTTTTTACTTCCTGTATTTTGTAAGTTTTGTTTGCCGTGCAAATCAATTTTTAGACAAACAAAGGGAACGCTCTGCAAGAGAACGTTCCATGAAATTATTTTTTTAAAGGCAACTGCTCAACAGTCAGGAGCTTAGAGTCTACCATTTGAATTACAAGAGCGTCATTGGTGCTAACGCCGTCATTTCCGTCAACATCGGCATTTTTCAAGCCCTCTGCTGAAAGACCGTATTTGTCCTGATTTCCGAGGTGCTGGAGAATAGCCGTAGAATCGGCGATTGATACTTTACCGTCGCAGTTTGCGTCTCCTGCGACACCCTTGACTTCGGGAGCTGCGCCGATCAAAGCAAAGTTATAGCCGTATTTTTCAGCGTATGCCTGTGCGGTCGAGTTTTCATAGCCGTAAATTGTGCCGTTGAAATAACAATAATTTTTTTCACCGTCATAATCATTTGAAATTGTATTTACATGATCGTAGATTTCGCAATCAGGGTTAAGAAAAGTAATTGATGTCAGTTCCGAACACTTAGTAAACGTTTCAATTCCGATACTCGCAACGCTGTCGGGAATAGTTATTGACGTCAGATTTGAACAACAAGCAAACGCAATATTGTCAATATGGATAACATTGTCGGGAATAGTTATCTTTGTCAGACTTGAACAACCACGAAAAGTTCCGCCGCCGATATTTGTAACGCTGTTTGGTATAGTAATATTTGTTAATTTTGAGCACTCCCAAAACGCACAATTACCAATACTTGTAACTGATTTAGGGAAGTGAGGTTCACAGAAACTTTACAAATTTTAGTGTGGGCAGGTTAGCTACTTGAAAACAAATAAAATCGAATAAATCGACAGCGTTCCCAAAGCGAGGAACGCTTTTTTTGCGTTATAAAATCGAATAGTGTTGTATAAGCGTTTCTCAAAGAAATTTGGGAAACGCTTTTTTTGTTGCCAAAACGGAAAAGGAGTTGGAAGAATGTTTGACTATATGTACGAAAAAGATGTAAGGGCTATGCAGTCGATCATCATACCTAAACGACTGTTCTCATGCCGGAGATATGCAAAGCTGTCTGCAATGGCAAAGGTGCTTTATGCCCTCTTGCTCGATAGCTGTGAAGATACAGACATCAATAACCGCCCGTTCGCTGTGTACTCCATTCAGGAAATCTGCGAGGACTTCTGCTGTCAAGCGAATGAGGCTATGGAGCTGCTGACGGAACTGACAAGCTATGACCTTATCTGCTGTGAGCGCGGCAGGATCTATGTAAATGACTTTGAGGAAAGCGAGGGGTAATCATGTTTGACTACATATACGGTGACAAGAGCAGACATTTCAATTTTATCCGTTTACCGCAGATATTGTTTACCGACGAGATATTCCGTCCGCTTTCAAGCGATACCAAAGTCCTCTATGCCCTGCTGCTTGACCGCACAGGACTGTCTATCAAAAAGCACTGGATTGATTCAGAGGGCAGAGTGTACATCAATTACCCCATAGCAGAGATATGTGAGAAGATCGGTGTCGGCACACAGAAAGCAGTACGCCTTATGAAAGAACTTGAAAACTTTGGTCTGATCGAACGTGAAAGGCTCGGTCAGGGTAAGCCCGACCGTATCTATGTAAAGCACTGCGGCAGACATTCAGAGGAAGAAGATACGACCGAGGAAACTGTCGTAACAGAGGAAAACGAGGCTGTTGAAAACTCCGATACGGACATTTCTGAATTTTCAAATTCACCATTGCAGAATTGTGAAAATCAAAATTCTGGAATTGTGAAAATCAAAACGCAAGACTTTCCGAAATCACAACTCCCACTATATAGCCAGACTGAAAGAGCGATATTGAGTGAATCAGATCAAATCAATCAATCTGAACGACGGATAGATGTGATGGATTCCGTCGCACAGCGGAAAGTCTATGAACAGGTTATCAAAGACAACATCGAATATGACTGGTTTGTTGAGATGTTCTCAATGCCGAAAAGCAAACACAAACTGAACGGCACTATGGAGGAACTGGACGAGATCGTTGAGATCATGGTGGACTGCGTATGCTCGACCGCTAAGACAATTCGTGTCAACGGCGAGAATAAGTCTGCGGAGATCGTCAAGGCTCAATTCCTCAAACTGAACAACGAGCATATTCAGTACGTCTTTGACCGCATTTACGGCTATGCCTCTGAAATTACCAACATGAGGGCATATCTCATTACAACGCTCTACAATGCCCCCATGACGATGAACAGCACGTTTCAGGCTGATTTCAGGGCTACGTTCGGCGGCATTTGAAAGGAGGTGAGCAGGCTATGGCGGATATTCACATCAGCGTTTTTCCTCCGTTTACGGGCAGAAATGTTCCGCTTGCGGAGATCGCAAGGGCAACAGGAAAAAGCGTTAGCTTTCTGAAAAGAGGGCTGAAAAGCGGTGTTCTTGGCTTTGGCTATGTAGTCAAGTCGGAGAACAGCGATCAGTACAGCTATCTTTGCCCCGACAAACTCGTCTGGGAGAGAACAGGCTACTTCAACCCGAATCCCGACAAGGAGGTGTAGGTTATGCCAAAAGCTATTCCAACAAAAAAGGAAATTGACACACTTATCTGGCATTTTTCCGACGATGTGAATGCACTTCTCATGGAGAAATTTGGTGGTAAGCTACTGTTTAACGAGTTGCAGGAGGTACTCTCCGAAATTGACGAATTACAGTTTACCTATTCCGACAAACTTGACGAGATGTACGGAGAGGAAACGTAATTTCGGCTGTAATTTCACAGTTATCGTTATGCCGGAAAGTAAAAAATGGCAAAAGGAACGAACAGAAAGAAAGGAAACACAGAATGGCAAAGACAATCTTCACACAGAAAGGCACTGCCGTAAACTACGACAATCTTATCACGATTGCCGTTGAAAAGGGTGAAATGCCTAACGAACGCACAGGCGAAATGGAGGACAAGATTGCTGTGATCGGCTCTGACGTTCTCGGAGAGATCATCGTCCTCGGTGCGTATGACAGCACTTTCGCTGCCAACAGTCTTATGACTGACATTACGGACTGGCTCAAAGAGGATACTACTCCGTTTTTTGAGGTTTCGCAGGAGGGCGGTCGCTAATGCCCTCGGACTTTGAATCGGGTACGAAAAAGACAATCGACCTGACGATCAAGGCTGAACGTGTGACCTCGGATATTCTCAAAGCTGCAATGGCTGAATTTCTTGACGGAAAAGCCGATAAGAAAGGCAAAATGAGCCTTAGACAGCTTGAAAAGCAGTCGGGCGGTAAGCTGGACAGCATTGAGGTAACAGACAGCAATATTCGGGATTTTCTCGATACTGCGAGGAAGTATGACGTTGACTTTGCGATCAAACGGGATAAAACGACAACGCCTCCGACCTATCACGTTTTCTTCTCGGCAAACAAGACAGAGGACTTCAAACGAGCCTTTGCGGAGTATGCCGACCGTAAACAGGGGGAGATCAAACCGAAAGAGGCATATTTTTCCCGTGACGATCTTCGCAGACAGGCACAGAAAAAGAGGGCTGTCCCCTCAAAGCAAAAACACAAGGAGCGTACAAAAAAGAGAGAGGAAATGCGATGATTCACAACAAAACGCTGCCCTTTGCGGTCATGTCCCCTGCCTACCATGCAGATATGCGCCGCAGAACAAGGGAACTTATCAATAGCCGTGATCTGGCTGATTCTGTTAAGAAAAGCGAGGTCAAGAGTGTTTGCAAATCAGCAGTCAAAAGATAAAAAAGCTGATAATCAAGGCTCTCCCTTACGCTATCTTTGCCTACGCAGGCAACAAACTCGGATTTGCATACAGAGTTGCGGAGGGCGAGAATTTATCTGAAAAACTCCTGCCTTTCATGAACAATATCGGCACATCATTCGCACAGATCATGCCGAGTTTCAATCCTGTGGATATACTCACAGGCATTGTGGTCGGTGCAGGAATGTGGGTCGTGATGTATGTCAAGTCCAAAAACCGAAAGAAATTCCGACAGGGCGAGGAATACGGCTCTGCGAAATGGGGTACGGAAAAGGACATTGAGCCTTACATGGATACAACCGACTTTTCCAACAATGTGATTCTAACAAAGACGGAGTTTCTCACTATGGGCAGACCGTCCTCCCCAAAGTTTGCCCGGAACAAAAACATACTCATCATCGGAGGCTCAGGCTCCGGCAAGACGAGGTTTTTCGTCAAGCCGAATCTCATGCAAATGCACTGCTCCTATGTTGTCACCGACCCGAAAGGTACGGTGCTTGTGGAGTGCGGTAAAATGCTGAAACGTGGCAGACCGACCTACAAAAAGGACAAAAACGGAAAGACGATCTATGAGCCTTACAAAATCAAGGTTTTCAACACGATCGACTTTGACAAGTCCATGCACTACAATCCGTTTGCATATATCTCTGAGCGTAACCGAGAGAAAGATATTCTGAAATTCGTTGAGGTGCTTATCAAGAACACATCGGGCAGCGGTCAACAGCCGAATGGCGAGGACTTTTGGGTAAAAGCCGAAAAGCTGCTGTACACAGCCTACATTGCTCTGATATTCACATTCTATCCCGAATCGGAACGAAATTTCAGAACGCTGATCGAACTTATCAACGCCTCCGAAACTCGTGAGGAAGATGAAACGTTCAAAAATGCCGTTGACGATCAGTTTGATTTTATCAATGCTTGGGTGAACGGTGAAAAGCCCGATGATCTTGAACTTGCCGAGGACTATCAGTATATGCTTGACAACTATGAGCCGTCGGCAGAGCAAAGAAGAATCGGACAGTTTGCGGTCAAGCAGTACAAGTCCTACAAACTTGCCGCAGGAAAGACCGCTAAATCTATTCTGATCTCATGTTCAACTCGTTTAGCCCCATTTGCGATTGACGAGGTACTCGAAATCACAAGCTATGACGAGCTGCACTTGGATAAACTGGGAGATGAACTGTCGGCATTGTTCGTCATTATCTCCGACACCGATAGCACATTCAATTTCTTGGTGGCTATCATGTACTCACAGATGTTCAATCTGCTCTGCACCAAAGCTGACAACAGCAAGGGCGGCAGACTGACATATCATGTCCGCTGTCTGCTTGACGAGTTTGCGAATATAGGCGAGATTCCGAACTTTGATAAGCTGATTGCGACGATCCGTTCTCGTGAAATATCAGCAAGTATCATTCTTCAAGCGAAGTCACAGCTAAAGGCTATTTACAAGGATAACGCTGATACGATCGAGGGTAACTGCGATACCATGCTTTTCTTAGGCGGTAAAGAGAAAACAACGCTGAAAGAAATATCGGAGAGTTTGGGCAAAGAAACAATAGACGCTTTCAATACCTCCGAAAATCGTGGACAATCGGAGTCTTACGGACTTAACTATCAGAAATTAGGAAAGGAGTTGAAAAGTCAGGACGAGTTAGCCGTTATGGACGGTGGTAAATGTATCTTACAGCTTCGGGGAGTGCGTCCGTTCTTCTCGGATAAGTATGATATTACTCGTCACAAGCATTACGGGCTTTTGCTTGACGATAACCCGAAAAACGAATTTGACATTGCCGCTTTTGTAAAGAAAAAGAGAGAAAAGAGAATGGATTTCAATTCGGATACGGAGTTTACACAGGTCGAGTGCAAAGCCGAAACCTCGCCGGAAACGGACGAATAGAACAAAAAGAAAAACGTGTAAAACAGAACAAAGGAGAAAAACAAAATGGGAAATGTAACAACAACAGCGGTATCTGCCGAGCCGAAGCACAAGTGGCTGTCTAAGGGCAGCAGAATCGCAAAGAAGATGATCATGGGCATGACCACAGCCTGCTGTATGGCTACGATGTGTACAATACAGGCTTTCGCTGCGACAGGTGAGGTCGATACATCGTCTTTCATCAGCACGGCTTGTACGGTACTCAAGTCCGTTATCTGTCTGATTGGCGCAGGCGTAGGCGTGTGGGGCGTAGTCAATCTGCTTGAGGGCTACGGCAACGATAACCCCGGCGCTAAAGCACAGTAGTGATATAGAAGTTTTTTCTCCCTTAATTCAGGTCGCATAAAATAGGCATTATGCGACCTTTTTTCCATATTTGCCTGTTTCAACGGATATGGTAGTCACCGCCACATCAAAGCGGAAGTGTATCTCAATATCCTGCACACGCTTTCCGCTGGACTTGTCGGGTTCGTGGACGATGATCTT
>CANQVK010000007.1 GCA_947627275.1 uncultured Ruminococcus sp. | reverse complement strand
TGTTCGCTCGTTCCCGACTGATAACCGATAGCCGTATCGTAAAAATTAACTCCAAGTTCCAGTCCACGCTTAATTATCTCACGGGAATGTTCCTCGTCCAGCGTCCATGAATGCTGTCCATTCTGCGCGTCTCCGAATCCCATGCAGCCCATACAAATTCTGGAAACGTTTAAATCTGAATTTCCGAGTTTTGTGTATTTCAAACTTCGTCACTCTCCTTTTTAATTGAACTTTATACATTCATCTTATCACGAAACAAATGAAAAATCAAATACTTATATCGAATAAGCAACCATACTTTGCAGGTATATCAGTCAAGCAATTTTCTTACTTCCGCATATGTTATCTCATAAACAGACATATACACATAGTTGACCCCTGCCTGTTTCATAGCTTCCTTTTGTTTTTCCGTTACAACAGTGTATGGATATATACCGAACATAAACGGGAAAAAAGAATAAATAAAATCCTGCTTTTCCTGAATTGTCATTTCAGGGAAAAACATATCAAGACAATTCCTGACTTCTGCAAGTGACTGTCCGTAAGCTATTTTAAAATCTATAAGACGTTCAATACGGCTGTTTTCCTCCATGTCATAGTGATTCATCGACATGATTTTCAGCAGATTTTTTCTTTCTTCAAGAGATTTTGCAATTGCATTTGCAAATTCTGAAACAGTCATTTTTTCATTCTCATTCTGAATACGTTTCAAATCAACAACCCACAATTCGTATTCTCTTTGCAGCAGAGCAAGGAAAATTTCTTCTTTCGTCTGAAAATAATTGTAAATCGAAGTCCGTGTAAATGTAGTTATATTTCCGATTTCCTTAATTGTAATTTCCTTGAAACTCATTGTTTTGTACAGTTCCGCACAAGCTGAAATGATTTCATCTTTTCGTGCTGCTGTTAATTCTTTTGAACCCTTTGGCATTTTTTCTCCTTACTTAAACCGTTTTATTATTTTTGAATGACTGTATTTTCTTTTATTTATATTGACACCGTGTCAGAATGCTGATTATATTATACACATATTCTGACGCAATGTCAATATAAATTTTAGTTTTTCATTAATTGAACACATTATTTTCGTTTCTTTATCACAAACATAGCTTTTATACTCGCCGCTATTACAAAATATCCAGTAATGCAGACATAAAATCCATCTGTCATCATCTTCGCCATACGTCAGTATGCCTTTGTCGTCTTTCTTGACATACGAATTTTTGTCATTTACTGCTCAGACTTTTTTTCATCAATAATGTTATTTCCTGTGCATTTTAACGGTAAACTACTCTTGGATTCAAATTTTGATAAATTTCACTTGACTGCACGGCGAAAAAATGGTAAAATAATAATATATGCTTTGACATATTCAAATTTTTCAGGATCATAAAAAATCAATGAGGATATATTTATGAAAGTCACTCTTTTAGCACACACGCCCGACCCCGAAAATCTCGCTGCCACAGCTGCGAAGCTTTGCTATTCAAGCAGCGATATAGACTCTCTCAGAGACGGTCTTACCAAAGAAAAAACCGAAAAATTTATAGATATGCTCGTATCTGTCGGTCATGAAAGCGTTATGGAACACGTCAGCTTTACTTTCGGCATCGAGGGCATATCGCGCGCCTGCTCACATCAGCTCGTTCGGCACAGGATAGCTTCATACTCTCAGAAAAGTCAGCGGTATGTCAATGAAAACGGCTTCGAGTTCATCACGCCGCCCGAAATAGAGGCAGAACCGAAAGCCAAAGCAGAATTTGACCGCATGATAGGCGAGATAAGCGAAAGCTACTCTAGAATCGCCGATATACTCACCGAAACCCATAAGGCACGGTTTATTTCTGAGGGCATGGACGAAAAATCAGCATTATCCAAAGCTCGTAAGCTTGCCAATGAGGACGCGCGGTTTATTCTGCCCAACGCCTGTGAAACAAAAATAATAGTTACCATGAACGTTCGTTCGCTGTTCAATTTTTTCCGTCACCGCTGCTGCAACCGCGCTCAATGGGAAATAAGGACGGTCGCCAATGAAATGCTCAAGCTCTGCTTGCAGTCGGCTCCTCATATTTTCAAGTATGCTGGACCGTCCTGCGTATCTTCGGGAAAATGCCCCGAGGGAAAAATGAGCTGCGGAAAATCGTCTGAAATAAAGAATTATTTCGCACAGTTTATAAAGGACAATTCAAATGCTTGAATTCAGACGCTTAACCCTCGGAGACAGGGATAAAGTCAATACGGCGCTGCGTTATTCGGATTTCATGGGATGTGAATATTCCTTTGCCAACAATCTTGCATGGTGTCGGCTTGCGGATTCAAAAATCTGTTTCTACAAGGATTTTTATATTGTATGCGCATTCGGCGGAGAGGACGGGATTCCAACATTTATACTGCCCTCGGGAAAGGGCGATTACCGTGACGTCGTTGGCGAAATGAAACGATTCAGTCAAAATATGGGCTATCCCTTGCAGTTGTGCGGAGTTACGGAAAGCTCTCTCAAAATGCTGGAAGAACTCTTTTATGGCAGCTTCACAAAAGAGCTTGACAGGGACAGCTGCGATTATATCTACCGCCGAACCGATCTTGCTGAATTTGCGGGAAAAAAATTTCACCAAAAGCGTAATCACCTCGCAAGGTTTAATCGGCTCGACAGCGAGTTTTCGCTAATTGAAGAAAAAGACTTCGACGACTGCATAAGCTTCATAACCAATGAATACAACAGCAAATACCCTTACGGGACGGAGCGTTCAGCCGTTGCGGAGCAGTATGCGGTGAACACGTATTTCAGCAGCTTTAACGAACTTGGATTAAAGGGCGGAATTATACGTATAGGCGGAAATATCGCAGCCGTAACTGTAGGCGAAAGGCTTAACTCCAACACCTTCTGCGTTCATATCGAAAAGGCTGACAGGCAGTACGAGGGAATTTACACAGGCATATGCAATAATTTTGTCAAAGCCTGCACGGACGGTTTTGATTATGTCAACCGCGAGGAGGATCTCGGTATAGAGGGGCTTCGCAAATCAAAGCTTTCCTATCACCCTGCTTTTCTCCTCAATAAATATATTGTTAAATTCAAATGAAAGGATAAAAGAAAATGATATACGTTTATCTTGCACAGGGCTTCGAGGAGGTCGAGGCTATAACACCGATAGATATGCTTAGACGAGCTGAAAAAAAGGTGATCACCGTAGGCGTTGGCGATAATCTTATCGTAAGCTCTCACGGCATTCCCGTTGTTGCCGACACTATCGCTCAGGAAGCTCCTCTTACGGACGAGCTGGAAATGATAATTCTTCCCGGAGGAATGCCCGGTACGCTCAATCTCGAAAAATCTGAATTTGTTCAGGCGGCTATTGATTTCTGTATGGAAAAAAATATAACTATCGGCGCTATCTGCGCTGCTCCGTCCATTCTGGGTCATAAGGGACTTCTTAAAGGTCGGAAGGCGGTGTGCTATACCGGATTTGAAGCGCAGCTTGAAGGCGCTGTGACAGGCAGCGAAGCGGTTGCCGTTGACGGAAATATAATCACCGCAAGAGGCGCGGGAGCAGCAATGAAATTTGCGCTTGCTCTCGTTGAAAGAGCTGTTTCAAAAGCCGAGAGCGACAGACAGTCCAAAGCCGTTCTCTGCGACTGAAAAGGTGACTGAAATGACAAAAAACGAACTGCGGAAACACTTTCTGAATATCCGCAAAGCAGCCTCCTGCCGTGAAGCAGATATGCGCATTACCGAAAAACTGAACAATATCCCACAGATAAACGCAGCAGATACCGTACTTCTTTTTGCTTCATACGGTTCAGAGCCTTCAACATGGCTTATCGCTCCCCTGCTGCTTGAAAAAAATATCCCGACAGCTTATCCGAAGTGCGGTGAGAACGGCGAAATGACTTTTTATAAGGTAAGATCCACTAAAGAGCTGCATATCGGAAAATTCGGCATAGCCGAACCTGCCGGCAGCATTGCTGAAATACCGTCGATCACCGATAAAACCGTATGTATCGTACCGGGGATCGCTTTTACCGAGGACGGAAGAAGAATAGGCTACGGCGGCGGCTATTATGACCGATTCCTGTCAAAATACCCGAATCTTTACACTATCGGTATTGCCTACGAAAAATGTATGACCGACGAACTGCCCGCTATGGAACATGACATAAAAATAAAAGCTATCGTAACAGAAGAAAGGATGGTACTTTGCAATGAGTGACAACAACGATATTCTCAATGACATTCTAAACGAAACTGCAAACAATAATACTGAACCCGAAAAGGAAATCCCGAATGATGTTCATGAAACTCATGAAGAATTTCCGCGCGAACCCGAATACCATGAAAAGACCGAAGAACCTCAAACGCCGACCGTCCCGGAAGAACAACGTGAAGCAAGACGGTCACAGCCGAAACGAAGCGTACAGGGCAGCCGCCCTATAGAACATCCGGCTCATCCTAAAAAGAAAAAAAAGAAGAAAAAGAAAAGAAGGTCAAACCGTCTGCCGGGAGTTCTTATTCTGGTCACGCTTATCTTCGGCATCTCTATCATTTCTTCATTGGTCATTATCAGCTTCGGAAAGGATATGCTGGGCATAGGAAAAAGTGAGGAAACTCATGTTATCGTTATACCCGACGGCGCAACTACCGAGGAAGTCGCTCTTATGCTCCTTGAGGACGAAATTATCAAGTCATCGGACGCTTTCAAGCTTTTTGCACAATTGCGCAACAAGGAAATGACATACGTTTCGGGCGAGCATTTCGTGCGTCCAAACATGCCGTATGAAACGATAATCGACGAGCTTACCAAAGTTCCCACGGAAGAAATGGGTGAATCCATTCAGGTAACCTTCCCCGAAGGTACGAATCTCATCGACGCTGCAAACATTCTTGAAAAGAACCATATCTGCGATGCGGAGGAGTTTATCTTCTACTTTAACGCAGGAGGCTTCGGCATTGAATTTGAGGACAGACTTCCTGTTGACACTTCAATGAAATTTGAAAAAATGGAAGGCTATCTCTTCCCAGATACCTACTTCTTCTATGAAAACAGCAAGCCCGAAGAAGTCTGCCAGAAGATCTACTACAATTTCGATACAAAAATGAACGGCGAGTTCACAGTAGGCAAAAAGCATTATGAAACGCGCTATGAACGCATGGAAGACCTTAATATGAATCTTGACGAGCTTATAACTCTTGCTTCTATCGTTCAAAAAGAAGCTGCAACCGCCGATGTTATGAACGATGTTGCATCAGTATTCAAAAATCGTCTTGAAAATTCAGACGAGTTCCCGCTGCTTCAATCCGACCCGACATCTAACTACTCAAAGGACGTTGTGCGGCCGAATATCGAATATCTTAACGAGACTCTCATAGACGCTTATGACACCTACAAAAGTCCCGGTCTCCCTCCGGGAGCTATATGCAATCCGGGTATCGAGGCTATTGACGCTGTACTCACAAATAAGAAAACCGATTATTACTACTTCATCGCCAACATAAATACAAATGAGACCTTCTTCTTTGAAACTCTTGAGGAACACGAGCAGAAGCAGGATGAGATAGAGCAATCATATATTGATGCTGAGTATAATGAATAAGGAGGCGGAACATGAATAAGCTTGAGGTCCTTGCTCCGGCAGGAGATGAGGAACGACTTGCCGCCGCCCTTAATTACGGCGCAGATGCGGTTTATCTCGGACGAAAGCAGTTCGGAATGCGTGCATCGCCAATGAATTTTGACTTTGAACAGCTTATAAACGCAGTCCAAACGGCGCATCAAAAAAACGTCAAGGTTTATCTCACCTGCAATACGCTGCCGAGAAACAATGAGCTTCCCTTTTTCGAGAAATTCGTAAGGGAAGCCGTTGAGGCTAAGGTCGATGCTCTCATAGTCGCCGACATCGGTCTTTTGATGCTTATTAAAAAGTACGCTCCCGATATGGAAATACATATTTCCACTCAGACCGGTATAGTCAACTATGCAACAGCGCGCGAGCTGTACGATCTTGGCGCTAAACGCATCGTCCTCGCACGAGAGCTTTCTTTTGACGAAATTGCGGAGATCAGGGCGAAAACCGACCCGAATATGGATATAGAATGCTTTGTACACGGAGCTATGTGCGTGTCATTTTCGGGACGCTGTCTGCTTTCGCAGTACCTTGTGAACCGTGACGCCAACCGAGGCGAATGCGCTCAGCCATGCCGCTGGGGATACCACCTTATGGAGGAAAAGCGCCCCGGACAGTTTTTCCCGATATTTGAAGACGAAAAGGGTACATATATCCTTAATGCAAAGGATATGTGCATGATAGAGCATATAGACAAGCTCGCTGAAGCAGGTGTCACAAGCCTGAAAATAGAGGGACGTGCAAAGTCCGCCTACTATGTAACGGTCGTAACAAACGCTTACCGTATGGCGGTTGACGAATACTATAAAGCTCCGTATGATTTCAAGCTCCCCGACTGGATCAGAGATGAAGTCTACAAGGTAAGCCACAGGCAGTACTGCAAGGGTTTTTTCTTCGGAACTCCCGATAACTCTCAGTATTACGACAACAGCGGTTATATCAGAAACTATGATATTGTGGCTGTTGTGGATAAATGCGAAAACGGCACGGTATACTGCACACAGCGAAACCGTTTCTTCGCAGGCGATGAAGTGGAGCTGCTTTCGCCCTCGGCAAAACCCGTAACCATGACACTTGACAAGCTCTTTGATGAAAACGGCGAACAAATAGACGTTGCCAATCATGCAATGATGAAGTTTTCTTTTGAATGCGATACCGAATTTCCAACAGGTACGGTAATACGCAAAGGCACGCTTGCATAATTCAAGTGTACAATTATCTAAGGTCTGTACACATAAATTTCTTTATTTAGTTAAACATACAAAAATCAGGATTTATCCTTTACTTTGATACGATAATGTGATATTATATTCAAGTAAAATACTATAAGTTAATTTCAGGAGATGTATTATGAAAAAATCAATTTCTTTACGTTTATTCGCTTCTGTTGCAGCTTTATCCATGCTTATCGTTTCCGTAGGATGTGGAAACGATAGTTCCTCGCAGTCTGAAAGCTTGCCGGAGAACAGCGCACCCGACAGCGTTGCCGATGACAGCAGCTCAGCGGACATATCAGACGATCAGTCTCTGCAAAAGGTTCTCGACAGCGGAAAATTTGTTCTCGGTCTTGACGCAACCTTCAAGCCCATGGGCTATACCGATGAAAACGATGAGATAGTAGGCTTCGATATTGACGTTGCCGAGGAAGTATGCGCAAGAATGGGCGTTGAACTTGTTAAGGAGGGTATCAACTGGGATACCAAGGAACAGGATCTCAACGCCGGCAGGATCGACTGTATATGGAACGGCATGTCCATAAGTCCAAGCCGCGCGGAGGAAATGAATCTTTCCGAGCCTTATATGTCAAACGCTATGGTATTCGTTGTTCCCGCAAACAGCGATGTTGCCGACATGGAACAGCTCAGCGATAAAATTATCGGCGTTCAGAACGGTTCTACCGCTGAGGAAATCCTTATGGCGTCCGATATTGCTTCAACCATAACAGAACAGCCCATGGCTACAAATATCGAGGCTCTCCAGCAAATGGAGCTTGGCATTGTCGATGCTGTTTTTCTTGATTCTGTCGTTGCAAACTACGAGATCACTTCTTCGGGCAAAGATTACAAGATTCTTCCCGATGGTCTTGAAGAAGAAGAATACGCTATCGGTTTCAGAAAAAACGATCAGGCTCTCCGTGACGAAGTGCAGAAAATACTCAGCGAAATGAAAGCTGACGGCAAGCTCGGCGAAATTTCTACCGAATGGTTCGGCAGCGATATTACTACAGTTAAATAAATTTTCCTACAAAAAAGCTCCACATAAGATTTGCGGAGCTTTTTTTACATATTCAATTGTTCTTGAATCTCTGCAAAAACTGTTTTGTTCTTTCAGAGGCGTTCTCTCCAAACAGCTTCTCGGGAGTTCCCTCGTCTGCTATAACTCCGCCCTCCATGAACAGTATATGGTCTGCGACGTCACGGGCAAAACCCATTTCATGAGTGACTATGACCATAGTCATACCCTCGGCTGCAAGTTCCTTTATAACCTTTAATATCTCGCCTGTAAGCTCAGGGTCGAGCGCCGACGTAGGCTCGTCAAAAAAGAGCATTTCCGGATTCAGAGCCAAAGCCCTTGCTATTGAAACACGCTGCTGCTGACCGCCCGACAACTCGCAGGGATAAGCTTTCGCCTTGTCCGAAAGTCCCATTTTTCCCAAAAGCTCCATTGCAGTTTTTTCAGCCTCCGATCTGTTTCTTTTCAACACTCTTACGGGAGCTTCCGTAATATTCCGCAGTACGTTCATATGCGGAAAGAGATTGAAATTCTGAAAAACAAGCCCTATATTCAACCTTATATCACGTAAAACAGACGGCGGAGCATATACTGTTTTACCCTTTTCGTTCTTGATAAGCATGTCCTTGCCGCATACCTTTATCTCTCCGCCGCTCGCCTTTTCAAGCTGATTTATACACCTCAGCAAAGTGGATTTTCCGCTGCCGGAAGGTCCTATTATTGCCCAGACTTCACCTTTTTCAACAGTAAAGGATATATCCTTAAGCACCTCTGTTGAGCCAAAGCTTTTGGAAAGATTTTTAACTTCAAGCATTGCCATATATATCCCTCCTATTTGTAATAATTCAGCTTTTTCTCGATAGCCGCTGATATAACGGTCAGTATCATTGCAAGAACAAAGTAGAAAAGACCTGCGATAAACAGCGGTATCAGCGAACTGTAATTCTGCATCTGCTGCTTTGCTTTCATCGTAATTTCGGCGTATGCGACAACATTTGCAAGCGATGTATCCTTGACCAATGTAATTATTTCATTGGCGCTTGCGGGAACTACTCTTTTGACTACCTGCGGCAGGATTATATGAAAAAATGTCTGGAGCTTATTCAAACTCAGGGACGCCGCCGCTTCATACTGTCCTTTAGGGATAGACTCAATGCCGCCCCTGAAAATTTCCGCAAAATAAGCCGCATAATTTAGGGTAAACGCTACGATAACCGCATTAAACATGAAGCTCTCATCCTGAATATTTACAGCCGAGAGCATATTGTTAAGAAATCCGGGAAGATTTTCCGACTGCTTCAGCATGGGAACTGCGTAGTATGCCACGATTATCTGAAGCATAAGCGGAGTTCCACGCATTATAAGTATGTAGATATTTGTAAGCCACGATATAAGCTTCACTCTGCACATTTTAAGCAGCGCCACGATCATTCCCAAAGGGATCGAGTACAGCAGCGTAAATCCGAATACTTTCAGCGTTGGCACAAGATACTTTAAAAGTATCATAAAGACCTTTCTTATTTCTTCCGCTGACATAACTTTTAAACCACCTCTTTTTACATATTCCGACAACATATCGCACTATTATTATATCACAAAATTGAAAAAATATCAAGCACATTATATTAACATTTTCATTTTTATTCATGCTTTTATCGGATTTTATGGCGTTTGGAGCAATTCTCATCAAGTCATATAATTGACTTCTACCAAGAATTTCTACTAAATTCTCTAACGAAATTGCTCTATTTTGAATTTTTCTATTTCTTAATCGTTCTTGTCACATTATATTATATCAGCGGCGTGTCGCTGTACCCTGTGTCGCGTTATAAAAAATATTTATCGAAATTTATTTCCGCATCTGTTGCAATTTTGAAGCTAATATGATATAATAATTTTATAGTGTTAAAAAAGGAGAACATATTTATGAAAACTATAGCTGTTATCGGAGCAATGCCCTCCGAACTTGCAGACATCCGCTCGACCCTCGGAGAAGCCGGGGTGAAACATTTATCGGGTTTTGACTTCTACATAAATTCCTACAAAGGAAACAAGATAGTTAACGCCTGCTGCGGAATCGCAAAGGTCAACGCCGCTCTCTGTACTCAGGTAATGATAGACAATTTCGCACCCGACTGCGTTATAAATACCGGCGTTGCAGGCGGCATGAACTCTGCTGTAAAAGTCTGTGATATTGTAATATCCACCGAGGTTCTTCCGCACGACCTTGACCAGCATTTTCTTGCCGACTATCCCCCATACTGCGGTATTTTCAAAGCTGATGATTCTCTTATCAGAACGGCTGAAAAGGTATGCGGAGAATTTGATGTTAAATGCTTCCGGGGACGTATCGTATCGGGAGAATCGTTTGTTTCCGACAACAAACTCAAAATGTCGATACAAGAAAAATTTGAGCCATACGCCGTTGATATGGAAAGCGCCGCAGTAGGTCACGCATGCTATCTTAACAAAACGCCTTATATAAGCGTGCGCTGCATATCCGATAACGCCGATGACGAAGGAGCAATGTCATTCGATGAATTTGAGAAGATCGCCGCCAAACGAGTTGCGGATATAGTTCTCAGAATGACCGAGCTTATATGAGTAGATCGGCACATTCAGTCGTCTAACAGTCAGAAGTTTTTTATGACAAAGGAGAAGATTCTATGAAAAAAATATTGTCGTCAGTCACCGCTGTTATTTTAACAGCATCATCAGCTATGCCGCTGTTTTCAAATGCCGAGGATCAAATACCTTTATTTTACATGAAGCCCGAAGCCAATGAGGACGTTATCATTGAGGAGGACGGGACGATCGTTATAAGCCGCGAATCCGCCGCAAAGGGAATTACGCTGAAAGCTGGTGTTTACATTCAGGACGAAACCGACCTTGTATGGAACGCCGCTCCAAAATGGAAATGCGCAAACCAAGCAATTTCGCTTGAAAAAGCCTATGATCCGATTCCGAAAGACAATTCGCCGCTTCTCCCTTATGCTTATGCCGAAACCGATTCCGAAGGCAATATCGTAAGAGGAGCAAACACCTCCGATCTTTCCATAAGCACAAAATACAACGTTATAAACTTCACTTGCCGCCATGCGACCACAGACGGCACGGCTTTCAAAAAATACGGGGCTACGTCCGATGAATATCCGCTTATTATGTTCGATATGGTCATTGACAAAAATGTGCCGTACGGCGAATATGATGTTTATTTCCTGACAAAACCAGAGGACTACGAGGATCAGCAGATCAGCTCCGTTGCATTGAAAAGAAATGGCAGCACTATCTATACTCCACGAACCGAGGGTCTTAAAATCCGTGTTGAAGGCTCAAACTTGGGTGACATCAACAACGACGGACTTATTGATTCCTTGGACGCATCTGAAGCTCTTATCGAATACTCAAGAATAATGACAAATCTTGGCACAGGACTTGACGCGCTTCAGGCAGAAGCGGCAGACGTAAATTTTGACGGCGCCGTCGATTCATCGGACGCTGCGGATATACTCATATATTATGCCTACACACGCACTACCTCGGGAGAGATCAAAGGTTTAAGAGAATATTTCGGAAGATAAAAGAATCAAAAAAATCAAGCGGAGCTTACATATGTCACATTCACCTTTGGCATGCGAAGAACCGCTTGATTTTTATTTAAACTTGCAATACGCCTTTCTTTTTAAAACAAATGAGCCTCCGTTTAAGGAAGCTCATCTGCCATGATATAGGGATTATTGGGGATTTATAATATAATGTTGGGGTAACATTATATTACCATGAAAAAGAAAAAAGTATCGCAGGGTCATTTCTTACCCTGTATCTATATTATACACTATAAATATGAACATTGTGTGAAAAACAGGGTCTTATGACCGCCAAATTTATTTATAATAAATCCTTATTTTTTGTGCATTCTGACATCCTGAATACTTATTCTGAACCAAAATACCGATCCTTTGCCTATAGTACTCCGCACACCGTAATCGTAATTGTGAAGCTTCAAGACTGCCTTAACTATGGAAAGTCCCAGTCCCGTTCCGACTACCTCGCGCTTATGATTCTCGGAACGATAATATTTATCGAAAATCAGCTTTATTTTATCCTGCTCAATGCCTTCTCCCGTATCCTCCACCTCGATAATTATGCCGTTGGGACTGTTTATCTGCCTTACATATACCTGTTTATCCTCACCGGTATAATTTATGGCATTGTTTATCAGATTATAAATTACCTGCTCTATCTTAACCACATCACAATACACGATGCGTTCTTCATCAGGTGTAAAATGAATGCTGTAACCCATTTTTTCGGATATTCCTTTGAATCTGTCGATAATCTCCGAAAGCTTGGAGCTTATCTCAAATTCCTCGGGCGTAAGCTTCTGTCTGCCGCTTTCAAGCTTGGAGAGATCGAGAATATCGTTTACCATAAGCGAAAGCCTGTCCGTTTCATTAATGATTATCTCGAGATGCTCATTTCGCTTCTTCGGATTATCCCCCGAAAGATCGCGTATCATCTCGGCATACGCTTTGAGCATGGTAAGCGGAGTCCGCAGGTCGTGAGAGACATTTGCAATAAGATCGCGCTGCATTGTATCGACTCGGGAAAGCTCTTTTTCCGCATATGTAAGAGCGTCCGCAAGCTGCTTTACTTCAAGATAGCCTCTCCCGTCAAACTTGGTATTAAAGTTTCCCTTTGCAAGACTTTCAGCCGCAATTGTAATTTTATCAATAGGCTTCGCAATAGTTCTTGAAAGGAAAAGCGAGATAATAAATGCAAAAACAAGAAGTATAAAAGTGATCACCATAAGCAGTCGTTTGATTATAGTCACAGTTGAGCCGACGGGTACAAGAGCTGTATTTATAAACAAATAACCGTCCGGAGCTTCGAGATCTCCCAAAGCGCAGCCGAAAAGCACCATTGAATAGTTATTGTGGGGATTTCTGACTTTTCTCCAGATAGGCTGATTATTGTTGTCCGCTATTTCCTGCTGATATTCATAGGTGCTGTTAGCTCTGCCATGAATTATGCAGTCCACGGAATGCTCCTTTGTATACAATGATCTGCCGTAGCGGTTCACTACCTCGATGCAAAGGTCGTTTTTTGAAGCTATTTCATCCATTTTCAGACTAAAATCCACAGGCTTGTCATTATTGTAGGAATCAATTATCTGAGCTGCCGATGAGTCAACGTCCCGAATTTTTGACTGTGTATAGAATTTCTCCAGAAACAGTATTTCGGACAGCCACAGAAGCACAAATACAATTATGGTGAACCCGATGAAATATATCCATATGCTGAATTTCAGCGGTATTCGTCCGAATGCGGCTCGTATGCGTTTAATTGGCTTCAAACTTGTATCCCATTCCTCTCAGCGTAACTATAAATTTACGGTATTCCCCGAGACTGTTTCTGAGCATTTTTATGTGCGTATCGACCGTTCTGTCATCGCCGAAGAAATCATAGCCCCATACTTCTTCGAGAAGCTGATCCCGTGAAAGAGCAATGTTTTTGTTGCGTACAAGATAAAAAAGCAGATCGTATTCCTTGGGGGTCATTGAAGCCTTTTCTCCGTTGACGTAAACCTCTCTGCCCGATATATCCACCTCAAGTCCCTCGAAAATGTACTTATCCTGCTTCGGAGCTTCTGCGGCGGACTTATTTCTCTTAAGAACTACCTTCACTCTCGCCATAAGCTCCTTAGGAGAAAAGGGCTTTACCACATAGTCGTCTATTCCTATCTCAAAGCCGAAAAGTTTATCGTATTCCTCTCCCCTTGCCGAAAGCATTATAACGGGGATATTTTTTGTTTTGCGTATTTCTTTACATGCCGAATAGCCATCGAGCCTCGGCATCATAACGTCCATAATAATAAGGTCGTAATCGTTCTCATGGCAGAGAGTGACAGCGTCCATTCCGTTTTCGGCTTCCGTTACATCATATCCCTCAAACTCGGCATACTCCCGAACCACCTTACGGATATTTATTTCATCGTCTACTATTAATATATGAGCCATATCTTAAACCTCCTGAATCGAATCGCTTATGTATCGCATCTTTTTATTTATTATACCATAATAAACGACAAATGTGAATATATTATGATATTTTCTTGTAAGTTTGCTACAATTTTATAAAAAATGTTGTGAATCGTAAATTTATTATTGACTTTTTCGGTAAAATTTGCTATAATTAAATTATCCATGAAATATCGTTGAGCAGAAAGGGGGAATTATAACATTGAAGTACGGAAACATCCTTGCAGCGTCTCTTGCAATATGCCTTTCCACCGCGCTCGTTGTTACGTTTTCTTTTCTGCACCCTGAATATTCAGTGCTTGTTCTCTGCGTTTATTTTGTGACGGTTATATTAATGTCCGCTATCGTATTTATAATAAGCAAAATTTATACAAAAAACAAATCTTCCGTGGATTCAGAAGATTTTGTCAGAGTTATTGAAAATCTCGATTCGGAATTTATCGTCTGGTCAAATGATTTCACCTATATCCGCATGAATAAGCGTATCAGAGAGCTTCTTGACCTTACCGCCGAGGAAAGCGGCTGTAAAGAAGCATTAAAAAAAGCCTTGGGACTTCCCGATCTCAGTGTGAACAGCCTTGACCTTGTTACATCAGGCAGGCATAACGCCTCCTTCACTACAAAGTCAAACAAGACCGTCAGCATTACATGGAGTACCTCCCTGTTCAAAGGCTTTAAAAAAAGAAGTCTTTATCTCAGCACAGGCTTCAATATTACTGAAATTAAGCAAATGCGCACCAATCTTGCAAGTGCAAACGATTTTTTCAATTCCTCTATGGAGCTTGCCGAGATCGGCGTGATAATGAGTACCGACAGAAAAAAATACGCCGCTTCTTCCGAAACAGTGCGTATGTTCGGTCTGAAAAGCAACAGCATTTCCGTCAAGACCTTTCGCTCGCTCATACATCCGAACGACCGAATGCAATTCGACAGCGCCGTAAATTCCGATACGGAGGAAAGCAGCGAGGTCAAAAAAATCGAGCTTCGCATAAAAACAATGGACGGCGCCGGTTACCGCTGGTACAGTTTCCGCTATAAATCTATCAAAGCGACCGACAACACCCTGCCGCTTTTCGGCGGCGCGCTTCTTGACATAAACGAAGAACGCGAAAAGGATATGCTTATCGAACGGCTTGCATATATTGACGAAGTCACCGAGATAGCAAACCGAAACCGCCTTGTAAGCATCGGTCAGGAAACCTACGATTGCAGCCGTACCCTCGGCTACAGCTATTGGATAATCGCTCTTGATATAGACCGATTCCACATTATAAACGATACCTGCGGCTATGAAAATGGAAACTATATTCTCAGGAATTTTGCTCACATACTTTATAAATTCGTTACGCCCGGCGGTCTTGCCGCCCGTATCAGCGGCGATAATTTTGCGTTGGTACTTCGCGATTACGGCGACGACGACCTCCCGATACGCACGGCAAAAAACATTCAGGATGAGTTCGCAAAGCTTGCGGTCGATGAATTTGCCGCTGTCAGTCTGAGCTGCTCGGCGGGATTTTCAAAAATGCCCGACGACGGCGATTCGTTCCTTAACGTTATGGAACATGCGGAATTTGCATTGAAATCTGGAAGCGGACAACCCGGCACTATATGCGGCTATGAACCGAGTATGCACGATTCCATAATCGGAGTCACAGAGCTTGAAAAATCCCTTGCTCTTGCTATCGACAATAACGAGCTTCAGCTTTTCTATCAGCCTAAGATCGACCTTAAATCAGGAAAAATAATGGGCGTGGAGGCTCTTATACGCTGGATAAAGCCCGACGGTACCGTTATAACGCCGGATTCATTTGTGCCTATCGCCGAAAGGTCAAGACTTATCGGAAAAATAAGCGAATTTGTACTCAACGAAGGCTGCCAACAGAATGCTATGTGGCAGAAGCTTGGTTATCCTAATATAGTTATGTCAATTAACTTTACTTCAACCGACTTCTATCAAAATGATTTAAAAGAACGTGTGCTTGACGCCCTTGTAAGAACAGGACTCGATCCAAAATGGCTTGAGGTCGAGCTGACAGAAACTCTTGCACTCAGCGATATAGATTACGCCGTAGCACAGATGATCAAGCTCCGTGAACTTGGCGTTAAGCTCGCTATGGACGACTTTGGTACGGGCTATTCGTCCCTTAGCTATCTTCAGATACTTCCCATTACCCTGCTGAAGCTTGACCGTTCGTTTATCACGGATATTCAGCATGACAATATCGCTTTCGAGATAGTTTCGGCAGTCATAAGCATTGCAAAGTCAAAAAAAATAAAAACGATAGCCGAGGGTATCGAAAATCCCCAGCAGGAGGAAATTCTCCGAAAAGCAGGCTGCGATTACGGACAGGGATATTTCTACGGCAAACCTATGCCTGCGGAGGAACTTGAAAAACTTTTTGCAAAATTCGGCTGATAAGCCGTAAAATATAAGAACTTGTCAGGGCATATCTCTCAGAACACATGAAAATCAATTTTTAAAGTTATTACAGGAAGCTTAGGCAGGGGGACTCTGTCCCCCTGCACCCCCTGCCAAAGGGGTGCCCCCTTTGGAATCTCTGTTGTCGTGAATTGGGCTGTGGAAATCCCCGTATCAGCACTATGCTGTTAGTTTCCATGATTCCCACAGTCCAATTCACGAGAATGGACACCAAGAGTTACATCTTTGACAGAACATAAAGTGAAACAATATCCACTGTATAAGTATACTGTAAATCCTACAATTGATTTCCGTGTTCAGAACAGCAGGGTAACTCCCAAAACTTAGCGCTGTTGTCCAAAGATGATCATGTTAGAAGGTTCTAAACGGAGGTTATAAAATGAGAAGAATCGGTATTTTAACAAGCGGCGGCGACTGCCCCGGTCTTAATGCGACAATAAGAGGCGTGGCAAAAGCCTGCTACGAACAGTTTGGCGAAGACAACGTCGAGATAGTAGGTATATCCAACGGCTACTACGGACTTATAAACAATCTCTGCAAGGATATGTCTCCCAGCTCGTTTTCGGGGATCCTTACTCAGGGTGGTACTATTTTCGGCACAAAACGTCAGCCGTTCAAAATGATGCAGGTCATTGGGGAGGACAATGTAGATAAAGTTAAAAATATGAAAAATACCTATAAGAAGCAGAAGCTTGACTGCCTCCTTACATTGGGCGGAAACGGCACGCACAAAACATCCAAGCTCCTTTCAGACGAAGGACTGAACGTCATAGGACTTCCCAAAACTATTGACAACGATATTTTCGGCACAGATGTTACATTCGGATTTCATACGGCAGTCGATATCGCAACGGATGTTATCGACCGTCTCCATACAACAGCGGCAAGCCACAGCCGTGTTCTGGTCTGCGAGGTAATGGGAAACAAAGCCGGCTGGCTCACCCTCAATTCGGGCATCGCCGGCGGTGCGGACATTATAGTTATTCCCGAGATTCCCTATGATATTGACAAAATATGCGATGCTGTAATGGCAAGAACGGCGTCAGGAAAAACTTTTTCTATCCTTGCTGTTGCCGAGGGAGCGTTTGATGTCGCTGAGGCACAAATGAAGAAAAAGGAACGTGCAAAAAAACGTGCCGAAGCAGGAATCATTACGGCAACAGGACGTATTGCATCTCAGATACAGCAGAATACGGGTATCGAAGCTCGTGTCTGCGTCCCGGGACATATGCTCAGAGGAGGCGCACCGAGCGCTTATGACAGAATTTTGTCAACTCAGTTCGGCGTTCACGCAGCATATCTTATTTCCAAAGAAAAATACGGCAGAACCGTTGCCAAGATAGGCGATAAGATAACCTCCAATAAGCTTGCCGACATTGCAGGAAAGACAAAATTTGTAACTCCCAATGATCCCCTTGTTATAGCTGCAAAGGCTATCGGCGTTTCATTCGGAGACTGATGTAAGGAGATAAACGATGAATTACAAAGAAAGCTTTATCAAATTCATGGTGGACTGCGGAGTGCTTACATTCGGCGAATTTACGCTGAAAAGCGGACGCATCGCCCCCTACTTCATTAACTGCGGAAACTATAAAACAGGCGCTCAGCTTGCAAGACTCGGCGAATATTACGCTGAGTGCATTCACGAAAACAATATCCCTGTTGAAACGCTTTTCGGCCCCGCATACAAGGGAATACCGCTTGCAGTTTCAACGGTCGTTGCCCTCAGCAATAAATTCGGAATGGACGTTTCATACTGTTTCGACCGCAAAGAGGCAAAGGACCACGGCGAGGGCGGTATGTTCGTCGGAAAAACTCTTGCCGACAACGAAAAGGTCATCATTATTGATGATGTTATGACCTCGGGAAAGGCTCTCCGTGAATCTATGCCGAAGCTAAAATCCGCCGCTGACGTTGACGTTACTGGAATGGTCATCACGGTTGACCGTCAGGAAAAAGGCACGGGCGAACTCTCCGCCGTTCAGGAAGTTAAGCGTGATTTCGGCGTAACAGTTTACCCCATTGTCACCATGGAGGATATTATTTCTGCTATTGAAAAAAACATTGTTCCCGGCAAGGAATATCTTGAAAAAATGCTTGAGTACAGAAATACCTATGGTGTATAAAATGAAATCCGTTTACTGCATTGATTTGCGGTAAACGGATTTTTTTTATGAAATTACGGAGTACAAAGTTTCAAGGGCGTCTTCGCCGTCACATGGAAAATCGGGAATTATATAATCGCTCTTGTTATCACCGTTCACACGATTAAACTTTTTTGTAGACATCTGGATAGGCAGTCCAGTTTCTTTTAAATAAAAAAATGTAACATCACCGTAACCATTCGCATTGTTTGCAGGAGACTCCCCTATTATCCTGCCAAGCTTATTATCCTGTATCATCAACGGAAAAAGCATTGCAGACGAAAAAGAGCGGCTGTCTGTAAGAACGTAGACATCTCCCGTAAACGTCAGTTCCTCACAGCGTTTATTTGTATATTCATCATCAAAATGAAGCGTGATAAAATTGAACCGCCAATCATTTGAACATCCGCCGTATTCATTAACGGGCAGATACTTGATAAATTCATTCGCAACAAGAGAATTTCCGCCGCCATTGCCTCGTAGGTCAACAGCCACATTTTTTATATTCTTTTCCTTGACTTCGTTGAACATTTCATTAACACATTCAATGTAATACTCATTGTACGTACATTTATCAAGCGTCAGTACCGCAAGACTTTTTTCATCGTTTATATCATAATATACAAATGGCTTTTCCGTTTCCTCCTCTGAATAATTGCTGCAAATTTCAATATATTCGTCATAAGGAACAAAATCGCTTTCCGTACACATCTCCTCTATACGGTTTCCGCTGCCGTCCTCCCATATGTAAGTATAAGGCGAAGAAATATTATAAAAATCAAGTGAAGCAAGACTTCCGAAATCCACACTTATCCATGAATCATGTTCATAAGAAAAGTAAGGTTTTGCGATCTCTTTTACGTCATCAGGTGTCATTCCGTTCAAGGACACGATCTTATAGCCCTCGCTCTTTTTCTGAGGTGCCGACTTCAAATATCTGTCGTTAGGGTAATTGTTAAATGTCGTTGTATGAGCATCGTGCATTGGATTAAGAACATATTGTATTTCACGGCGCAAATCATTTACCGTTATATTATTCAAATTTTCAAGCTTTTCCATTGATTGTCCATAATTATTCATTATATCGTCTGTTAATCCGTCTTTGAACATGGGATGAATACGCTCCAAAAGCTTCATAACTTCATTCATATCATTTTCTGCCTGTGCGTATGTAATTGATTCATCGTACCCCAATCTGTCTTTATTATATTCCTTCAAAGAATATGAATTCCAATAAGGCAGCGCATATGCAGCCAAAACACAGAATAATGATATAACGATCGTTACCGAAATATTAATGATTTTAGACGCAAGATTCTTTTTAAATTGGAGCGAATAGGAAAACGAAGCGGATACAGCGGCAATTCCCAAAAATATCACAAGCCATTCGGGGAAATTGCATATAAAAATATTTATCGGTATAAGTGCGATCGTTAGTAAGATCATAACTATTTCGCCGATCAGAAAAAGTATTCTGAACTTTTTATTTTCCTTTGTTCGCTTATTTCTCATCAAATTTCTCCTTTTTAAAAAACTTCCGACACCACGAAGTGTCGGAAGTATAGAATATAACTTTTAACTTTTTGACTTATGCCTTATTAACGCTGCCGAAAAGCTCCATCTTCTCCTTAACCTTAGCCTTGATAGCCTCAAATCCAGGAGCAAGAAGCTTTCTGGGATCAAAGCCCTTTCCTGCCTTATCCTTTCCTGCTTCAATATATCCTCTTGTAGCTTCAGCAAATACGAGCTGACACTCTGTATTTACATTGATCTTAGCAACGCCGAGAGAGATAGCCTTTGTGATCATATCGTCCGGAATACCTGTACCGCCGTGGAGTACGAGGGGCATATCGCCTACAGTCTTGTTAATAGCCTCGAGAGTCTCAAAGCTGAGTCCCTCCCAGTTATCGGGATAAACGCCGTGGATATTGCCGATACCTGCCGCAAGGAAGTCAACGCCGAGATCAGCGATCATCTTACATTCTGCGGGGTCAGCGCACTCGCCCTTACCGACAACGCCGTCCTCTTCGCCGCCGATAGCGCCGACCTCAGCCTCGATAGAAAGACCGAGGTGATGAGCTGCGCTTACAAGCTCCGTCGTCTTGGCAACATTTTCATCAATCGGGAAATGCGAACCGTCAAACATGATAGATGTAAAGCCTGCCTTGATGCACTTGTAGCAACCCTCGTATGAGCCGTGATCAAGGTGGAGAGCAACCGGAACTGTAATTCCAAGGGACTTGTCCATAGCCGCAACCATAGCCGCAACAGTCTCGAAGCCGGTCATGTACTTTCCTGCACCCTCGGAAACACCAAGGATAACGGGAGAATTGCACTCCTGAGCTGTAAGAAGAATAGCCTTAGTCCACTCGAGGTTGTTGATATTGAACTGACCTACTGCGTACTTGCCTTCTCTTGCTTTCTTAAGCATTTCTGTAGCTGAAACTAACATTATAAATTCCTCCTGAATTTTCAGTGTTTGAAGAATTCCTCACGACAGGCTTAAGGCAACCTCTAAAAACCTATTCTGACAAAAATCAGGTTTTAGAGGTCGCCTTAACTTATTCAAAAAGAAACGCCCACGGAGACACTCTGCTGTTAATATTATAACATATGCTCCAAAAAAATGCAAGACTTTTTTGAAATTTTTTCAAGGCGGCAAAATAAAAGTGAATTAAAAAGCCCCGACTTTGATCGAGGCTTTATATAATATTCAATTTTACTTGTTAAGCGACTTTCATCACTTGGCTAAATTACCTGTTGGAATCATCCTTTCGCCTTAGATTTTAAGCATAGGATTTTTCATGATATATCACATTCCTTCAAGAAAATTAAGCAATTCAACAATTACATTTCCATTGGAGCGTACCTCTTGTGAAATTTTTTCGCTCGACTGTTCCCGAGCTATGTTGGATAAACAGTTAACTTCTCATTGGACTCAACCTTTACATTGGATTTGGTGATTTATCTAAAGACTCACGTCGAAATTTCAGATAATCCTGTACCCTAACTGAGCTTAGATCGAAGCCGTCATTTTACTGCATTACGTAAGTTATACAATCAAACCATCTTTTACCTTCAATTAACGGAACAAGTCCAAAGACCTATATTCCCACTTCATTGATTCAATCGTTTACATTACGCCGACTTCACGCTGTGATTCGATAGAACTCTCCATCGGACTCACTTACCTTTCCGCTTAGAATAATTTACATTGAGAATTTCTCAAACCAAGTAAATTTCGCTTGAGTAAATCTTGTTTACTCCTTTTCCTTGATTATATAATACCACATCTTTCGGTAAAAGTCAATAGTATTTTTCAAATTTCCTGCGGATTTTAATATATTTTGTAGATGTACACAAATTACATACTTACTAATTGTTCAAAATGACGAATAACAGATAAATTCCTGAAAAATACTTGCATTTTACATAAAAATACTGTATAATTACTTTATATTAAATTATTTTATAGGGAGAGTTCAATTATGCCATTTTGTTCCAACTGCGGCAGAAAGCTTGAAGAAAACGAAGTCTGCAACTGCCAAAACCAACAAAGTACTGCTCAAAACCAAGTACCGCCTCCACCGCCGAATGTCAATGTTCAGCCGGGATTTCAGCAGTATGACCAATATGGACGTCCGCTGTTTACGCCGCAGGGTCAGCCTATTTACTATGACGCTCAGGGCAATGCGATAGTGGGAGGACAGAAAAAGAAAAACAAATCCGGCTGTATAATCGCTCTTTGCGTGTCGCTGTTTGTCTTTCTTATTCTCGGAGGTGTTCTTGCAGCTATTTTTGTTCCGGCAATGCTCGGATATGTAAAGAAGTCTAAGATACAATCCGCCAATGCAAACGCTAAAACTATTACGAGTGAAATAGATGCCGCACTAACTGAAATGGAAGAACAAGGAATGAAGATAAGCGGAAAATATATCATCTGCTCTGATCGTTCAGAAAATGTTGTTCTTGATATTGCGGACGGATTCGACATTGATACCTTATATTCTAAGGCTGAATCATATGGCACTATTTCCAGCTACGACTGGTTCGTTGTTATCGAAAACGGTACGGTCACATATGCCGCAGCCGAATCTTCTGATGACGACTACGTAGGCACTTCCCCAACTTTGTCCGATACGAGACAAGGTTCGCCGACCTATGGAGGTTTATACATAAAAGACGCCGACCTTGACGATCTGTATGATAAAGCTCTTGAAAAGTTCTTTTATTAAGGAAACACTGATAAATATGCAAATAGCTGAAAGCGGTATAACAAGCGTTTCCATAAAAGTCATAATAAAAAGCAGTCCGAGAGGGCTGCTTTTTCACGCTTATTCAAATGAATCAAGGTCAATTTCAGAGAGCAGATCCTTAAGCGATGCAAGCTCGTCCGCTGTAAGCGTAACTCCTTTGCCCATTCTGGAATGATCTGGCGACCAGTCACGAATATCATACTTCGGATCATGCTCGTTCCAGCTGACCAAATTCAACTCCTTTGTCCAGCCCTTTGCATTTTCCGAAAGAACTCCCAGTGATTCTGTGATCTCAAATTTTAATTCTGCCATAGCGCTTCTCCTTACTTTTGCAATTTACGGATTACCTCCGCCAAAACTATTTTACCACATTATTTCTTTTTTGTCTACCGATTAATTAATATTTGACATTCTTGCCAAAAAATGATATAATAAATTATAACCTTTCAGCGAATTGGGGATTTGGAGTTATATAGCATGAAACAATTAAAAATTATAGCAACGCCGAAATTAATAGGCTACTTTATAAAATTCGTTTTACGGATCGCAGCTTTCGGAATAATGTTATTTCTGTACATAATAAACAAATCAGAGTTTTACAGATATACCGTTGTCTCGCCAAAGGACGGCATAAATTTTATGCACATTATGTGGGCTGTATTTATGATACTTATGCTGCTGCACCTGTTTCCATCGAAAATAACGTCTATGGGCGCGAGCAAAAGCAAAAAATCGAACTATTCTCCCGTATCCGAATATTCTGAAACTGAACTGCTTAAATTTATACATAGTGAAAATATCAAAGCATGGCGGTGCATGATATGCTGGCTTATCGGAAACGCCTTGATAGGAATTCTTTATTATTGCGGAGTTCTCAAGAGAGCCGAACTTCTGCTCATAACCGGATTTTATTTTTTGAGCGACTACGTCTGTATATTGATTTTCTGTCCGTTTCAGACATTTGGTCAAAAAAGCCGCTGCTGCATAAACTGCCGAATCTACGATTGGGGACATTTTTTCATGTTCACTCCTATGCTGTTCATTAACACATTCTACTGCCGCAGTCTATTTTTCATGGGAGCAGCTGTCATAATCCGTTGGGAATTTATGTGGACAACTCACCCCGAGCGTTTTTGGCACGGTTCTAATCAAACGCTCAACTGTAGTAACTGCCGTGACAAAACATGTCAGATAAAACAGCGTTTCACAAAATATGCGGAACATATTATAAAAAAATAAACTAATCACGCCACATTCTGCGATAAGCAAAACAAGTCAGATTTTCCGCTTTTTTGAACTGTCGTACAAAATAGCTCTGGTCGTTAAAGCCGCATAGATGCGCTATTTCTTCTACCGAGTTATCGGAAAATCGCAGAAGATGCTTTCCATAATTTATACGGCATGTAATGATATGCTGAAAAATAGTCCGTCCGTAAATTTTTTTGTACTCCCTTGAAAGATAGTATTTGCTTATGTAAAATTCAGAGGATAGCCTTTCAAGAGTCAGATTTTCTTTGAAATGCTCCTCGATATAGATATTTACAGCCATTATCTTCTGCTTTAAAGCTGAATCTGCTTGTTCCGCCGGACATGTGGTAGTAAGAGCAACGGTGAGAAGCTGAACTATCAATCCAGAGGTCAGAGCCTCAGCATTCGGATTTTTCTGCTCATTGCAATTGATTATCTCCGACAATGCGGTTGTCACCTTTTCAAAAGCGATCGGGTGAAATACGTTCTTTGACTGAGCGGCAAAATTCTCATAATACTGCATGGACGTAGCTCCGCTGAAATGTACCCACATCAGCTCCCATGGCTCATCTGCTGAACTTTTATAGTAATGTGGAACACGGCAGTCGATAAGAAAACAGTCGCCCTTTTTAAGAGAATACGAATCGTCTCCGAAGCTTAATTCACCTTTTCCGTCCAGAACCGCCACATACAGCCATGAATCGAGATCGTGGCGATGCGTATCAACAGCGTCCGTTTTTTTGATGATACCCGTTTCCTGAGCGTAAAAGAAAGCGCTTTTAGCCGCTGGACTTGGAGTACAGATTATTCTTTTTGAAACATGTCCTTCGTTGCTTCGATTCATTTGCAGGGTTCTCCTTTGAATTTATTGCTTTAATTATACCACAAAGTTCATAGTTTGTCTACATATTTTTAAAAATATCTACCTTGTAAAAGCGTATATAAGAGCGGCTGTCAGCGCAATGATGAGAAGGTAAATTATTATTCTCCCTGCGTTCAGAGTCTTTTTTCTTCGTCCGTTCGTCCCGTATGGCGCTATAAGGCGATCGATCTCACGTGCGGAAAGCTCCACAGGAAGAGTCCGCACACCGGGTTTCAAGTAAAATACCGCTCTCTCAAAATACACGCTGTCTGGATTGTTGACCTCGATTATCTGTTTATTCACACCTTTTACCATAATTGCTCCTTCAAGTTTATTTATGGCTATTATTGGCAGAAATACTCAGATTATTCATGAAGATTTCTTATGTAATGAAAAAGATACTGCTGGGCGATACCGGCATTCTCATTTACAAACTCAGGGAAACCGTTGGGGTAATAATCCGCAAGAACACGCTTTATCCAGACGTCCACTGGAAACGCCTCTTTTCGATACATGCCGAAAAGAAGTACGCATTCGGCAACTTTAGGTCCTACGCCCTTGATTTTTTTCAATACGCCGCGAGCCTCGTCTATTGGCGCTGACGCTATGGCATTCAGATCGACTTTTCCTGAATTTACGCAGTCAACAGCATCGCAGATATACTTTGCCCGAAAGCCGCTTCGCAGAAAAGATAGACTGTCGGGCGTTTCTTCAGCCATTTTTGAAGCGTTCGGAAACTCGCCGTAATGTTCGCAGAGGCGGTCGATTATGCCCTTTATCCTCGGAATATTGTTATTCTGGGAAATAATAAAGGAAATAAGGCACTCCCAGCTATCCTGCCGCAAAAGACGTATACCGCCCGCAAAAGCACATGCTTTAGCCAATGTCTCATCTTCGGAAAACTGCTTTTTCAGTTCGCTGTAATCCGTGTTAAAATCAAAATAATCCGCCCATTTTCCGAGAAAATCCTCCTCGGAAACGTCATGGAATATAAACGTATCATCAGACATCTGTGAAATAGTAAGACTGTCGTTGAGAAAGCTTCCCTCATAAGTACACCTATATCCCCTGTCTATTTTTTTCCAGCGGAATGCCTGACCGCAATCAAGAGTTTCGTCTAAATCAAAGTCCTTCTCGTAAACTATTATGTCATTATTTTTAACGTAATAATCCATAATTTCACCTCATTATCAGAAAATAACCTTACACTTTCTATTTTATTATACTAAAATTAAGGAAGAATTGCAAGCCCTTTAAACGTAGTTTAGTCATGGTAAACAAAATTACTGTGAAATTATCGGCGAGTTCGATAGTCTGAGTAATTTGCATATATACTCGCCGCTATTACAAAATGTCCAAAGAATGCTGAACAGAAAATTCGTATGTCAAGTAAGATGACGAAAGCATACTTGTTATATGGTGAGGAAGATGACGCAGACAGATGGATTTTATGTCTGCATTACTGGATATTTTGTAATAGCGGCGAGTATATATAGTGTTACAGACCATATACGCATAGTTGCATCGTAACTTTGATAAATCAGCGATGATCCTGAAATTCAGCTATTTGCTAAAATTTTTATATTGTTAAATTAAACAACCTTTCCACCAAAAGGAGGAGATAAAATGAGTCAGATGGATTTTTTTGTAGAAGGAATCCAGCAGCTTCCCGCCATTGTTGATAAGGGACCTACAGCTCAGGAGAAGATCGCGCAGGCTTTTATGGAATTTATGCAGCTTGCGCATGTGTATGAATCAGCTATAGAGGTCGTAAAGACATATCTTGGAATACTTGACAGCGAATTCAACATTAAATTCCAACGCAACCCTATTCATAACATAGAAAGCCGTCTTAAATCTGCGGACTCGATCATGAACAAGCTCGTAAAAAAAGGAATAGCCTTTACTCCTGAAAACGCAAAAAAATATCTCCTCGATATTGCAGGGATCCGTGTAACATGCTACTACATAAACGATATATACGTTCTTGCGGAAATGCTTTCACAGCGTGATGATTTCGTTGTTATAAAGCAGAAGGACTACATAAAGAATCCCAAGCCGAGCGGCTACAGGAGTTTTCATCTTGTACTGAACGTACCGGTACATCTTTCGGCTTCAAAGGTCACAGTACCCGTGGAAATTCAGATACGGACAATAGCTATGGATTTCTGGGCAAGTCTGGAACACCAGCTGAAATATAAGCCCTCGGCAGCGATAACTCCTGAAATATCAGAACAACTCCGGGAATGCGCTGAGAGGATCGCCGAAACAGATATGCAGATGCAGAAAATTTATTCTCAGATAAACGATATGGATTAACTCGACCGCAGTCTCCATAAGTTCCGAAAAACTGCTGTTTTTCACCCTTTCACTTATTTCTGTGATGTGATATAATGATATACAGCCATTATTGAAAGGAGCAGAGAAAATGTTCGGACTTGTCAGAAAAATTAAGCGTGAGGTAGTTGATAAAACAGTATATATGGAGGTCTTTGGTGATAATAAGGTCTCATATCGTGTAACTGCCGGGCGTATGTTCCATGAAGGAGTTGACATCGTAACCTACGGTGTTGAAGTTGAGGACTCACGTACCCGAGAAAAAGAAGAGATACCCGACTTCTCCAGAGATATAGAAGATGCGGTCGATTTTGCCGAAATGCTTATATCCGACCGCATTCCGCCATGCCGCCTTTATACCAAGGCGCTGAACTACCTGCTTATTTCCATTTAAATAATAAAGATTTGCCATATAATTTTTCGGGCTGCCGTAAGAAATGTATTCTCACAGCAGCCCGATCAGCTTACTTTGATATATGAAGTATTTTTCCGATAAGATTCTGAAGTTCCGTTATGTCTATGGGTTTAGGGAAATGCGCATTCATTCCTGATTCAAGGGACTTTTCACGGTCGTCCTCAAAAGCGTTCGCCGAAACTGCAATTATCGGAATACCTGCAAGGGTGGGATTTTTAAGCCTTCTTATCTGTCTTGCGGCTTTGTAGCTGTCCATAACAGGCATTTGAATATCCATAAGAATAACATCGTAAACCTTTGAACTAAGCTCGCTTATTTTCTTCACGGCTTCTCTGCCGTTGATAGCTGTATCAACGATACAGCCGCAGTATTCAAGCATAGCCTTTTCGATCTCAAGATTTACCGCATTATCTTCAACAAGCAGGATACGTATTCCCTCCATGAATTGTTCGTCCGCAGAAACGCAGTTTATATCAGCAGGATTTCTCTGAACTCCCTGTAGCTTGAGCGTCACGGAAACGGAGAAAATGCTCTCTTTCCCCACTTTGCTTTTCACAGAAATTGTGCCGTTCATCATATCGACAATATTTTTGACAACAGCAAGTCCAAGACCGCTGCCAAAAATTCCGCTTGCCGTGGTATTTTCTACACGTTTAAACGGTTCAAAAATCGTATCAAGAAGTTCTTCCTCGATTCCACAGCCGTTGTCCTCCACTGTGAAGGTGAATGCGCCGAATCCATGAGGTGAATTTTCATCCTCCTCAATACGAAGTACAACTCTTCCGCCTTCATCGGTATATTTAACGCCGTTGTCCAAAAGCTGCCACAAAACCTCCTCCAAGCGCAGATAATCAGCATATACGGCGAAATTTCTGACGCGGCTTTTGTCAAATATAAGTGTTATATTTTTTTCGGCAGCATCGGGTGCAATACGGTTTTTAACATCGCACAGAAGTTCTTCAAGGTCGCACTCCCCTTTGTTCAGGGATGCCTTGCCTGATTCCAAATAGGTAAGCTCCAAGGATTCAGTTACAATTTTAAGCAGCTGTACGCTGGAAAGCTTGATATTGTCAAGATAATGGCAGATCTTATCCGTATCTTTCGGATTGGTTTTGATAAGCTCAGTGTAGCCGATGATACTGTTAAGCGGCGTTCGTATGTCATGAGAGATATTGTCGAGAAATGTCTGCCGAGCGATATTTGCCGCGTTAGCTTCCTTCAGCGCTATCTGGAAAAGCCGCTTTTTTTCGTTTATATCCGTAATATCCTTTGCAACGAAAAGTGCAATTATGTTATTGGTATATTCGTTTTTGCCGATAAGCGCAATAAACTGAAAAATCCGTTCCCGTCCCGATTTATCTGTTATCACGCATTCCATTATCTGCTCCGGCTCATCGCTTAAATAACAGCCTATAAGTCTTTCAATGCTGAAAAATTGTTTGTATTCTTCATTACCGGATTTTACTACATTTTTGCTTACATAGTCGAGAACGTCCGAATACCTTGTATATTCGGGTATATTTACAGATTTGAACATATCTGCAAGAGAGCCGTCCGCCGATTGACCTGTCGAGGAAATAAAGGTATCTTCCGTAAGATTCGCCTCGAAAAACAGACGGGCATTGTGAAGTATCGCCTTTTGATACTGATATTCCCTTGAAAGCGTGTTTTTCAGACGGGCATTTATCTTCTCCAGTTCCTCCATACGTTCTCTTAACCTGTCGGTGGCATCATCAATAAATACGCAGAAAATTCCGTCGCCGCTGTTCGTCGTTATGTATTTTCCGTAATCCTGAACATACCGCACAGTACCGTCCTTTCGGATAATACGGTATTCAACATAATCAAGATTTTCAGAGCTGCCGATTATTTGTTCCTGTATGCTTCTGTCAACTTTAGGAAAATCATCGGGGTGGACTATTCCCTTGAAAACATTGCCCGTAAGCTCCCGAAACTCCTCCTCAGTATCACAGCCGAAAATTCTCAGCACTGCCTTATTGACATATATAAACTCCCCTGCTCCGGATGCTTTGTAAATAAAAAAACCGCCGGGCATTTCATTGCAAAAGCTTTGGATAATCGGAAGTGTATTTTCATCGAGAATAGATCCGCTTATTGTTTTTTCGTACATTGTAAGCCTCCTTAGGCACGTTCGGTATATCTTGATAAATTGATCTCCTCGGAAACTTCCGAAGATGCTTAATGAAAATGACTAAACAAAGTCTAACAAAATTTACTATTAATATTATACTACAAAAAAAGAAAGCAGTCAATAATTTTTATAAGAAAATTATGTAATAAATCTCAGTTTAGTTGCGCTTTATGTCATTTTAACAATTAAGGCAATACATAAAAACAATAAAGCCCCTTTTTCGCGAATATCCGAAAAAGGGGCTTTTTTTACGTATAATAAGATAATAGTTTTAATGTAAGTTCATATCTGTCGGAATCAGTCTCACATCCCGCCACAATAGCGATATACGTTTTGCTGTCTATGATAAATGAAGATATAAGGCAATTTCCTGCATTAAGCGTAGTACCTGTCTTTACACCTATGGCGTTTTCGCAGTAGTATTCGCTGTACGGGTCAAGGAGCAGATTGGAATTTTTCCAGTCATAAGCGTCACCCGAGATAAACTCTGCATTCATATGAAAAGTGCCGACTGCTTCACGTATTTCGGGAACTGCCATAGCATACTGCGTCAACAGCATCAGATCAGAAACTGTAGTGTACTGACCATCATCGTCCCATCCATCCGGGTTTACGAAACAACTGTCGGTCATTCCTATATCCGCTGCAAGTCTGTTCATGAGCAGGCAGAAAAAATCTACCGCTTCCGTGTCTGTCATATATGAATCAGGGTTCAGTTTTCTTGCTGTAGATACGCCTATGGTATATGCTGCGTCATTTCCTGACGAAAGAAGCATTCCCGTAACAAATGTCTCCAATGACGCAGTACTGCCCCATTGTACTCCGCAAAGGCTTGAATACGGCTGAACAAGATATTGTTCTGAACCTACCGTTAATATCTCATTTGTGTTCATATATTTTAAAGCCACAGAAGCTGTCAAAAGCTTTGTCATACTTGCAGGAGCTATCCGCTGGCTGATTCTGTCGCTGTAAAGGAACCGCCTGTCGTCCATGCAGTAAAGAGCCGCCGCCTTACAGGTTGGAGTATCTATATGCGGCATCGCTGTTGTCTGAGTTGTTGAAGTTGAAGAAGTATATACGGAAGTCGATGACGATACAGTCACAATTGGCATTGCTTCTATTTTCGAGGTAACAGGAACGTCATCAGAGCGCAGAATATTGTTTAGCCAAACTATAATTATACATGCAAACGCCAAAAAAATAAAAGCTCTCTTTTTTCTTAATTTGTACACTTTACTCATTCTACCATACCATAGGCGTTCTCAGCTTCTGTCGGGAGCTGAAAAAGAATTTCAGGAACAGGGTTTATCTCAATTGGGTCAGTGATCGTATCTTGTAATACAAAAATACTGCACTGTTCAGCCTTTTTAACTATAATTACGGAACTGCTGCCGGCAGCAGCATAGTAATATACCTCTGCGCCTGCTAAATCCGGTTCTTTAGAAGCTATCTGATAATCTGTACTGGTGTCGGTTATTTCAGAAATAGTTCCGATAAATTCGCCAAAATCGCTTTCTGAAATAATATCAGAGATATTATGTTCAGGATATTCCGATAATTCAAGCTGAATATATTTGCTGCCAAAAAGTATCAACTCAGCGGAATGCGGCGCATCTGTTCCGTAATCGTCCGAATATGAATCGGTTGTTTCCGCAAAAGCTTAAAATAATATTTTTCGGACACCGGCGACTTCTTTACTTCATCATGATCTTTGGTATCGGGATCATGAATTGGATTATCAGGCTCACTGTCTGATATATACGGAACATCTGAAACTTCGTCGTTCTCATAAGTATCGCCGCTTGAAACGTAAGTTTCTTCAGTATACTCTACAGCGGAGTTTTTCTCCGTTTCCTCATTGCTTTCGTTATTTTGACTTTTTTTAACATCGGTCACAGCCGATACGACGTTTGTATATGAAGCGTTGGTTGGATTTTCTTCAACGTTTACGGCTGTCGTATCCGCAACAAATCTCACATCGGATCGTTTATGTGTAAAATTGGGCTTTTCATCAAAAATTCCGTTTCCAATAAGGCACAAAGCCGCAGCGACAATAACAGAACCTCCGCAGACAGAAGATAGAATGCCTGCTCTTTTGGATTTTTCACGCTTAAATTCCAACGAAATATCTGAAAATTTCTCGGAACGTGATATATATTTTTCGTCTATGCCCGAAAACGCATTATACAGCTCGTTATAATTCATCGCTATCCTCCTTAAGGTATTTTCGGAGTTTTTTTCTTGTCCGCATAAGAATCATTCTTACACAGCTTTCTTTAATGTCATACTCATCCGCTATATCATTAATATCTTCCATAAAATAATATCGTCTGATAAAAATACATCTGTCGCGTTCGTTTATATTTGAAAGAAAAACATTAAGCGCAGCGGTCAAGGCTTCGCTTCCTTTATTGTAAGTCTCGGGAATAAAGCCTGACAATTCATTAAAAACAGCATCGTTTGTCTTGATTATATCTTCTGGTTTAACAGAAAAAAATTCAGCTAATTTCAGAACAGTTTTATAATCGGGACGTCTTTTACCTGTTTCCCATTTTGAAATAAGATCTCTTGAAACATATAGTTTTTCAGCAAGCTGTTCCTGTGTAAGATTTGACTGTATCCGCAGCTTGGCGATTTTCTGACCGATCAGCATTTTTTTCACCTCAGCTCACAGTATATTATAGCTCATATCCTTTTTTTGGTCAAGGGACAAAATGTAACATTAAAAAGAATAATCAAAAAAACTGCCAATAATTATGGAGCAAATTAAGAATTGTGAATTAAAATTTGTGGTTATTTCCGAAATTTCAAAAAATCCTTTGACAAAAAAATTTTTTCTGATATAATTAATATGTTCGGCCACCCGAAACAATATACGCGTATAACGGTTCAGCGTGATGCAGTTTTTCTGCTCACGCTTTTTTACGCAAAAAGGAGTTTTTATTATGCCGAGAAATCAATTTCAGAGAATGGTTTTTGCCTTTCTCACCGTTCTTGTAACGGTTCACGCCTATGTTTTCTACAGTCTTTACGTTGTCAACGTAAATACGCTTATAGCTGTAAATGAAGGCGCATCGGGAGTTTTTGACGACATAAAAAAGCAGGGTTTAATATACTTACTCTTATTGCAAACTGGATAAAGCTTGTCTGCTATAATTTCCCGTTTGCGTTTTTCTCACAACTGTTTTTCATACAGCCTTTGGTACGTACAGTATTCAAATTTCTTTTCCGCAAGGATATTGCTGCAAGAAGCGTCCAACAACAGGCTGTGTAGAGCGTTTATTCTCTCCGTCATATTCGGAGAGATTTTTTTGTAACTTATTCTGAAAAATCGCATTTCTATTGCAAAATATTTCGTCATTATTATAGGTTGCATGTTTCAGCTCCTTGTGCTATAATATGCAATGATATAACCGCAAAAGACGTTTCCCATTAGGTGTGATTTTGATAAGGAGATGAATAAATATGAACAGGAAAGAATTCAGAAATAAGCTCTTGAGACTTGTGATACCAATTTCTTTACAGCAGCTCATGCTTGCGCTTGTAGGTTTTACCGATGCTGTAATGATGGGCTTTCTCAATCAGGACTCACTTTCAGCCGTTTCCCTTGCAGGACAGGTTCAATTTGTTTTCACACTTTTCACTTTTTCGATAACAGGCGGAACTTCCATACTTGCCGCTCAATATTGGGGCATTAAAGACAGGGATTCGGTTGAAAAAATACTCGGTATTGGCTTAAAAATGCTGATATTCTCTTCGCTTCCTTTCTTTATATGTACGGCATTATTTCCTGAACTTTTAATGAAATGCTTTGCGTCGGACAAGGTGTTGATCGAGCTTGGAGCGCAGTATCTTCGAGCAGTTTCACCGTCATATTTATTTATAGGACTTTCTCAGGCATACTTGTGCATTATGAAGAACTGCGGACATGCTGGAAAAAGCTCATTGATAAGCTCTGTCTCGGTAGTTTTGAATATTCTTTTTAACTGGCTTCTTATTTTCGGCGTGGGATTTTTCCCGAGAATGGAAGTCAGAGGCGCTGCGGTTGCAACGGTTATTTCCAAAGCTGTCGAACTGATATTGACATACATTATAATGCTTCGCGGTGAAAATATTAAAGTCCGCATTCCATTTGTCATACATAACGATAAACTCCTGAGCAGTGATTTCAAAAAATACACACTTCCGCTTTTGGGAAATCTCCTCGGATGGGGCGTAGGCTTCACAATGTACAGCGTTATTCTCGGACATCTTGGTAACGATGCGGCAGCGTCTAATTCAATTGCAAACATCGTTAAAAATCTTGCGGTTTGTCTCGGTCAGGGCGTATCGAGTGCAAGCGGCGTTATGATCGGCGCAGAGCTGGGGCGTGGACGCATTGATATTGCAAAGGAATACGGTTCTAAGCTTTGCCGCATTTCTCTTTTATGCGGTTTTATTTCGGGAGCAGTTATACTTTGCGTTATTCCGTTTGTTCCCCTGTTTAAAACTATCACTCCCGTTGCTCAGGGGTATCTTAAGGTCATGCTTGCCGTAAGTTCCTATTATGTGATCGGAAAAGCTATGAATTCCACAGTCATATCGGGAATTTTCCCTGCCGGAGGAGACTCAAAATTCGGCTTGAAGTGCGACACTATCACAATGTGGTGTGTTACAGTGCCGTTGGGTATTATATGCTCTCTCGTTCTTCATCTTCCCGTACCTCTAATTTACATTATTATAAATATAGATGAGATAATCAAGCTACCCGCAGTCTATCGGCATTATAAAAAGTATCTCTGGCTTAATAATCTTACACACTCAAAATCCGCCGCATAAGGCGGATTTTTGTGAAATATTGTAAACTCCTGTTTACAAAACTTCACAGATCATATAATTTTTACGATCAATTGATTTTGCGTTTTTTGCTATTTTAGCGCAATGTTAGCTATAGATAACGAATTTTTGAAAAAATTTTCATATTCCTTCGTCTTTTTTGGAATTTAAAATCACTTATATATAGAGGCTTTTTAAATATTTGCTTTTTAATTTTACAAAAAGGAGATCGCTATGAAAAAAATACTTGCTTTATTGGGAGCTTTCTCCCTTCTTATCACTTCAGTTTCATGCAATGGAAACGATAAGTCCGAACGATCAGAAAAAACGGTTTCAGTTCAGACTGCTCCCTTGTTTTCTTACAAGACTGTCGATATACAAATGGCTGACGACTTCAGCGAAATAATCTCGCTGGACAAGCGTTCAAATTATATCCTCATTTTCGGCAAACTACACAGCGGAATATACAGCGGATATATTACAGACCCTCATTTCTCCGAAAAAAAGACTTTTCAATTTACACCTCAGGAGGGCGAAACAGTAAAGTCCGCCGCAATCATGAGAACAGGCGGATTTGCTGTTATGACCTGCCTTGACGGCGATGCCCTGCTGTACGTTTTCTCAGAAAACGGCGCTCTCGAAAATACTCTGAACTGCGGCGAAGTTATCGCCCCTGATTCGTATATATCGCTTATTGCGTCAGATGACGGATTCTTTTTCAGCTCTGATTCCGATAAAATGTACTTTGTCAGCAGCGGCGGCGAATATGTTGAAAATATCATTACAGGAAACAGAACGATATGCGGTTTCGCCAATGACAGCGAAAATCAGCCTGCTGTGCTGTTTTGTGAAAACGAAAAGCAGTATTACGTAAAGCTTGTGGACGGTCAGCTTGGCGAGGAAACATATTGCGGCGATCTCGGCTCTAACGTTCGTGGTTTCGGCTCAGGCTGCGGAGAATATTCCGCCTCAGCCGTATTCTCTGACGGACTGTATGTATTGAAAGGCACGGAATGGCAGAAGCGCAGCGACTTTTCCGACAACGACTTCAATCCATACAACATCATTGCATGTGAAATGTTATCTGAAAACGAGTTTGCAGTAATTATTTCAGCGAACTCGGGCGGATGTGAAATGCGTCTGCTTACCGAACGCGATATTTTCGAAATAAAGTCAAAATCAGTACTTACCATGTCTCTTGTAATAGGTAAAGGAAGCGATATAATTGATGAACGGCTCAAAAAATTCAATTCCGAGAGCGACAGCTATAAGGTGGAGCTTGTGAATTACGGCAATACAAGCGATGATATGTCGCAATGTTTTGATGCTCTCAGAAGAGATATTATTGCAGGCAACGCTCCCGACATTATTAAATTTGATTCCGATATTCCTGTAAACACTTTCGGTTCACGGGACGGCATGTTTGTCGATCTGTATACGCTTATTGATAATGATAGGGATATAAGCCGTGACGATTTCCTTGACGGTTTTCTTGAGGGCTATGAAACTAACGGGAAACTGCTGATGTTCGATACTGAATTTACGGTCAGCACGGTTTCTGTTAAGGAGAAATTCCTGAATGGTCTTACAAGCTGGAATTATAAACAGTTCGAGAACGTTTATCGGAATATGCCCGAAGATATGTTTTTCTCATCGGAAGCTGCTTCAAAGACCCGAAGCGATGTTTTTATGTCTTTTATCAACTACAGTGAATTTGTCGATTACGATAATGCCGTCTGTAATTTTGACTCTCCGGAATTTATAAATGCAATGAAATTAATCGGCGAAAACAAAATCGGTCTGACCGAAGATGAATTGTGGAATAGTGAAAGGCAATACAACGGAAATTATTATGCCGAAATTCACCGTTCAGATAAAGCTCTTGCGCTGACGTTCGAGCCAATCAAAGGCTTTTACGGATTCAAAGAGATAGAACAAGGCTATATGGGTGAGCCGACTGCTTTTATCGGTTATCCCACAGAAAACGACTGCGGAAATTACCGCAGTATAAACGGCGGTTACGGTATAATGGCAAACTCTGATAATATTGAAGGAGCATGGGAGTTTCTGAAATATTATCTGTTCGATGAAAATAAGGATACGAGATTTTATTTTTCCGGTCTGGAGAAAAAATTTGAGGAACAGGCGGCGGAATCTGTTAAAGAGCATATTGAGATCGACCCCGAAACAGGAGAAGAATATACGGGCGAGTTATTCATGTGGTATGATAACGGAGGAATGTGGTATGATGACGAAACTCCGCCTGAACTTCATGAAACAGATATTCGCCCTCTTACTGAGGAACAGCGAGCAGAATATGAAGCTCTTGTTCGTGAAGCTGTCAAAAATGTGTGTATTGCGGACAGTACTTTAATTTCTATTCTGCGTGAAGAACTCGTATATTATTTTGAGGGCGAACGCTCTGCCGAAGAAACTGCGGAAATAATTCAAAACCGTGCTTCCGTTTATATCAGCGAACAGTATTCTTAAAGGCTTTGTTTTAAGAAAAACAGACGCTTTATATGAAAAATAATATTCCAAAGTCACAATTAAGAAATTATTTTCTACAGGCATTTTTAAATCCGTAGAAAAGTATTTTGAAAAAGAGACTATATTCCATTGACTAATGCGTTAAATTTTTGTATAATATTATTATAAAATTCTCAGATACTCGGCTCTATTGCAGATCATAGGTTATTTGCGGTAACGTCGAGTATATAATAAAAGGAGTAATAGCATATGAAGAAAAAATTACGTGCGCTGTTTACGGCTGTAATGGTTTGTCTATCTATGGTATGCGGAGTTGTTACGGGATCGGCTGAACTCGCAGTCCCGATAGCGACATACGCAGCGTCCGTTGACTACCCTGCTCAGTTAATGAACATCGCAGTAAAGAACAACTCAAAAGTCCTTACAGAAAACGGAACTTCTGACGGCTCGACGCTTTCAGTCAAGGCTCTTGGAGGAGATCTGGCGCCTTCATGGCGCTTTGACCGTGTCGGCGCTAATTCGACAGGCGTTTTTTTCAAGATAACAAGCGCTCAGTCGGGCAGACTTATAACTCCTGCAAACTATAATGTTTCAGCAGGTACGGACGTTATTATCTACGGAAGCGAATCGCATCAATGTCAGCATTGGTTTGTAGTTCCCGTAAAAAACGATCGTCTCGGAAACGGTCTTTACTACAAAATAGTAAACTATTCAGATCCCGATCTTGCCATTACGCAGGGATCAGGCGGCATGACGCTTGCAAAGTATACAGGCGCCGATAACCAGCTCTGGCTGCTCAATGCAGATGGACTTCAAGGATTTGCAGGGTACTGCTCCAATGACAACACAGGCAATATAAAGGCGGCGAACATAGGAGGACTTTTCGGCGAAACAGTTGAAGTTTCTAATTTTGCAGATCTGAAAAAATACGCCGAATCAGACGCGCCTTATACAATTATTGTAAAGAACAATATAAGCGTTACCAATCTTACAATGGATTCACAGAATCATTATTACTGTCCCGATGGCAGAATTTATATCGGAGACAACAAAACGATCGTCGGAAGCTACGGAAATCACTCTCTCAACAATGTCCAGTTCTGTACAAAAAGAGGCAGCGGAAAAGGAAACAATGTTATCATTAAGAATTTTGAGATGAAACACGATGCCAAATCCAACGGCAATGATTCTATAGTCGTTTATTTTGGTTCAGGGCAGAACCTTTGGGTCGATCATGTAACATTTATCGGCCATTCGGGTTACAATACGCTCGGCGAAGCAACTCCCGATTGGGATAAGTTCCTCGCATGTTGCTATGATGCGGATTACTGCACCGTTTCCGACTGTTCATTCGGACTTCACGAATACGGTCTTATTTTAGGCTATCCTGATGATACGGAGGAGTCCTATAAAAACAGGAACAACTTCCCGAGAATGACCCTTATCAGCAATAAATTCAAGGATACCCTAACAAGAGCTCCGGGACTTATGCGTTACGGATATTTTCATTCGCTTAATAACTACGTTTATAATTTCAGCATGGCATACACTGTGCATTCTGATTGCAAGCTTTTTGCGGAAAACTGCTACTATGACGGCGCATCGACAAAAGGCAACGTCGTTTGCGACTGGAACTCGGTCACACATCCGGGCGCATTTGCCGATTCAGGTTCAAAGGGCGTAAACTGCAAACGACTTGGCATCGAGGGGCAGGCTAAGGTCTGCACATGGAGACCTGAAAGCAACTACAGCTATGTTACTCTTTCAGCTGATCAGGCAAAAAAATATTGCGATACATACAGCGGATGTCAGTCCTCCAGCGGAAATATGATGTATCTCAGATACTCGTCTAAGGGAATTCCCAGCGCTGGCTATACGGAAGCTCCAAGCGCCCCCATGAAACCTGTAGCGGAAATTTTCAATAACGGTTCAACCTACAGATTTAAGAACGTTAATTCGGGACTTTATATGCAGGCAGCAGGCGCAGCCGCCGAAAACGGCGCAAATGTACAGCAGTGGGGAACTTCTGATGACACTATACACGATATTTGGAAACTTATTGATGCCGGTGACGGATACTACTACATTGCTTCTGCTGTTGGCGATGGCGGAACATATATGCTTGACGTTGCAGGTAAAAAAACCGCCAACGGTACAAATATCGACATTTATAACTATAACGGCGGAACAAACCAGCAGTTTATGCTGACGAAAAATTCTGACGGCTCATATAAAATTCGTACCAGAATAAGCGGAGAAACATCGGTTGTCGAGGTTGCAGGGGGTTCGGCTCAGAGCGGCGCAAATGTACAGCAGTGGGAAGAAAACGGAGCGAACTGTCAGGACTGGATTATGGAGAAGGTTTCAGATCCGGGCTGTAAAATGAACACAAGCGTAATTTATGAATTCAAAAATGTCAACAGCGGTTTGGTCATGGATATTGTAAACGGAAAAATGGAATCGGGCAGTAATGTTCAGCAGTGGACAGCAAACGGTTTGGATTGTCAGAAATGGATTCTGAAAGCGTTTACAGGCGGCGGAAATTATTACTATATATACTCCGCAGCGGATACGAATTACGTTTTGAGAGCTGAGGACTCAGTAAACGGAGGAAATATCAGTATTGCCGAATATTCTTCCAAAGACAGTTCAATGCTCTTTAAGTTCTCAAAAAATCCGGACGGCACATATTATATCTTGACGCGAGCTTCTAAGGACGCCTGTCTTGTTGAGACAGCAGGTGCAAACCTTGAAGGAGGCGCTAATATTCAGCAGTGGTCTCCCACAAACAGCAATTGTCAAAAATGGTCTGCGGAGACAATCGCGACCACCACAACAGAAACATCTACGACTACCACTGATACAACTACTACAGCCGCACCTCAGCCAACGGAAACAACAACTGAACCTGTTCACGAGCATACTGACGGGGACATTAACAATGACGGCACAGTAGGAATTGCCGATCTTGTTCTTCTCAGCAAACATCTTCTGGGAGACAGCAGTCTCACAGCCGAACAATGCAAGTTTGCAGATGTCTGCAACGATAGTATTATAGATGCGTATGACCTTATTGTTCTGAGAAAACTCACTATAAATCAGTAACCTTTATTGCTTCGGGTTTGTTCGTACTGCCCGAAGCAATTTTTTGTTTTCACTGAAAAATCGTATCTTGATATTGACTTTATTATAATGTTAGTGTATAATTAAATAAAGAAAAATTGTCGGAGTAAATTGTTTAAAAAGGAGTTATTACATGAAAATTTCCACCAAAGGCAGATATGCTCTGCGAATGGTCGTTGACCTTGCCTCTCAGGGCGAAGTCTGCGTTTCTCTGAAAGATGTTGCACAGCGTCAGGGAATATCAAAAAAATATTTGGAACAAATAGTTCCTCTCCTCAGCAGCAACGGTATACTGCGTACAAACAGAGGTAATAAGGGCGGATATATGCTTGCCACGTCTGCCGACGAACTTAATGTCGGGGATGTTCTCAGGGCAGCGGAAGGTACCCTCGCCCCAGTATCATGCCTTGAATACGAACCAAACAACTGCCCGAGATCCGAAGAATGCGCTACACTTTTTATATGGGAGGGTTTGTACAAGAAAGTCTCGGAATATCTTGACGGGATCACTATACAGGACATAGTTGACCGTATTCAGAAAGGAAACAATTACAGCATTTAGGGATTAATACATGATCGAAAAAAATTTAAGAAAATATCTGCTGCCAAATATACTGGCGATGATAGGCATTTCCTGCTATGTCCTCGCCGATACTTTTTTTGTGTCCGCATCCGCAGGCGCAGACGGAATTACAGCATTGAATCTGACTCTCCCGATTTTCGGACTGATGTTCGCCATAGGCTCGATGATAGGACTTGGTTCTGCAACACGCTACAGTATACTTAAAGCTCTCGGCAAAAAAGACGCTCTTGATTATTTTTCCGACTCGGTAATATGGGCGTTTATTTTTAGTCTTATTTTTGTCGCAGCGGGATCAATTTCCCCCGAAAGCGTACTGAAGCTCATGGGGGCAGACACAGATATTCTGCAAACAGGACGCAGCTACATGAAAACTGTTCTGCTGTTCGCTCCGTGCTTTATGCTCAACTACACCTTTACAGCATTTGTACGGAACGACAAAGCGCCAAATATCGCTATGGCGGCAACACTTTCAAGCAGTATATTCAATATTATCTTTGACTATATCTTTATGTTTCCGCTGAAAATGGGAATGACAGGCGCAGCGCTTGCAACTGGAATTTCTCCTGTTGTCAGCATGGGAGTATGTATGATACATTTTCTCTCATCAAGTAACAATATCCGTTTCAAACTAAAGCTCCCGTCGCCGACACGGCTGATACGAGCATGTACTATAGGTATATCGGGCTTTGTCGGCGAGATCTCAAATGCTGTCACAAGCCTTTCATTTAATTTTATACTTCTTAGCATAGCAGGAAATACGGCAGTTGCAGCTTACGGCGTTGTCGCAAATATTTCACTTGTGGGAATTGCGGTTTTCAACGGTATTTCTCAAGGATTACAGCCAATGGCAAGCGAAGCGTCAGGCTCTGGAGATAAGGATTCCGCAAAGAGAATTTTGCGATATTCCCTGAAAATTTCGTCTGCCGCTGCTTTGATACTTGTGGGAGCTATCTGTATATTTGCACCTGTTATTACTTCGGTTTTCAACAGTGAAAATTCCGCACAGCTTGCCGAATACGCTGTTACGGGTCTGCGAATGTATACTCCTGGATTTATTGCTGCGGCAGTCAATATAGTGAATGCCGGATTCTTCGGAGCGTCTGGCGCAGCAAAGGAATGCTGGATTATTTCGATTTCACGAGGCATTGTGTCAATTGTGGTCCTTGCATTCGTATTGTCACACTTTTTCGGCATATACGGTGTGTGGGCGGCTTTTCCCGCAGCGGAAGTTTTCACACTGATATTGACGCTTATCTACACAAAATTAAAACGACAAAAAACGGGTTTTTACAGTGTTTAATTATACTGTAAAAACCCGTTATACTAAACGCTATAGCAAAATGCGCAATAAACGACAAACAGATTTTGCACATAGCAAGGCGGAGGACGCAGGCATACTGTCGTATGGCAAGGACGACAACGATGCTATGTGTAAAATATGCTGTCAGATATGCGTGATTTGCTATAGCGTTTAGTATAATATTATCCGTTATTTGGAAACTCCTGTATTGTGCCCAATACAAATTCCGACAAAAGCAAAATATCGTTTATGCCGAAAACGCCGTCACAGTCAACGTCAGCAGCTTCAGGAAAGCTGTCGGAGTTCTGGATAAAATATACTTTTCTTGCCAAAACTAGATCGTATACATCAACGACTTCATCATCATTCAGGTCGCCTAAAATGACATTCTTCGGTACGCCTGCTCCGAGAATGCCGGTTCCGCCGACAGCTCCGATAACTTCGTCTATATAGAAGGAATTGACGGAATCAGCCGTTTCGATATAAAGCTGCATATCTGACGCGTCATCCGGTATCTTGTAATTCATGTTTGCAAGCTGCACCCATTCGCCTTTTTTTGCTCGTCCTTCCGCAATCGTTGAATAATTAACATCACCGTTTTCATCAGTATATTGAAGCTTCATAAGAAACTTATCGCTTGCGCCGCCGTCGGTGAACATAACGTTTGCACTGAAGCTGTATTCGTTTCCCGGCGCAAAGGCATTTGGATTCAAGGGACGAAATGCACCGTTCCATGCGCTTGTGCGACCGTCAACATACAGAGACTTTTCACCGACAAACGAATTATCGCCGCTTACTTCAACGGTCACGCCGCCTCTTGGAGACCATTCTTCTTTTGAGGATTCAAAGCCGTTGCAGAAGTACCAGCCAAATGAATTCGGTTCAATAACTGTCGGAGAATTCCAGCCGTAATTTTCATAATCAAAGAAATCAATGTCTGCATAGCCGCCTGTATTCTTGGTTGCATAGCTGTAAATACCGCTTCTGTAGCCCGTAAACATTTTTAAATCATAAGACATGCTCAGCTCGCTGCCGATTTTCGTCCAGTTGCTTCCGTCATATGAATAGAAGAAGTTGGCTTTGTCAATATTGTACGAGGAGTTAAGATTTTCGTCAACATTATTGAAATGAAAATCCACTTTTAGGTAAACTTCATTGCCGTTAAGCGGCGCCTCTTCAATAATCTTGTCATAGCTGTCCATTATATTCGCATTTGATGAGTATCCGCCGTTTTCAGCCATGTACACTTTCTTTGAACCGTCGTCTGCAACACGTACACCGACATTTCCGTATTTGAACTGAAAGGCTGAAAATCCTGCGTAGTCACCTGCTTTCATTCCGCTTGAATCAAGCTTTATAACGCTCGAACAGGACGGACCTTCGGTTCGCTGAGTAAGTGTATTTCTGGCATTTATTATGCTTTTTGCAACAGTCTTGTTTTTAAGTCTAAGCCACCCGTCGCGTTCTGTGACCGACCATGCGGTATTATCGGGGTTATGATTCCATTGCCATTCAAGGGCAAGGTCATTTGAGCTGTAGCTGAAGCCGTCGTCTTTGGCAAGATGCGTACCTTTAAAGTCTCCGTCAACTTCAAGAGCAACAGGCGCTTTTCCGTTTACACCCATCATTGGAAAGCCATCGACCCATGTTACAGGGACGAGTACCGGAATACGTCCAACCGAACCATGATCCTGAAAGAGCATACCGTACCATTTACCGTCGGGCGTATCAACGATTCCGCCCTGAGCAACCCCTGAACCGTATGTTCCCAGACCTGAATTAAGCACAGTTTTCCCCTCAAAAGCTCCGTTGAGGTCTTTGCTTCGGTAACAAAGCTCAATACGTCCGCTTGTGCTTGGCCATGCGATGATAAAAACGTAGTAGTAATCGCCGATTTTCTGAATATGAGAACCCTCACCCGCCAAATTGTCAAGACCTGTTTTAAAAAGAGTTTTTTCAAGTCCGCCCCATTTGAAATCAGTCATTTCGGAGTTGAGTTCTTTTATCTTTATTTCTCCGCCGCCTCCGTAAACAAGATAGTTTCTGCCGTCATCGTCAAAAAGCATTGAAGCGTCGTGATACATGCCGTTAAGCTCGGAACGTGTCCATTCACCGTTTTCAATATCGTTGGTTTTATAAATATAGGATTTTCCAGTACCATAGCTGCCGAAAAAGACATAAAACATTCCGTCATGGTATCGAAGGCTGGCAGCCCATTGTCCGTGAGCGTAATCGTGCTTTCCGTTGGTAAGATTCTGAACGTCTCCGTCAGCAAGAGTATCATATACATAGGAACATATTTCCCAGCTGACCAGATCCTTGGATTTCATGATCGGAGCGCCGGGACTGAAAAACATAGTCGTGCTTACCATATAATACGTGTCGCCGACACGGATAACATCGCAGTCAGGAACGTCCGACCATATAACAGGGTTTGCAGCCGATGAAACAGCAGACGCCATAATCCCTGTTTCCTTACTTATATTATCTGCAATTGGCATGACAGCGGCAGTCACAGCCAATGCCAAAAAACAGGCTGCTGCCTTTTTAAGAAAAGACCTGTGCATAAAATCACTCCTACAAATATTATTTCTATTAATATTGTACATATTTTATCTATATTTGTCAATGGATTATTTGCATAATTGGTGGATATTTTGAAGAATTAACATTATACTCGCCGCTTATTTTTTAAGACGATACCCAATTCCCCATACAGTTTCTATATATTCGCATTCGGGATCGCATTGCTTAAATTTTTTTCTTATCTTGCTGATATGAACGTTCAGAGTGTTATCATCGGCAGAATTTTCATCGTCCCAAACGTTATCGTAAATCATGCTTTTTGTGCAGGTACGGTTTGGATTCTCCATAAGCAGGCTGAGCAGATTAAACTCATGCCTCGAAAATTCTACGGGGATTCCGCAGCATTTTACGGAAAAATTTCTTTTGTCCAATTCTATACCTTTGTATGTAAGCACATCGTTTTCCGTTGGAACGCCTGTTCTGAGCCTTGCAGCTATCCTTGCCAAAAGCTCGTCATTATGAAACGGCTTGGTAACGTAATCGTCAGCACCGAGAGCGAATAGATCCACTTTTTTGCTTACATCATGCACAGCGCTCATGACTATTATGGGAACGTTATGCTTTTGTTTGAGATCTTTTATTATATCGTCGCCGCTGCGGCCTGGCAGCATAAGATCGAGCAGAATAAGACTTACGGATTTATTGTGTACAAGGATACCTTCAGTTCCCGAATATGCGCTGATAGTGCCGTAGCCGTTATTTTTCAGCAGAATTTGCAGCATATGATTTATCTCTGTATCATCCTCAACTATGAGTATTGTTTTACTCATAAATCCTCCTTATATTACCTCCCCTTGAAAACTTAATAACACCGGAGGTCTATTTTTTTAGGCAGCACTGAACATCTACTTTATGGCAATGCCTTAATAATTATATCACAGTTAAATATAAAATGCAAGTTTTGCAGAAATGTTGTTCTCAACGCTTCCGCAAGACTTGCATAGATACAGTTCTTGAATTTCAGCTTATTTTCCGCTTTCACCGTAGTTTGAAAGCACACGGGCTGACGGGTCGTTTACATTGCAGCCCTCCCACTCCTTATTCGGCATCCAGAAATCCGCAATCATTTCGGAATTGCCCGAGTAATATTTCTCGAATATCTCACGATACAGGAGCGACTCCTTGGTAAATGGTCTTGCATGGCTGTATTTCGCCGACTTTTCTTCAAATTCAGCCTGTGTATACTGTTCCTCCGCATACATTTTCAGATAGTCTACCATAGAGTGTCCGACTGCATCTGAAAACGCCGCTTTTTCACGGTAAAGTATATCGTGAGGAAGGTAATCGCCCTCAAAAGCGTGACGGAGAAGATACTTGCCCTTGTTATATTTATTAAGTTTTATTTCCGGATCAACTGCCATAACATACCTGACAAAATCAAGATCGCCGAAAGGTACTCTCGCTTCAAGGGAATTTACGGAAATACAACGGTCTGCACGTAGAACGTCGTACATATGAAGCTCATGAACACGCTTGACCGATTCCTTCTGAAATTCCTCCGCATTCGGTGCAAAATCAGTATATTTATATCCGAACAGCTCGTCTGAAATTTCACCTGTCATGAGGACACGTATGTCTGTCTGCTCGTGGATAGCCTTACACAGCAGATACATTCCCATACTGGCACGAATAGTCGTTATATCATATGTTCCCAGCAGACGAATAACCGTTTCGAGAGATTCAAGCACATCGTCCTTAGTTATAATGACTTCCGTATGTTCGCTGCCTATGTAGTCAGCGACCTGTTTAGCATATTTAAGGTCTATGGCGTCGGTATTCATACCAATTGCAAAGGTTCTTATAGGCTTATCGCTTTTCTGCTGAGCTACGGCACAGACAAGCGAGGAATCAAGTCCGCCTGAAAGCAAAAAGCCGATCTTAGCGTCTGCCGCAAGACGTTTTTCAATGCCTGCAACAAGCTTATCATGAATATTCTTGCAGACTGTTTCAATATCATCATATATTATATTGTCAACGGCTGTAATATCACGATAACAGACGAACTTTCCGTCCTTGTAATAATATCCGGGTGGGAACGGAGCGATCTTATCGCAGATCTTTACAAGATTCTTCGCTTCGCTTGCAAAAACCATCGTTCCGTCAGCGGACTTTCCATAATACAGCGGACGTATGCCGATTGGGTCTCTTGCGGCAATAAACTCATGCGTTTCCGAATCATAAATAATGCAGGCAAATTCAGCGTCCAGCTTATCAAACATATCAACGCCAAATTCCTTATACATAGGCAAAAGAATCTCACAATCGCTGTCGCTTTTAAAGGTATATCCCTTTTTCTTAAGCTCCTCACGCTGTTTCAGAAAGCCATATATCTCGCCGTTGCAGACTGCGTAATTTCCGTTAAGCTCGAAGGGCTGCATTCCCTCGGGTGTCAGACCCATGATAGACAGTCTTTGAAAACCAAGCACGCCGTCCTCAAGCTCTATAATTCTACAGTCGTCTGGACCTCTTGAAACAGTAGCTTCAAGTCCCTCCGCAACATATTTCCTACCGCCGCTTACGCCGCAATAGCCCATAATTGTACACATCTGAATTTCCTCCCCGTTCAGCAACAAATCGTCGTATGTTCCTGAATATTAATAATTTGCCGTAAAATTTATTTATGGATCTTTTCGTCAAATTTATTTTTTTGACTTGCACCCGACACGTCAATCGGGTATGTTCCCGTAAAGCAGCCCTTGCAGAAATTGTCTCTGTCGGCGAGTTCGCAAAGCTTTTCAACAGGCAGATAAGCAAGAGTATCTGCACCGATCATCTTTGTAATTTCTTCCAATGAACCGCAATGACTTGCTATAAGATTTTCTTCGCTGTCAATATCAGTACCGAAATAGCAGGAATGCAGAAAAGGCGGAGAAGATATTCTCACATGAACCTCCTTAGCTCCTGCATCTCTGAGCAAACGGATTATCCTTGCGCTTGTAGTTCCCCTGACGATCGAATCATCTATCATTACAACACGCTTGCCCTCAACACTTTCACGAACAGCATTGAGTTTTATTTTGACCGCATTTTCACGCTGGTTCTGCTGAGGCTGAATAAAACTTCTGCCAATATATTTGTTTTTTATAAATCCTATCCCGTATGGAATACCGCTTTTGTTTGCATAACCGAGAGCCGCATCAAGACCCGAATCGGGAACCCCTATAACAATATCCGCATCGGCGGGACTGCATTCTGCAAGTATCTCCCCTGCCCGTACTCTTGCTCGATGAACCGATTTTCCTTCTATTACGGAATCGGGACGGGCAAAGTAGATATATTCAAAAATGCAAATACTGCCTTTTTCACGCACATGAGTGCGTATCGACTTCATTTTTCCTTCACTGAATACTACGATCTCTCCCGGCTCTACATCCCGAAGAAATTCTGCTCCCACGGTTTCAAGAGCGCATGACTCCGATGCGGCAACAAAAGCTCCGTCTGACGTTTTGCCTATGCACAGCGGTCTGAATCCATCAGGATCACGAAAGGCGATCATTTTTGTAGCCGTCATGATAATGCAGGAATATGCGCCCTTGATTCGGGGCATTGCACGTTCCACCGCAGCTTCGGTAGAATGACTTGAAAGGCGTTCACGAACAATTGCATACGCGATCGCCTCGGTATCGGAAGTTCCATGAAAAATAGCTCCGGACATCTCAAATTCACGCCGAAGCTCATCGGCGTTTATAAGGTTGCCGTTGTGAACGAGCGCAAGATTTCCTTTTATATGGCGGATAACGAGGGGCTGGATATTATTTGGGTTTTTTCCGCCAAAGGTAGAATAGCGAACGTGTCCGACTGCGATATTTCCCTTGCCCAAACGTTCCAATTCGCCCTTGCTGAATACATCGGACACAAGACCGTCTGCCTTTTTGTGGCTGAACACGCCGTCGTCACAGACCGCTATACCGCAGCTTTCCTGTCCTCGGTGCTGCAAGGAATACAGTCCGAAATATACAGAGGACGCCGCATCGGCTGTGTTTTTCTCATATATCCCGAAAACTCCGCATTCCTCATGAATTTCATTAAACATAATAGATCCGCCTTTTTAGTTCGAGCTGCTGCACGATTCGTTTTATATACTCGCCATTATTACAAAATATCCAGTAATGCAGACATAAAATCCGTATGTCAGCGTCATCCTCCTCGCCATACGTCAGTATGCCTTCGTCGTCTTCATTGACATACGAATTTTCTGTTCAGCATTCTTTGGAATAGCGGCGAGTATAACTACATATATTGTTCGGATATTTTATCAATTATCTCCGATGCAGCTATAGTCTTTTTCTTTCGATTTTTCATAGCATACTGCTCAAGGTAGGAATGAGCTTCCTCCTCTGTCATGTTTCTGTACTGCATGAGCCTGAATTTCGCCTTGTCAACAAGCTTTATCTCCTCGATTCTTCGTTCAAGACGTACTGTTTCTTCATACATGGCGTACGAACGTCTTAAAGCGATATTTACCGCCTTTATGACCTGATGCAAAACCTGTCTTGAAAATGGCTTTACAACGAGTATTATATCGCCGCGGTCGGCTCTGGGACTTACCTTTTCGTAATTTTCGCTTTTTATAAGAACAAGACAGCTTGCTGCCGTTGCCTCCGAAGCGTACTCGGCAAGCTCGATCCCTGCTTCGTCAGCAAGCGGACTGTTGATCAGAACAAGCTCAAAGGTTCGTCTGCTGCTCAGTATCTCTCTTGCCTGACGCCCGTTCTCAGCTATTGTAACCTGACAGTGAAAGAACTCTCTGATAAATGCCGAAAGGGATTCCGCCGCAGAGCTGCTGCTTGAAATTACAATAACATTTTCCAAATTAATCCTCCGTTATAAACTGTAGAAATACTTTTTTTCTTCATACAGTTCTTTATCGTATTCGGCGGAATATTCTTTCCATTCATCCTTAGCGCTGCTTACGACAAGCTTCAAAAGTTCTTCGGGAATATATCTTTTCAGAAATTCCGAATTATCTGCAATTTCCGCCGCTTCCAAAAGATTGACAGGCAATTTTTCATAACTTGCGCTGGAAGGCTCAAATTTTTCGGGCATTTCCATTTTTCCCTCGATTCCCTCTACAGCTGCGTAAATTATAAGACCAAACACAAAATACGGATTGCATACGCAGTCGGGCGCTCTCAGCACAATAGGCGCTTCTCCGCCCGTTTCGATATTCAATTTTACAAGCTGTTCCTGCTCCTCTGTAGACCATGCAATATATCTCGGCAAAGAAAATTCTCCGAAGCGGCTGTAGGAATTTACCGTAGAATTGGTAAATACCGTATACTGTCGGATAAAGTTCATAATGCCTGCTGCCGCCATATTGACCTCCGCCGAATTATCGTCTGGTGAATCGTTGTCGAAAAAATCGCTGTCACGGAATACATTAACGCCAATGTGCATACCGTTTCCGCAGTCGTTTTTAACAGGCTTCGGCATAAAGCTCGCATGGATGCCGTGCTGCTCCGCAACCGATTTTACAGCCGATTTAAAGCTGAGAAAGGTGTCCGCCGCTTTAAGTGCAGACGAGGCGTTGAAGTCTATCTCATGCTGACCGTGACCTGCCTCATGGCGTGAGGAAACAGGGTGTATTCCCATCTGCTCCAGAGTAAAGCATACGTCACGGCGAAAATTCTCCCCCTTGTCGTCAGGAGCAATATCACAATACCCTGCATAATCGTGAGGTATCTTTGTAGGCATTCCGCTTTCATCGTTTCTGAAAAGCATAAATTCGCTTGAAGTGCCGAAACGGAAACACCAACCCTTGTTAAGAGCTTTTTTCGCAGCCTGCTTTAAAAAGTATCTTCCGTCACCCTCAAAAGGAGCGCCATCGCCGTATTTTATATAGCAAAACATGCGTATAACTCTGCCGTGCTGAGGTCTCCAAGGGAGTACCTTCATAGTCTGAGCGTCGGGATAAATATAAAGATCACGTCCCTTTGCAATGGAAAATCCGCAGATCTTCTTTGCCGTTATACGTACTCCACGCTCGAAAGCTGCCGTCATTTCCGAAGAAAGCACGGATATATTTTTAAGCGCTCCTTTAATGTCGCAGAATGTAAGCTTGACAAATTTTACATCGTTTTCGTCTATATATGATAAAACCTCATTTTCTGTATAAATCATAAACTCTCCCCTTTTTACGATAGCTATCCGAGCTTAAGCAAAATATGCTTAAGCTGCGGATAGTTCATCATAAATTATAAATTTGTATATCCCATAAGATATTCATCGGCTTCTTTAGCGGCGTCCCTGCCCTCGCGTATCGCGCGTACAACCAAAGACTGACCTATGTGCATATCGCCTGCCGTGAAAACCTTTTCCACGTTTGTACGGAATCTTCCCGTATCGGTATTCACATTGCTTCGACCGTTAAGCTCAACGCCAAAAGCCTCTGCAATATATCCCTGAGTTCCCAGAAAACCTGCTGCAATAAGACAAAGCTCGCAGGGGAGAATTTCTTCGCTGCCTTCTATTTCTTTCGGTATCATTCTGCCGCTCTCAGCGTCCTTTACAAAATCAAGACGAACCGTTTTCACAGCGGCAAGCCTGTTGTCCTCACCTTTTATGAATTCCTTGACTGTTGTGCAGTATCTTCTCGGATCGCTGCCGAATAACGCCGCGGCTTCCTCCTGACCGTAATCTGTCTTGCATACCCTCGGATATTCGAGCCACGGATTGCTTTCTGCTCTCTCGTCTGGCAGCTTCGGCATCATTTCAAGCTGAACCACGGAAGCACAACCGTGTCTGACAGACGTCCCAACACAATCGTTACCTGTATCTCCGCCTCCGATTATCACTACGTTTTTACCCTTTGCGGAAATATAATTATCGTCTGCCATTGCAGAATTGAGAAGGCTCTTTGTAGTTGATTTCAGAAAGTCCACCGCAAAGTAAATACCGTCAGCGTCTCGTCCTTCCGCTTTGATGTCACGGGGATTCGACGAACCGCAGGCAAGAATCACCGCATCCGATTTGCTGAGAAGCTCGTTAGCCGAAACGTTATGCCCCACGTCCGCATTGGTTACAAATTTAACGCCCTCAGCTTTCATTATTTCAACACGCCTATTGATAACGGATTTTTCAAGTTTCATATTGGGTATCCCGTACATAAGCAGACCGCCGGGTCTGTCCTCGCGTTCATAAACGGTAACCGAATGTCCCCTCTTGTTCAGCGTATCGGCAGCCGCAAGACCGGCAGGACCTGAACCTATAACGGAAATTTTTTTACCGCTGCGGACTTTCGGGATCTCCGGCTTAATAAGTCCGCTTTCAAAACCGTATTCTATAATGGCGTTCTCGTTTTCCTTTACTGTAACAGGGTCGCCGCCGAGACCGCAGGTACACGCTTTTTCGCAGAGAGCAGGACAAACTCTTGATGTGAACTCCGGAAAGTTATTTGTCATAAGAAGTCTTTGCAGCGCCTGTTCCTTGTGGTCTCGGTAAAGGAGATCGTTCCATTCGGGAATAAGGTTATTCAAGGGACATCCCGAAATCATACCACGCATCATCTTGCCGTTCTGACAAAACGGTACGCCGCAGTCCATGCAACGCGCCGCCTGCAATTTACGCTGTTCATCAGTCAGCGGCTGGTGAAATTCATTGTAATTCTTAATACGCTCCAAAGGCTGAGCCGCCTCATTGCCGCATCTTTCAAAATTCATAAATCCTGTAGGCTTTCCCATAGCTCACGCCTCCTTTTTCGTAATGTAGAACGCTTCGATCTCAGCCTGCTCGCTGCTCATGCCCTTTTCCTCCAAGGCAACAACGGTACTCTGTATCTTAGCATAGTCATGAGGAAGTATTTTCTTGAAGTTTCCGATATAACCTGCAAAGTTGTCAAGAATTCTTTTGGCTTTTTCGGAGCCTGTTGCGTCAAAATGTTCCTGAATAATATTTTTAAGCTCCATGATGTCGTACTTGTTTGTTACCGATTCAAGGGAAACAAGCGACTTGTTTATCTTCATGTAAAGATCTCTGTCCTCGTCGAGAACATATGCGATGCCGCCCGACATACCTGCGGCAAAGTTTTTGCCTGTTCTGCCGAGAATAACCGCGCGTCCGCCGGTCATATATTCGCAGCCGTGATCACCGCAGCCCTCGCATACGGCAGACGCTCCCGAGTTCCTTACGCAGAACCGTTCTCCGGCAATACCGTTGATAAACGCCTTTCCGCTTGTTGCACCATAGAGAGCAACGTTTCCTGCAATAATATTTTCCTCCGCTTTGAATCCTGAACCCTTCGGCGGATAAAGTATCAGCTTTCCGCCCGAAAGTCCCTTTCCAAAGTAGTCGTTGCTGTCTCCGATAAGTTCCAGAGTCAGACCTTTCGGTATGAATGCGCCGAAGCTCTGTCCTCCGCTGCCGAGGCATTTTACAGTGAAGGTATCATCATCAAGGGCGCTGTCTCCCCACTTTTTGGTGATTTCAGAGCCGAACAGCGTTCCAAACGCACGGTCAGTGTTTTTTACCTTTATCTCGATTGTTTTCTTGGTTTTATTTTTGAGAGCAGATCCGAGTTTCTTCATAATGACAGTCTCATCAACTGTCTTTTCAAGCTCAAAGTCGTAAATATCCTCCTGCCTGAAGTACTGACCGCTGCCGTTGTTCTCAACAGCTCCGCAAAGTATCTCGGAAAAATCAATATTGCCTTTCTCGGACTTTTTATAAAGAAGATCAGTGCGTCCGATAAGCTCGTTGACCGTTCGTATACCGAGTTTAGCCATATATTCACGAAGCTCCTGTGCAATAAAGTGCATGAAGTTGACGATATACTCGGGCTTGCCCTTGAAACGCTTTCTAAGCTCGGGATTCTGTGTTGCAATACCCATGGGGCAAGTATCAAGGTTGCACACTCTCATCATTACACAGCCCATAGTTACAAGCGGAGCTGTTGCAAAACCGTATTCCTCCGCACCCAAAAGAGCTGCAACAAGCACGTCTCTGCCTGTCATGAGCTTTCCGTCCGTCTCGATCATTACTCTTGTGCGTAGTCCGTTCATCATTAAAGACTGGTGAGCTTCCGCAAGGCCTATTTCCCAAGGAAGTCCGGCGTTGTAAATGGAGCTTCTCGGAGCTGCGCCCGTACCGCCGTCATATCCCGATATAAGTATTACCTGTGCGCCTGCCTTTGCAACGCCTGCCGCAACAGTTCCGACGCCTGCTTCCGAAACAAGCTTTACAGAAATTCTTGCGTCCTTGTTTGAATTTTTCAAGTCGTATATAAGCTGAGCCAGATCTTCGATAGAGTAGATGTCATGATGCGGAGGAGGTGAAATTAGTCCAACGCCTGCCGTAGAATGACGTGTTTTTGCTATCCATGGATAGACCTTGCCGCCGGGAAGATGACCGCCCTCTCCGGGTTTAGCTCCCTGCGCCATTTTTATCTGAATTTCCTTTGCGGAAACAAGGTACTCCGAAGTAACTCCGAATCTGCCCGAAGCCACCTGCTTGATAGCCGAGCATCGGTCGGACTTCAATCTTTCGGGGGACTCTCCTCCCTCGCCGGAGTTGGACTTTCCGCCGAGTTTATTCATAGCCACAGCCATGCACTCGTGAGCCTCCTGAGAGATCGAACCGTAGCTCATTGCGCCCGTTTTGAAGCGGCGGCAGATGCTTTCAACGGATTCGACTTCATCTATGGGGATTCCGCCATTTTCGTCAAATTTAAAATCGAGGAGACTTCTCAAAGTAAGCTCGTTGTCTTCGCGGTTTACAGCAGCGGAATACTCTTTGAACGTATCATAGTTTCCGGTACGCGCAGCCTCCTGAAGAAGGTGGATAGTCTCGGGAGTATAAAGATGATCGGACTTGCCTGAACGTAGCTTATGACTGCCGGAGCTTTCAAGCTCTCTGCTCACATTCAGACCGAGGGGATCAAAAGCCGCATTATGAAGCTTTTCGGTACGTCTGCTTATATCGTCAAGAGTAATTCCTCCGATACGGCTTACCGTTCCCCTGAAATATTTATTCGTTACGTCCTCTGAAATTCCTATGGCTTCAAAAAGCTTCGATCCCTGATAGGACTGTATCGTGGAAATGCCCATTTTTGAAGCGATCTTTACGATACCGTGGAGGACTGCGCTGTTATAGTCGGCTTCGGCTGCGTAGAAATCCTTGTCGAGCATACCCGTGTCAATAAGGTCGCGGATAGTAGACTGTGCAAGATAGGGATTGACCGCACATGCGCCGTAACCGAGAAGCGCGGCAAAATGGTGAACCTCTCTCGGCTCTGCGCTTTCAAGTATTATAGCCACGGCTGTACGCTTTTTCGTGGAAACAAGGTGCTGCTGGAGCGCTGCAACTGCTAACAGCGACGGGATAGCCGCACGATATTCGTCAACGTCTCTGTCTGAAAGTATCAGTATATTCGCACCCTCGCGGTAAGCCTTGTCAGCTTCAATGAAAAGACGCTCGATAGCGCGTTCGAGGGACGTGCCTATATAATAGGTTATCGGGATCACCGCAGTTTTCAGACCGTCCACATTCATGCTCTTGATCTTAAGCATATCGGTGCTGGTCAGGATAGGATTTTCAACCTTAAGAACATGGCAGTTCTCAGGCTTTTCCTCAAGTATATTGCCGTCCTCGCCTATATATGTGCTTGTATCGGTAACTATCTCCTCCCGGATAGCGTCAAAAGGCGGATTCGTAACCTGCGCAAAAAGCTGACGGAAGTAATTGAACAGCGGCGGATCTTCGCTGTCAAGAGGCGGTATCGGTATATCCGAACCCATTGATGCAATAGGCTCAGCTCCGTTTTCTGCCATAGGAAGAATACTTGTGCGTATATCCTCATAGCTGTAGCCGAACGCTTTTTGCAGCTTTTCAAGCTCCTCATGAGTGTAGTTCTGTACGCCTTTGTTGGGGATATGCAGTTCATTGAGCTTGACAAGGTTACTGTCAAGCCATTCACCATAAGGACGGCGAGAAGCATAGAAAGACTTTATCTCATCATCGTCGATAAGACGCTTTTGCTTTGTGTCCGCAAGCAGCATCTTTCCGGGACGCAGTCTGTCCTTTTTGATTATCATTTCAGGCGGAACGTCTATGCAGCCCGTTTCAGAAGAAAGAATAAGAAATCCATCGGCTGTCAGGCAGTATCTTGAAGGACGCAGACCGTTTCTGTCAAGAACTGCGCCCATAACGTCTCCGTCCGAAAAGAGGATAGAAGCGGGACCGTCCCAAGGCTCCATCATTGTGGCGTAATATTGGTAAAAATCGTATTTTTCCTGAGAAATCGTTCGATTGTTTTTCCATGGCTCGGGAATGGTTATCATAACTGCAAGAGGGAGAGGCATTCCCGACATTACCATAAATTCAAGGGCATTGTCAAGTCTTGCTGAATCAGAACCGTCTGCGTTTATTGCAGGCAGTATCTTGCTCATATCATCACCGAAAGCCTCACAGTGAACAGTTTCCTCACGGGCAAGCATTTTATCGGCGTTGCCTGTGATAGTATTTATTTCTCCGTTATGGACTATCAGTCTGTTAGGGTGCGCTTTCTGCCAGCTTGGCTGAGTATTGGTAGAAAAACGGCTGTGAACCATTGCAATAGCAGATATGAAATTATCGTCCTGCAAATCGCTGTAGAACTTTCTCAACTCATCAACCAAAAACATTCCTTTATATACTATGGTGCGGCTTGAAAGAGAACATACATAGGTGTTCTCATTTGCCTGCTCAAAAACACGCCTTGCAATATAAAGCTTACGGTCAAAATCAATTCCCTTTTGACATCCGTTCGGACGCTTAACAAATCCCTGCATAATGAACGGCATACTGTCAACCGCTTTTTGACCGAGTACGGACGGGTCGGATGGAACGTTACGCCAGCCGATGAACTCCATACCCTGTTTTTTCAGGATTATCTCGAACATTTTCTTAGCCTGATTACGTTTCAGCTCGCTTTGAGGAAAGAAGAACATGCCAACGCCGAAGTCCCCTGCGCCGCCTATGTCAAAGCCGAGTTTTTCGGTCTGAGCTTTAAAGAAATCATAAGGTATCTGTGAAAGGATTCCTACGCCGTCGCCTGTTTTACCCTCAGCGTCCTTGCCTGCACGGTGTTCAAGCTTTTCAACGATCGTAAGAGCGTCTTCAACTACTCTGCGCGACTTTTCTCCGCCGATATTGACTACCGCACCTATTCCGCAGTTTTCATGTTCAAACTGTGGGCGGTAAAGTCCCTGTCTCTGAAATGGAGCTTCGTTTCTGAAATCGTCCATTAGGTTCACGACCTTTCGTTATTATTGTTTTATTCCGTATAAATATTCTCCCCGAATGATCGGATACAGCCCCATTGCCGAACCGTATACGGACTAAAAAAATAAAGGACATCCTCAGCAGACACTTAGTCTGTCGGGAACGTCCTTGTTCTGTATTATTTTATCATATAATTAAAGAAATGTCAATACCCAAAATAAGATTTGTTGATATTGAACAGTTTCTTTGCGCTCCGAACTATAATATTATACTCGACGCTATTGCAAAACGTCCAAAGGATGCTGAACAGAAAATCCGTATGTCAAGGAAGACGACGAAAGCATACTGGCGTATGGTGAGGAGGATGACGCAGACAAACGGATTTTATGTCAGCATTACTGGATGGTTTGCAATAGCGTCGAGTATATAATATAATCCGTTTACAATTTTAAGATAATATGGTATACTAAACGCTATAGCAAAACGCGCAATAAATGACAAGCAGATTTTGCACATAGCAAGGAGGAGGACGCAGGCATACTGTCGTATGGCAAGGACGACAACGACGCTGTGTGTAAAATATGCTGTCAGATATGCGTGATTTGCTATAGCGTTTAGTATATACTCGGCGTTATTGGATATTTTGCAATAGAAGCAAGTATAAACCTTGACATTCATTACTTATAGTGGTATGATATGTTAGGAATTTGAATACGGAGTGGTAAAATGCTTAGAAAAATCAGAGAGAAATTCATCGGCGACAAATTATTCTACAAAAATGTTCTCATCATGGTAGTTCCCATGATATTGCAAAATCTTGTCACAAATTTTGTGAGCCTCATTGATAATATCATGGTCGGACAAATAGGCACAGAACAGATGAACGGTGTTTCCATTGTCAATCAATTTATTTTTGTATTTAATATAAGTATTTTCGGTACTGTGGCAGGTCCGGGAATTTTTGGCGCACAGTTCTTCGGTAAGGGCGATCACGAGGGTCAACGCTATACGTTTCGTTTCAGGATCCTGACCGTAACCGCAATTATTGCAATATGCGCCGCAGTATTTTACTTTTTTGACGATCAGCTTATTTCGCTGTTTATCAGCAATGAGGACGCCCCTGAAAAAAACATTGCAACGCTTAAATACGGCAAAGAATATATGTTCATAATGCTTGCCGGACTTCTCCCGTTTGGTATCGGACAGGCTTATTCAAGCGTAGTGCGGGAGTGCGGAGAAACAAGAATTCCTATGGTTGGGGCTATGTCGGCTGTATGTATAAATCTCCTTCTCGATTATGTTCTTATTTTCGGGAAATTCGGTTTTCCTGAAATGGGAGTTAAAGGCGCAGCGATAGCTACGGTAGTTGCAAAATTTATCGAGGCTTTTATTATCATTTTACACACGCACACTCATACTGTAAAAAACAAATATATTATCAGAGCTTACAGGAGCTTTAAAATTCCGACGGAGCTGACTATCAGAATGATCGAAAAAGGCGTTCCGTTGCTTTTGAACGAATTTTTATGGGCGGCAGGAATGTCTGTAATAGCTCAGTGCTACTCTGTCCGTGGACTTGACGTTGTGGCTGCCCGGAATATTTCAAGTACTATGACAAATCTTTTCGGATCAGTATATATTCAGCTTGGTGCGTGCATAGGCATCATCGTAGGTGCGAAGCTGGGAGCAAATAAAATAAAAGAAGCGCGTATTATTGACAATAAGCTGCTTTTTTTCAGTGTTGCGGCAGCGATAGCGGTAGCTGCAACGGTACTTCCGTTGGCAAAGATCTTTCCGCATCTCTACCAGACAGAGGAGAATATACGCGACCTTGCAACATATATGATAGTTATACAGGCTCTTGCCATGCCGCTTTGGTCGTATACCAACGCATGCTACTTTACTTTAAGAAGCGGCGGAAAAACCGGTATAACTTTTCTTTTTGACTTCGGATATACTTTTCTTATAATGATACCTCTGGCGTTTTTACTGGCGTACTTCACACAAATGAATATCAGACTACTTTTTGCTGTTGTGACCTTTTCGGAACTCATTAAAGTTGTTATCGGATATTTTATGGTCAAAAGCGATGTGTGGATCAATAACATCGTCGATAACTGATCATATCCTTCTTTAAAGCAAAACATCGAACGTCAATTTACTACCGATCAGAAGAAATTCAAAAATTTTCTTGCAATTATCCGGATAGTGTGATATAATATAATGTGTATCGGAAGATAAGACTGTCAGACTTTCTTCCAATCAGATCATAAAAACTTCGCTGCTTACAGCAGACGTTAATCAGGGGGTCAGAAAAGTGTTATCTGATATAGAGATCGCTCAGAATGCGAAAATGAAAAAAATCGGCGAAATTGCCTCATTACTGGGTATTTCCGAAGACTGTCTCGAACCCTACGGTCACTATAAGGCAAAGCTCTCCGAAAGTCTTTATTCACAGACAGCTTTCCGTGAGGACGGCAAACTTATACTTGTGACAGCCATAAATCCAACTCCTGCCGGAGAGGGTAAAACTACGGTAAGCGTTGGTCTTGCAGAGGCTATGGGCAGGATCGGGAAAAACGCCGTTCTCGCTCTCCGTGAACCGTCCCTCGGTCCTGTATTCGGCATTAAGGGCGGAGCTGCCGGCGGCGGATATGCTCAGGTAGTTCCCATGGAAGACATCAACCTGCATTTCACAGGCGATATGCACGCCATTACTGCGGCGAATAATCTGCTCTGCGCTATGCTCGACAATCATATCCAGCAGGGCAACGAGCTTCGTATAGACCAGCGACGTATTCTTTTTAAACGCTGTATGGATATGAACGACCGTGAACTGCGTAATATTGTTGTAGGACTTGGAGGAAAGGCTAACGGAGTTCCCCGTGAGGACGGCTTTAATATTACCGTTGCTTCCGAAGTTATGGCGATACTCTGCCTTGCAACCGATCTTAGCGACCTTAAAAAGCGTCTCGGCAATATTCTTGTTGCTTATGACCTTGACGGAAAGCCTGTGTTTGCAGAGCAACTGGGCTGTACGGGAGCTATGACAGCGCTTCTTAAAGACGCTCTCAAACCTAATCTTGTTCAGACGCTTGAAAATAATCCCGCCTTTATCCACGGAGGCCCTTTTGCAAATATTGCTCACGGATGCAACTCTATCCGTGCGACAAAGCTTGCCCTTAAACTCGGCGACTACTGTATTACAGAAGCCGGCTTCGGTTCCGATCTGGGTGCGGAAAAGTTTTTCGATATTAAATGCCGTTATGGCGGACTTAAACCGTCCTGCGTTGTACTTGTGGCTACAATACGAGCTTTGAAATACAATGGAAAGGTTCGCAAGGAAGACCTTTCCAAAGAGAATATGTGGGCTTTGGAGAAAGGAATAGTTAATCTGCAAACGCATATAGAAAATATGCACAAATTCCATGTGCCTGTCGTTGTTGCTATAAACCGATTCAATACCGACACTGACGCTGAAATCGAGTTCGTCCGCAGCTTCTGTTCCGAAATGGGCGTTGAAGTCTCTATGTGCGAAGTCTTTGCAAAAGGAGGCGAAGGCGGCATTGATCTGGCAAACAAGGTCTGCGAGACTATTTCGCTCTGTGAAAACAGCTGCGAGCCGTTCCGCACACTGTATTCCACCGAACTTTCGATAAAGGAAAAAATTGAGACGATCGCTCGGGAAATTTACCGCGCCGACGGCGTGACTTATACCTCGCAGGCTGAAAAGGCTATCAAAGAAATCGAGGCTATAGGCTTCCGCGAACTGCCTGTATGTGTGGCTAAAACTCAGTACTCACTGTCTGATAATCCTGCGCTGCTCGGCAAACCAAAGGGCTTTACCATTACCGTCCGTGACGCAAAAGTATCCGCAGGAGCCGGCTTTGTAGTTATTTACACAGGAGATATTCTTACTATGCCCGGACTTCCGAAAAAACCCTCTGCCTTGAACATTGACTGTGACGGCAGCGGAAATATTACGGGACTTTTCTGATATGACAGAACGTGTAATTACAAATTCACCCGAAGAAACAATTTTGGCTGCGCAAAAAATAGGAAAGCTTCTTAAACCGGGAGATATTATCGCCTACAGCGGCGGTCTTGGTGCAGGGAAAACAACATTTACACGAGGGCTTGCTCTTGGTCTTGGACTCGGAGATGTTGTAAGCTCGCCGACCTTCGCCCTTGTCAATGAGTATTCGGGAGATAAATTAAATCTTTATCATTTTGATATGTACCGCATTGAGACTGAATGGGATCTGGAATCTTCGGGATTTTATGATTACGATTTTGCTCACAATATAGCTGTGGTTGAGTGGTCGGAAAACATCGGGAGCTTTTTGCCGCAAAATATGATACGCATTACTATAAACACCCTTGACGAACTGAAAAGGGAGATAATTTTAGAGGGAGATGAACGCTTTGCTGCTGCTTGGAATTGACACGTCGGGCAAAACAGCCTCCACCGCATTATTTGATACAGAAAATGAAGTATTTCTCGCTGAAAGCTCCTTGTATACGCAAAAAACTCATTCTCAGGTTATCATGCCTATGGTAAAGGGAATTATCGAGCAATCAGGGAAAACAGTTAAGGATATTGAACTGATCGCCGTTGCCAAAGGTCCGGGAAGCTATACGGGGCTGCGTATAGGCATTGCGGGAGTAAAGGCAATGGGATTTGCCCTCGGCTGCAAATGCTGTGGAGTTTCCACTCTTGAAGCTCTCGCATATAACAACATCGCTCATAAAGGAACAATTTGCTCCATTATGAAAGCAAGAGAAGCTCTTGTCTACGCATGCGTTTTCAAAAGCGACGGCTACGGTCTTGAACAGCTTATGGAGGAAAAACTCATAAGCTGTGATGAACTTGCGGAATTTCTTGCATTCAACGGTACGGAAGTTCTGCTTTGCGGCGACGGTGCAGCCGACTTTTTCATGACCTACCGTTCACCTATGCTGATAATCGCTCCGCCGCAGGGACGGCTTCAATCAGCCTGCGGAGTTGTTTTAGGCGCATTATCGAAGGAATTTGTTTCCGCTGATGAATTGGAAGTTTCCTATTTACAAAAAGTCAAAGCGGAAAAAGACCTTGAATCAACCAAGAATCTAAAAAAGGAGATATTATCATGATAGCTATTGGCTGCGACCATGCGGGAGTAGAAATGAAAAAAGAGGTTATCAAAGCCCTTACAGATAAGGGCTACGAGCTGAAAGACATGGGAACCGACGGAGAACCTTGCGATTACCCGAATATGGCAAAAGCTGTTTGTGCCCTTGTAAATTCGGGAGAGTGTGAAAAAGGCATTCTCATCTGCGGTACGGGTATCGGAATGTCTATTGCGGCTAACAAAATCAAGGGAATACGCGCAGCTCTTTGTTCGGATTCTTTTTCCGCAAAATATACGCGTCTCCACAACGATGCAAATATTATGTGCATGGGAGCAAGAACTATCGGTATCGGACTTGCCTGCGAGCTTGCAGAAATATTCCTCTCGACCGATTTTGAGGGCGGACGACATCAAAGGCGCATCAACCTTATAGCCGATATAGAAAATAATAATTAAGGAGTAAAAATATGGCAAATTTACATATCATAAATCATCCGCTGGTTCAGCATAAAATATCTCTTTTGAGAGATAAAAACACAGGTACAAAGGAATTTCGTGAGCTTGTTTCAGAAATTGCAATGTTTATATGCTACGAAGCAACTCGCGATCTGCCGCTTAAGGAAATCGAGATCGAGACTCCAGTTGCAGTCGCCAAAACCAAAGTTATTTCAGGTCGCAAACTTGCTTTTGTACCTATACTTCGTGCAGGTTTAGGTATGGTCGATGGTGTAACCGCTCTTGTGCCTGCCGCAAAAATAGGTCACATGGGTATTTTCCGACAGCCTGATACAAAGGAGGCTGTTAAATACTACTCAAAAATGCCTGATGATATTGCCGAGCGTGATGTTATTATAATTGACCCGATGCTGGCTACAGGACATTCCGCCATTGCCGCTATTGATGAGGTCAAGAAGTTAGGCGTAAGCCACATAAAGTTCATGTGCATTATCTGCTCTCCAGAGGGAGTTGACAAGGTTCGTGAAGCTCACCCTGATGTTGATATTTACACAGGCGTTATGGATCAGGGACTCAACGAAGATAAATATATTGTTCCCGGCGTTGGAGACGCAGGAGACAGAATATTCGGCACACGATAAGTCGTTAGATTCTGTCCTTGATCGGGGAATAAGAATCCGAGGGCAAATCGGCTGATGCAAAGATTATTGGAGGTTAATGGCTATGGCTAAAAAAGCAAAATACGATAAGGAACTTGAGGAGGCTTACCGCGAGCTGCATGATTACAACCAAAAGAAAAATCAGAACAAGAACGACTTGCTTCAATTTTTCTGCGGACTGCTTATGCTTGCCGCAGGCGTATTCATGATTTTCCAGAATTTGTCCATTACAAGCAGTTGGGGCGGCGGAGGTTATCTATTCAATTTCGGTGGGTTTCATTTGCCAAACGGTACGATTTTCATTCCTCTGTTTATTGGAATAGTTATGCTGTTCCTTATGGACAGAAAAATCTTCGGTTGGATAGTGCTTGCCGTAGGACTTGTTATCATTCTTGCCGCAGTTCTTATGAGCGTACAAATGCGTTGGCGTACTACAAACGCTTACATGTTTGTGCTTATGTTCGGTCTCACAGCTGCCGGCGGCGGGCTTGTAATAAGACAATTATTTAAAAAATAATAATTAAAAACGGACAGTCAATGTGACTGTCCGTTTTGATTTATTTTACAGGAAACGTTACTTCCCAATCCCCCGATTTATAGCCGGTGCTTGTCAAAAATTCTCCATAAAGCACATAATCTCCCAAATCTTCAATGCCTGTCGGAATAATAATTTCATCATAGCTGTTGACGCTTTCCTCATCCCAAAAGCTGACATTCAGATAGTAGGAATCCTCGTCCGAAAATACTTTTTCGCCATTTTTATCGACAACCTCAATGAAGCCATGATTATCAGTATGCAAAATATCCTCGTAACATACCTGAATATGCAGTGCGCCGTCAACAAATCCAACTCCGGTTACCGTCACGCCTTCTGTAGGCTCAGCAAGAGGCGTTTCGGCAGGAATAAGGTAACTGAGCGAATTGTAGTTAAATTCATCATTTACTCTAAAGCCTCCCCAACTCCTGCCGTTTACATTTTTCATAACCGGCGGATCTTTCGGTATATCGGACAAATCCACATCTTCAATAAATCCCTTATAATCACATTTACCGAATATAAGCTCCCTGACTCCAAATGTGAGCTTGTCATATGGGATTTTTTCCCCGTTCATTGTTTTCACATTCACAACAAAATACGCCGTTTTCGTCACCTCGTCAAACTCTGACAAACTCACATGCCCAATGCTGTCATAGGGGCAATTGATGTAATAGCTATCAAAAAGATCGACAGTCTCGTCAAGATTATCCCCATGCATGGAGATATAGAAGCTTCCCTCTTCTTCATTGATCTTTTGGGAAATTACCGTCATTTTTATACCGTTGCTCTCACACGTAAGTTCTACGGGTTTAAATGTCTGAGCGATTTTCGGTGACATCATATACAGCAAACGATATGCTTCGTCCATTCCGAGAGCTGTTGCCGCTGGCAATGGCACAGCAATACATATCACCGCTGCTGCGGCTAAACCAAGCCATTTTATACCTTTTCTGCCGATTCTTCTTTTCGGCAAGCACGCATCCAACGTGTATTCGTCTTTGATTTTGCCTATTGCGTCAATCAGTAGATCGGTTCTTTTCATAATAGACCCTCCTCGTCAAGCGTTTCTTTGAGCCGCTTTCGTATGCGAAAGAGCATGGACTTCACCTTTCCCCTGCTGTACCCGAATCTATCGGCAATTCGGTCGATAGATTCAAAGTACATGTAACGGCATATAAATACGTCACGCTGCATTTTCGGAAGTTTCGCCACAAAGACATTCACAGCGTTTTCAAGCTCTTTAGCGTCAAATTCATCTTCAACATCACCGCCGCCCATTAAATCATCAAGTTCCTCATAGGATTCGACATAGCTTAAGGAACATTTTTGGGCATTGCCTATGCGAATAATATTCAGACTGATATTTCGCGTTATACCGCCTAAAAATGCAGATAATACTCTTGGTTTTGCCGGCGGTATGCTTATCCACGCCTTTAACCACGTTTCATTTACTGCTTCTTCAACGTCCCGAGAATCGCGAAGTATATTTTGAGCTATAGCCTTACAGTAAACGCCGGACTTATTCTTAGTTTCCTCGACAGCATGGTCATTTCTGCTCAAATACAGCTCAACAATATCAGTATCTTCCATGCTTTTCCTCCTTCCACTGAAATAGAAGCTTCTATTATATAAGTAACAAAAATTCACTGAAGGTTTCAAAAAAACGCACCCTCCCAGTTGGGAAGGTGCGTTGAACTATTTAAGCATATTCAAAGTAACTAATTACTTTGCAGCTGCATCATAATCAGCCTGTGTCATGGGGAACTGAGACTGCTTGATGAGCTTAGCGTCTACAGCCTGAATTGCAAGAGCATCTGCCGTAGTAACACCGCTGCCGTTGTCGATAACATCGGCATTGATAGCGCCCTGAGCTGACAGACCATACTTGTCGGGATTACCGAGAGCCTGAAGAATAGCTGTAGAGTCAGCGATCGTTACCTGACCGTCACAGTTAGCATCACCCCAAAGAGTTGTATCAGGATCTGTCGGTACAGGATCTGTGGGAGTAGGATCTGTAGGAGTAGGTGTAGGATCCTCACTAAGAGGTTTAACCTCGGGATAGAGGAGAGCCATTGTACCTGTTGTCATCAGAGCATCGCCCATGTGCCAGAATCTGTGAAGCTTGAAAGTATAATCGTCAGTTGCGCCTGTATCATCATAAACCTTCTTACACTCCTGATACATAGGATCCTTAGCGTAAGATTCACGGATAGAGCTGAATGTTGCGCCGGGCTCAAGCTTAGAACCGTCAGGCATTGTTCCACTATAGTAATCAGGAATATAAACTTCCTGCTCAAAAACTCTCTTAAGTGAACCGTTATGATCCTCATAAGCAAGACCAATTTCATCACGAGCAGCGTTCCACTGAGCGCTCATGAGCTTGTTAGCCATGTAGAGAGCCTTCTCGCCGCGAGTAGAACCGCCTTCTGTAGAACCGGCTGAAGCAGGAGTCTTGTTAGCAGCAGCATAGAAGATAAGTGTATTACAGAGTGAAGATACGCATCCGATATCTCCCTGACCGTAACCGGTAATTGTACATGTAAGTCCCTTGTTTGCATCGGGATCATAAGTCTTGTTCCATGTAGCAGGCTGACCGCTCCAGTCAAGGCTTGAAGGAATAGCGTAAGCCATTTCTGTTCCGTCCTCTGCTGTGTAATCGAACTTAATGTTCTCAAGGAACCAGTCGATCCATCTGCTGAGGAGAGCTTCAAGAGCTTCTTCGAGTGTCAAGCCGCCATATGTCTGTCCCTTTGAAAGGTCGCCGTTTGTCTTAACATAGTAGTAAAGCTCTGCAAGACGCTGAGTTGACCATACCTGGTTACCGATCCAGTGGTTTGAACCGGGGTCAGCATATACAGGATGCTCAACGTAAACCATGTCGTAGAAAGTAGACTCGGAAGCGTCATATGTCTTGTACTGACCCTCCTTAGAGTTTGTACATCCGCCTGCATAAGGACCGTTAGCGGACTGAAGCCAGAGATACATTTCGATCTGTCTCTTAAGAGACTCCTGATAGTCTGACTGGAAGTTCTTGGTTTTGATTCCGTCGCCCATGTTCTTGTCATATGCAAGAGCATATGCAGCAAGGGGGTTCTGATAGAACTGGTGTGAGTGTGAGCAGCCGATCTGCCAAGCCCACTGATACTCGCCCCATGAAGCGTCAAGCTGTCCGCCCCATGATGTATACCAAGACATGAGATAGTGCTGTGACTTAAGACCTGCTGATGGAGCATCAATATTCTGGCAGCCGATCTCCTTGTAGTACTTATCGAACATGTCGTTACGGCACTGGTCGCCCATTTTACCTGCAAGATATGAAAGTTCACCGCAGTCTACGCCGAAATTGCTTGCAAAATAAATAGCCTGGATAGCACGATCTTCAGCATCGGGAGCGTTTGTGAAAGCATACTGCTTAGGAACAGAATCCTCACCGTTGAAGATAGCCTTGATACCGTTACCGTTATCTGTATTAGTGCTCTTCATACCATAGAGAAGTTCCTCAAGACAAGGCTGGGGAACTGTTTCAAAACATGACTCCTGTTCGCCTCTCTGGAATGTATTGATGAATGTGAACTGACCTTTTCCGCCGCCGAAGCCGTACCAGTCGTCAACGTCAGCAAGCCAGTGCATGAGGTAGTAACCGTTTTCTCCGCCGTATGAGGACTTCATGTCATCATAAATTGGATTGATAGCTTCAACGCCATTCTGTGTTGCAGGATACTTTGAAGGATCATTCTCCTCTGTGGCGCAATCAGCCTTAAGTCTTTCCTGCTCGAAAATCGTATCATACTTTACGGTGTTATAGCCGTACGCTATCTCAGACCAACCCGGAATCATAGCTTCAAGAGTTCTCCAACCCTTTTCAAGATCCCTGTTGGAATCGCTGATAACGCCTTTTTCTGCAAGTACATCGTGCATAGCCGTTACCCAAGCCATGTAAGACATAGCCTCGGATGTTGTCTCGTGACCGTAGTCAGGAGCCTCAACGACGAATGTTTCAGCAGCGTGGTAGGGGATTCCAAAGGAATCACCGTTCTTCTGGTTGCTCATGTAGCCGTTCTCAACGCCGTTGGTAATAACGTCAGCGTAGAGCGACTCAAACATTGCAGCATAGGATTCGTTGGCGCCGTTTTCAGTTGCATATTCTGTAGCAGCTGAAGCGAAAGCGGGAATAACTGCTGTAGCTGTCATAGCTGCAGAGAGAACTCCTGCTGCAAGCGCCTTGTTCTTCTTGCTTATCATTGTTTTTAACCCCTCTCAATATTAATTTATTTGGTTTAAAAAACGGTTTTATTCTGCCTTTGCGGCAGAATGCGTATACGAAAATACTTCGTACACTGTATGAGCTTTTGGCAGTTCATACAATTCTCAAACTATTTTCATATATATTATAAGTCAATTTTTCCTTAAAGTCAATAGCTTGTGGGATTTTAGCTAATCAGCAGGCATTTTTTTGTTGCAATGCACAATTCCAAATGGCATTTTTGTATATTTTGCCTATTGTCTCTTTTCTGTTTAAAGCCAATTTATGAATTTAAAGTTAATAAAGCCTTTCGTTTAACCTATAATTCAAGATTCATCGTATTCACAATAAGTTTTCACCCCATTTACACACATAAAATATATAATTTTTACATATTTTGCACAAGAGCATTTTTTGCATATTTTCGGATTTAACATTTTGTACACTATTTGTTCATTTCACGTACATATTGATTTGAGATAATACTATAGATAGTGGACATCTTACTATGATATTTTATCGACAATGCTTAGTCCTTTCATTATATAAATGTATTGAGAAGTCCGCATTAATCTAAATACTTATAAACAAAATCTACAATAAAGGAGGCGTTCTCATGATTACTATTGAAAATCTGACAAAGTATTACGGAAAAAACCGTGCCGTAAACAATATAAGCTTTACAATAAATGATAATGAGATCCTTGGATTTCTCGGACCTAACGGCGCCGGAAAATCCACAACCATGAACATGATAGCCGGCTATTTGCCCATGACTGCGGGCAAGGTCACTATCTGCGGCAGCGATATTTCCAAAGAACCTGTAAAGGCTAAGAGAAATATCGGCTATCTCCCCGAGATACCGCCTGTTTACCCCGATATGAGGGTCAGAGAATATCTTTCTTTCTGTGCTGGTCTTAAACGTATACCCATGACAAAAAAAAGCAGTGAAATAACCAGAGTTATGCAGCTGCTGAAAATCACCGACGTCAAGGACAAGCTGATAAAGAATCTTTCAAAGGGCTATAAACAGCGTGTCGGATTTGCTCAGGCTCTCTTGGGTGACCCGAAGTTCCTCATTCTTGACGAGCCTACGGTAGGTCTTGACCCCAAACAGGTAACCGAGGTCAGAAACATTATAACCGACTTAAAAAAAGATCATTCGGTAATTTTCAGTTCGCATATCTTGTCTGAGGTTTCCGCTGTGTGCGACAGGGTCGTTATCATCAACAAGGGCGACATTAAGGCGATAGACACTATTGAAAATCTCGAGAAACAGACAGGCGGAAGTCTCACGCTCCACGTAAAGATAAAGGGCAGCAGAACTACGGCTGCCAATATCATTGAAATGGTAAAGGGCGTTGAGGAGATCGTAAAAATCGAGGCTGAGGGCAATGATTTTTATGAGTTTATCGTTCATATTGCGGGTGACGGCGATGCGGTACGAAGCGATATTATGAGTGAACTCCTTAAAAACAGCATCCATATTACCGAGATCTACACCGAAAAACCCGATCTTGAATCGGTATTTGTTCAGCTTATCAACAGCAAGACCTCAAAATCAGGCATCGAGGAGCTTTACGAAGAAATTAAAGCCGAAACTGCCGATAATGCGGAAAAGGAGGAAGAATAATGTTTTCTGTCTATAAAAAGGATCTTCAATCCTTCTTTTACACACCGTTTGCATATGTTGTAACGGCTTTGTTCCTGTTTATGTTTACTTATATGTTCAATTCGGGTCTTGGAACGCTCGATCAGGCGACCTTTAGCTTCACTTTTCCGGACATATTTTATAATGTAATCATATTCTTCATTTTCCTGATACCCATACTTACCATGAGGACGTTTGCCGATGAACGTAAATTCGGCACAGAGGTTCTTCTTATGACCTCCCCCGTAAACGTTGTTCAGATCATATTGGGCAAATATCTTGCGAACATCACCGTATTCATATTTATGCTTGCAAGCGCTATGTTTTTCCCGATATTTACGGCTATCAAAGGCGAAGTAGTTGTCAGTCAGCTTACCTGCGCATACCTCGGATTCTTCCTGTGGGGAGCAATGTACATAGCTATCGGTCAGCTTATATCATGCTTTACCGAAAATTCCATTATCGCTGCTATATTCGGCGAGATCGTTATGTTTGTATTCCTTTTTATCGACAACTTCGCCATGACTGATTTTATCGCCCAGTATCCGGCGATTCAGGCAGCCCTTTACGCATTTGCCGCACAGCCGAGATTTGCGTACTTCTCGCAGGGCTTTATCAGACTTTCGGATATAGTGTTCTTCTTATCGGCGATCATAGTATGTCTCGTATGGAATTATATCGCCATTGAGAAAAGACGCTGGAACAGGGGGTAAATGATATGAATAAGAAAAAACTTAATCTTTCGGGCGCTTTTGCGTTTGTACTTGCATTCCTTGTACTTCTTGTCTTTGTGCCTGTAAATATGATGTTCGCTTACTATGATAAGGTATACGATATGACCCCTTCAGGTAAATATTCGCTTGACCCTATCACAGAGCAGCTTCTTGACGATACCTCCGATAAACAGATCGAAGTATACTTTTTAAATACGCTTTTCAATCTGAAAAGCGAGCCGAACTGTTTGCCTGTCTACCATACTTTTATGGAACTCGACAAAAGAGAAAATATTACGCTCACATGTTTTGACCCTGATGAAAATGCCGAACTTGCAAATTCACTCAATCCTACGGGAGTTCTTGAAGTCAAAAGAAATGATGTTTTCGTAAAGTGCGGCGATACGATAAGACAAATTTCGGGAAATCTCTTTCAGACCGATTCAAACGATATTATTGAATATGCCGGTGAAAATCTCATTGCGGGAGCTATTTATCAATGTGCTTCCGGCAATCTCCCGACTATTTATTTTCTTAAAGGATACAGCGACAAGACTCTTGACGGAAATTATTCTTCATACAGGGATATGGTTAAAACAGATAATTATGAAGTAAAGGAGCTCGATCTTTCAACTGTAGATAAAGTTCCCGAAGAAACAGCTATTATCTGTATTGCCGCGCCAACTCGTGATATTACCGATTCCGATCGTGACAAGCTCAGCGAATACATCGACAACGGCGGAAAGATGCAGATGCTCCTCTCCCCATGCGATACAGAAGGACGTTTTGAAAATATCGAGTATCTTCTTGCCAAATTCGAGATCGGTATGGACTACAACATTGTTAAAGAGAAGAACACAAAATGGCAGCTTAAAAATCTTAGTTCTGAACAGGTCGACAACTACTTTACCGTTTCATACCCCACAAAAGCTGAGGATTATTCCGAGGACCTCACTACTGAGATCAATACGCTTATTGCCGACGGCACTTATGAATCGGGAGTTTCAAATATCCGCAGCTTCTATGAATTGACTTCCTCCGGTGAAATGATAGAAAAGGCTTCAATAATTGAAAATCTGCCTACCGCCATGGACAGCGAAGAATATACTACCATAAGCGAACCTATGGGAGGAGACGCTGTTACGTCCGCTGATGCAAGAAAAAAATCCAATCAGCCTCTTGTAATGGGATACTACTCTTATAATAAGCAGACAGGCGCAAAGCTTATCGTTGTAGGCTGTGATGAACCTATTGACGATACTCTTCATGTACCAACATTTGGAACACGCCGCCTTATAATGTTCTCCAATACATGGCTTCACTCCAGCGACGTTGACCTCGGTATTGAGAATAAATTCAATTCCTACGACACAATGACCTTTGCTGACGGTGATGAAGCTTCAAGAACCATAAGACTGTTTTTTGTTATCCCCGTCATTTTCGCTCTCTTTGGTCTGATCGTATGGCTGAAAAGGAGACATGCTTAATGAAAAAAGCGATTATTGCAGTTGCCGTACTTTTAGCTGCCGCTGGAATTTCCATAGGAGCATTTCTTGCGGTCAAATCTAAAAGCGAAACGGAGACTAAAAATAACGAAATTGCTCTTGCGGACAACGTACTGTTCGATATTGATTCCGCCAGTATCAATAAGGTTGAAATAATCAATTCCGACGGCAGCTACATAATAGAACTAAAGGACGAAAAATGGGCGCTTGCCGAAAACACTGGAACTTCCTTTGACGTTAATCAAGTTACCGTACAAGGTTTATGTACGTTTATTTCCACGCTTACTGCCGATACAAATTATGGTGAGCTGACAGAGGAAAATAAAACGACATACGGTCTTGATGATCCGTACACAGTAACCGTTTCGGACGGCAAGGATTCTCATACGCTATACATAGGCAGCAAAAGTCCCACGGGCGAATATTACTATGGCTATACGCCGGAAAAAGAAAAAGTTTATGCAATTCGTTCTGTGGACGCAAGCTCCATACTTACGACACGCCTGAGCCTCAAGGACAATAATTTTATTCCCTATAAGGATTCGGAAATTATCGGACTTGAACTCATTCGGGACGGTACGCAGGTTTATGAACTGAACTATGATACTGAAAATCACATCTGGAAGCTTCCCGATAAATACGAAATGCTGACAGTCGATCAGACTAAAGTGTCAAACGTAGTAACATTGATAACACGTCTTTCGGCAGAAGAAATGCTCCCCGAGAATGACGATGATGTAACGGCATACGGCTTCGACGAACCAACTGCGGAATTTGTTGTCAAAAGCTCCGACGGAACGTCAAAGACGCTGCTTTTCAGCCGATACGGTCAGAATGCCGATACGTATACTCACGTTTACAATCAGGAAGCCAAACAGGTCGAGGTTTATTACGCCTCCGATCTCGACTTCATTGACAAACGTCCGATTGATTTTGTTATGAAAACAGTTGAATGCGCTGATATGTATACTGTTTCAGAATTTGAGATAATCAGCGAAGCGGTCAATGAAAAGTTCACCGTAAACGCATCAGAGGGTTGGGCGGAATGCCGCGGAACACGCATTGATCTTACAAATGCAGAACTTAACGGCTATTTTGAGAATTTCTTCGACTTGTTTGCGTATATAGGCATTGTTGACATCGGCGTGGAAATGCAGCCCGAACTGAAAGATCCTATGTTTACCGCAAAATATGTCAACAACGATGGCAGCAGCTCTCAGGTAGATTTCGTTTCCGCAGGCAGCGGAGGTCTTTGTTTCGTTTTTGTTGACGGCGAATACACAGGAACTCTTACAAGCAATCAGTTTATCTACGGAAACGACTCCGTTTCGGCAGCTTTTGAATTGCTTTGCAGACAAGCAAATATAAATTAACATTTTTTAAAGTCACCGCATAAGAATGAAACAAATTAAAAAATGTTTAAAGAAAAAATGGAGGAATGACTTATGAAGCTTGACGGTTTTGGAATTTTCGTAAACGATATGCCGTCTATGATACGTTTCTATCGTGACGTTCTCGGCTTTGAAATTAAGGAAAACGAGGATACGTCAAATGTATATCTCGTAAAGGACGGAACACTTTTCTTAATGTACGGAAGAAATGACTTTGAAAAAATGACAAACAGAAAATATGAATACATCAAGGGACTTAACGGTCATTCTGAAATTGCGCTGTATGTTGACACTTTTGAAGAAGTCGATACAGAATTTGCCAATGCGGTCAGCAAAGGCGCTGTTCCCGTTTTAGCTCCCGAAAACGAACCGTGGGGACAAAGAACCTGCTATATTGCCGACCCCGAAGGAAATCTGATAGAGATTGGCTCTTTCAACAGACCATTTGAACATTGATCTAATTATTAAAAACTAAAGATATACGGCGTTTGTAATTTTTATTATTAACGCCGTATTTGCATTTTATAGGCTGTAAGCAAAAATGAAATTTTTGTGAAACCTCTCCAAAAGCATTGACATATTTTCGTCAAAGTGCTATAATTTTCTTTGGACATTTAATGCAAAACAAAAAAATTTAATGAGAAAGGGAATTATTATGCTTCAATTGAAGAATGTCGTAAAAACTTACGGCAGCGGAGAGAATGTTGTAACTGCTCTTAACGGCGTAAGCATTACTTTCCGTGAAAATGAGTTCGTGGCTATACTCGGTCATTCGGGCTGCGGCAAGACCACAATGCTCAACATCATCGGGGGGCTTGACCATTACACGTCAGGCGATCTTGTCATCAACGGGGTATCAACAAAACAATATCAGGACAGAGACTGGGACGCTTACAGAAATCACTCTATCGGCTTTGTATTCCAAAGCTACAACCTTATCCCGCATCAGACGGTTCTCGCCAACGTTGAACTTGCTCTGACAATTTCGGGAGTCTCAAAATCCGAAAGAAAAAAACGTGCAAAAGAAGCTCTTGAAAAGGTCGGCTTGGGAAATCAGCTCCACAAAAAACCCAATCAGATGTCAGGCGGTCAGATGCAGCGTGTTGCCATTGCGCGTGCGCTTATAAATAACCCCGATATTCTGCTTGCCGACGAGCCTACCGGCGCTTTAGACAGCGAAACCTCAATACAAGTAATGGAGCTTCTGAAAGAGATAGCCAAGGATAAGCTCGTTATAATGGTAACCCACAACCCCGAGCTTGCGGAAAACTATGCAAACCGTATCGTAAAGGTCAGGGACGGTAAGATAATAGGCGACAGCAATCCTTTTGAAGCGGCCGAAATAAAGGAAAAACCTGCCAAGAAAAAGCGCGTTTCCATGTCGTTCGGAACTGCCGTTTCTCTTTCGCTAAATAACCTTATGACAAAAAAAGGCCGTACTTTTTTAACTGCCTTTGCAGGTTCTATAGGCATAATAGGCATCGCTACGATACTTTCGCTTTCAACGGGTATAAATACATACATAAACGATATTCAGGAGGAGACCTTGTCCTCGTATCCGTTGCAGATCAACAGAGAAAATGCCGATACTTCAAGTATGATAACCGCTATGATGGAGAATCAGAAGGAGTATGAGAAAAAGGTTTTCGAGGACGATAAGCTGTATTCAAACACAACAGTTTACGATATGTTTAACTCGATGAATTCCTCAGCAAAACAGATAAACAATATGAAGGACTTCAAAACCTTTCTTGATACAAATGAGGGAATCGCCGAGCATTCCACAGCTATCGCCTACTCATACGATATTCCGATTAATATTTATACCGAGGCTCCCAACGGCGATATACTCAAGGTTGACTTCATGAAGCTTTATGCCGACGCTTTCGATATGGGAAACAGCGCAATGGTCAACAATATGCTCGGAAGTTCAATGGCAGGCGCAGAAATGTCAATGATGGGCTTCAGCGTTATGGAAGAACTGCTCCCTAATGAGGACGGTACAGGCGTAAACGATATTGTCAAGGAGCAGTACGACGTTGTAAAAGGAAGATGGCCCGAAGCCTATGACGAAGCTGTTGTGGTACTTACCAAAAACAACGAGATACCTGATTTCATTCTCTATGCTATGGGACTTAAAGACCCGGATGAATTCAAATCCCACATAAAAGCGGTCATGAACGAGGAGACCATTGACGATTACGGTCAGCTTGAATGGGATCTCGATGAGCTTATGAACAAAAAGTTCAAAATGATACTTCCTTTTGAGACATACCAATATGATTCGGAAACTAAGACCGCAACCGATCTTACCGCCAATGAAACAGGTCTGGATTTCCTTTTCACATCTAACGATGTTGGTACGGATGTCAAAATAGTCGGCTTCATACGTCCCGGTGAAGACGTCAAGAACGCTATGATAAGCAGTTATCTTGGATATACAGCCGAACTTACCCAATATGCTATCGACAAGACGAACGAATCCGAGCTTGTAAAGGCTCAGGAAGCCGACAAGGAAAACGACCTCCTCACAGGTACAAAGTTCATGACGGACGAATACGTTGAACCTACGCCCGAGGAAAAAGCTGAAACTGCTAAAGAGTACATCAAGTCGGCTGATGAGGACGAAAAAGCTGATATATACCGTTTTGTAATGTCTCAGCCTGATCCTTCGCAGATCGAAGCGCAAATTTCTGAGATGATGAAGGAGTTCGACAGAAAAACATTTATCGAGCAGATAAAAGCAAATTATGCCGAGGAGATCGGTGTAAGCGCAGAACAAATAGAAACATACATTTCTTCAATGTCAGACGATGATCTGAAAGTATTTGCGGAAGAAGCAATGAAGGCTCAGATGACAGAGCAGTATGCAGCGCAGGCACAGGCTCAGCTCGCCTCAAAAACTAACAAGGAGCTTGCAAAGGCTCTGGATAAGGCAAAAATTTCCACAGAAACCTATGCCCTCGTATGCGATGAATTTACTCCCGAGGAAATTTCAGATTATTCCTATGACGATAATATGAAGAAGCTCGGAAAAGCTGATTTAAGCGACCCGTCTTCTATCAGTATATTTGCTAAAACTTTTGAAGATAAGGACGAGATCTCGGACATTATCAAGGATTACAACAAGGGTAAAGAAGAAAAGGACGTTATTCACTACACCGATATGGTGGCGCTTCTTATGTCCTCTATAACAAGCATCATAAGCGGAATTTCGTACCTGCTTATCGCATTTGTCGGAATCTCTCTCGTGGTATCGTCTATCATGATAGGCATTATCACATATATATCCGTACTGGAGCGTACAAGAGAGATCGGAATACTCCGTGCCATAGGCGCTTCAAAGCACGATGTTTCAACCGTATTTAATGCCGAAACGCTTCTTGTGGGACTTTGTGCCGGACTTATCGGAATCGGCTGCACTATACTGATCAATATTCCCATAAACCTGATAATTCACAGTCTTACAAGCCTTGATACGCTTTATTCGAGCCTGCCGCCCGTCGGAGGAATCATACTCGTTGCAATAAGCATGTTCCTGACGTTTATTGCTGGACTTATCCCCTCGGGAGTTGCTGCACGAAAAGATCCTGTTGAGGCTCTCAGAACTGAATAATTATGTTGAAAAAATGACATCCTTTTACGGATGTCATTTTTTTACATATTATTTTTTCTTTTTTCTCCTATCGACCTTTGGAACAGCGTACATCGGTTTTACGGGTTTTGCACGGCTCTTGAAAAGCACATACGAATATATGCAAATTATAATGTACAGAATCGAGATCAGTCCCGCAACAATAAACGATTTCTTGAACCAACTTGATTTTGTGAACAGCTTTGCCGCATAGAAATTATACTTTGACGTTGACCGCTCAACATTTGAAACTGCTACAAGCTCAACATCTGCCAGTCTTTCACCAGAGTATTCAAGTGTAACTCTTCCAAGCGGATCTCCTTTTTTTACGGGAGCCTGAAGCTTAGTCTGATACCAAGTAATGTTATCTCTGCTGATAAGAGAAAGGTCTATCTGGTCATACCATAGGAGCGAAACTTCCTCCTTTGGTCTTGCAAGCACGTAATCGTTGCCGTCAGCCAGTTCTACAGGAAGCTCGCCAAGCTCCGCAGTTTCCGCAAGAACTACCTGATAGGAAAAATGTCCGAATGCCCAGTCAAGCATAGTCTCGGCATCCTCGATATGATAAAATGCTGTGTTTCCGTCGGGGTCATTAATAGGCGCTCTCATTCCTATCACAAGATAATTGTGACCGTCCTTGCTCGCCGCAGCAACGATATTGCGTCCGCCGAGTTCAAGATTACCCGTCTTTACTCCACGAACGCCCTTGTAATAGCTGTCGCTCTCCTCGTCCATCATGATATTGGAATGAAACCACCGCCACGATTCTCGTACAGGATGCCTTTCCTCATTCGGGATAGACGGCGTATACGCATAAGTCGAACAAATATCATCAAAATGAGACATGCTCATTGCGTATTTTGTAAGGATAGCCATATCTCTTGCGGTAGTGTACTGCTCTGCATCGTACATTCCCGTAGGATTTGTGAAATTGGTTGAGGACATTCCAAGCGCTGCCGCTTTTTCATTCATCAGTTCAACGAACGCCGATACGCTCTCTCCGCCGATATTGTATGCAATAGTCTGCGAAGCCTCGATAGATGAGGTCAGCATCATGGCATAGAGAAGGTCGTTATATGTCAGCACATCACCGTCAAGGATTTCAGCAAAACGCAGATCATCGGGATAATCCGTAACGTACAGATCGGAGTAAATGTCCTCCTCAATGGTGATCTCCTGATTAAGGTCGGAACAATTCTCCATACATACAACCGCTGTCATAATATTTACCAGCGGACCGGGCATCTGTTTTTTGTCCGCATTTTTTTCATGGATAACAATATCGCTGTCGAGATTTAATATAATAGCCGAATCACTGTGTAGGGTGCTTTTCATAGTGAAGCTTACAGCTTCGGCATCGGAACAGCGCAAAAACGGCAGAATAACCACAGCCGCCGATACTGCTGCGAAAATTTTAGACTTCATTTGGAAAGATTCCTTTCAAAAAATAATATACATTTTTATTATAACACATATTTTTATGAAAATAAAGTCTTTTCCGAAAAAAATTTCAAAATGCAAAAAAACTATTGCAAAATCAACAAAAACATAGTATAATTATATTATGTGTGTACATGAAAATGTTCTGTAAATTAATATTGATTTTTATATAAGGAGGTTTTTCATGAAAAAGCTCAACGGTATAAGGCTGAAGCACCGCAAAAATACTGAAAACTGCGCGACCGTAAGTCTGCCTTTGCCTCATAAAATCAAGCTGCCCATGTCAATGCACATGGGAGCGCCGTGTACGCTGATGATAAAAACAGACGACACTGTAAAGGTCGGTCAGAAAATAGGAGATTCAGACGCTCCTTTCAGCGTTCCGATACATTCTTCCGTATCAGGTAAAGTCACGTCGATAAGCGACTATCAGACGCCTACGGGAACGGTATGCAAGGCTGTTGAAATTGAAACCGACGGTCGGCAGGATATTTCAGAGGAGGTTAAACCGCCTGTTATAACCGATAAAGCAAGCTTCATCAAAGCTGTACGCGAAAGCGGAGTATGCGGACTGGGCGGCGCAGGTTTCCCAACGCATATCAAGCTCAACCCCAAAACCGAAATTGATACTCTTATAATAAACGCTGCTGAATGCGAACCATACATAACTGCCGATTATCGTGAAATGATGGAAAACACCGAAGACGTACTCTGCGGAATCCGGCTCGTTAAGGAAAAACTCGGAATAAAAAACGCTAAAATAGCTGTAGAAGCCAACAAGCCCGAGGCAATAAAAAAATTCGAGAATATGGCTGAAAACGATGATACTATCGACATTGTTACCCTCCCCTCCTCATATCCTCAGGGTGCGGAAAAAGTAATAATCTACAACACTACAGGGCGGATCGTTGAGGAGGGAAAGCTGCCGTCTGACGTTGGTGTAATCGTCCTGAACATTTCAACAGCGGCTTTTCTCTGCCGTTATTCCAGAACAGGTATGCCATTTATTACAAGGCGTATCACGGTTGACGGAAATGCTGTTGGAGAACCCAAAAATGTCTTAGCCCCTGTCGGAACTCCTTTTATTGATATTCTTAATTTCTGCAAAACTGATATTGATTCAATAAAAAAGCTTATTTCGGGCGGTCCGATGATGGGAATGTGCATCCCCGATATAAATATGCCTGTAGTCAAAACAACTAACGCTCTTCTGGCGTTCAATCATTACGACGAACGGAAAACCTCGGCATGTATACGCTGCGGACGATGTGTAAACGTTTGCCCGCTTGGACTTATGCCTGCTGAAATCGACAAGGCATATAAAATTAAAGATATTGACGATCTCAAAGCGCTTAAAGTCATGCTGTGCATGAACTGCGGAAGCTGCACATATGTTTGTCCTGCCAACAGAAAATTAGCGGAAACAAATCAGCTTGCCAAGGCTTTGATACCGAGAAAGTGAGGTGGAGTATGAACAAACTTATCGTTTCGCCGTCTCCCCATGACGAGAATTATACAAAAACATCGTTAATAATGCTGAATGTCTGCATTGCTCTTTTACCCGCACTTGCGGCAGGTTGCGTACTGTTCGGTTTACGCGCGCTTCTGCTAACAGCCGTATGTATAGGAAGCTGTGTGCTTTTTGAGTTTTTGTGCCGAAAGCTTATGAAGCGTGAAAACACAATAGGCGACCTTTCGGCAGTCGTTACGGGAATGCTCCTTGCAATGAACCTCCCCGTTACTCTCCCCCTTTGGATGGCTGTAATAGGTTCATTTACGGCTATAGCCGTAGTTAAACAGCTTTTCGGCGGACTCGGTCAGAACTTTGCAAACCCGGCTATTACCGCACGAATCGTGCTGATGGTAAGCTTTCCCTCCGCTATGACTCATTGGGTCGTACCGTTTTTCTGGCGTGAGGAAACCGCTGACGCTATAACGGGAGCAACTCCGCTGGCTCTCGAAAAGGGTTCGGAGCTTCCCTCATACCTTGATCTATTCCTCGGGAATGTCGGCGGCTGCATCGGCGAAACGTGCGCATTGGCGCTTCTTGCAGGCGGACTTTACCTTGCAGCAAGAAAGATAATAAGCCTTGCCGCTCCCCTGTCATTTATAGGAAGTCTTGCGCTTCTGTCGTTTATTGCCGGCGACGATCCGCTTTATCAGATACTTGCAGGCGGTGTTTTTCTCGGAGCGTTCTTCATGGCGACCGATTACGCAACAACGCCTATTTCTAAAAAGGGAAAAATCGTATTCGGCTTAGGCTGCGGAATCATCACGTTTGTTATACGCCATTTCGGAACGTTCCCAGAGGGCGTGTCGTTCTCTATACTTCTTATGAACGTGCTTACTCCATATATCGAGCAGCTCACACGAACAAAGGTTTTCGGTGCAAAGGAGGCTGAAAAAAATGAAGGATAACATAAAGCCGCCGGTAGTACTGACTGTAATATGCGTTATTGCATCGCTTTTGCTTGTCTTTGCTCACGAGCTGACTAAAGAAAATATTGCTGAACAGAAATCGCTCCGCTTCAACGCAAGCGTTGAAGCGCTTTTCGGTAAAACGGAAAGCGTTCTTATTGAAGATAACTTCGGAGAGGATTCTGTACAGGCGATCGCCGTTACTTCGGACGGAAAAACCGCCGTTCAGGTATCGGCAGACGGCTACTCAAAAGACGGTATAAATATCCTTGTGGGTATCGACGAGAACGGAGCAGTTTCGGGTATAGAATTTGTTTCCTTGGGCGAAACTCCCGGACTTGGTTCAAAGGTTCGCGACGAAGCTGATTTCCGCGAACAGTTTTACGGCGCGACAGATCCGGATGTTCCGCTCGACGCCATCAGCGGTGCGACCTTCTCCTCTAAGGGAATGAAAAACGCCGTTGATACGGCGTTAAAAGTGTACACTGAAAATAAGGAGGCGATTTTAAATGGCGGAAAATAAAACTCCCCTTATAAAAGAAATTTCCAAAGGTATCATTAAGGAAAATCCAACGCTTGTGATGCTTCTCGGCATGTGTCCCACGCTTGCCGTTACAACGCAGGCAAGCAACGGTATCGGCATGGGACTTGCAACTACATTTGTACTCCTTGGCTCAAACATCGTAATATCGGCTCTGAGAAAAATTATTCCTGATAAGGTGCGCATTCCTGCATTTATCGTTATCATCGCAAGCTTTGTAACGCTTGTCGGCTTCCTGCTTGAAGGCTTCGTTCCGCCTCTTTACGAAAGTCTCGGAATTTATCTTACGCTCATAACCGTAAACTGCATTATTTTTGGACGTGCAGAAATGTTCGCAAGCAAAAACAACGTAATAGCTTCTGCTTGCGATGCAATAGGCATGGGTCTTGGATTTACCCTTGCGCTTTTTATAATGGGTTCTGTCCGTGAAATAATCGGCTCCGGACAATGGCTTGCGGGGCTCGGGCAACTGGTCGGCATAGACGACTGGCAACCAATTTCTATCCCATTTATAAGAGACAATCCGATGCTTCTGTTTATTATGCCCGCAGGAGGATTTTTTACGCTTGGCATGATAATCGCAATGGTAAACAAGCTTGCAAACAGAAAACCGCCGCAGGAAATCGAGTGCGGTGGCTGCGATAACTGCCCGATGTCGGGAAAATGCGATAAAAAGGAGGAGAAAGCCTCATGAAAACCTTAGGTGTCATACTTCTTTCGGCAATGCTTACGGATAACTTTGTGCTTTCAAAATTTATGGGAATATGCCCTTTTCTGGGAGTTTCCAAAAAGCTTGACAGCGCTTCGGGAATGGGAATAGCCGTTACATTCGTTATGATATGCGCGACTATCGTCACATACCCGATACACCACGGAATACTTGTTCCGAACGGATTGGAATACTTCGATACGGTCGTGTTTATTCTTGTTATAGCTTTGTTTGTTCAGCTTGTGGAAATTGCTTTAAAGAAAATGCTGCCGCCGCTTTATAAGTCGTTGGGTGTGTATCTGCCGCTTATCACCACAAACTGCGCCGTTCTCGGAGTTACAGTTCTCAACATTGACAACGGCTATGGTTTTATTCAGTCAATCGTAAACGCTCTTGGCGGAGGATTAGGATTTATGCTTGCACTTGTGATTTTTTCAGGCGTGCGCAAAAAGCTTGAATATGCCGATATTCCCGAGACATTCAATGGCGTCCCCGCTACCCTTGCGGCGGCTTCGATCGTTTCCGTAAGCTTTATGGGCTTTTCGGGACTTTTTAGCTAAGGAGGTGCGGATATGACATACCTGATACCCGCTCTTATTTTGGGAGTTTGCGGAATCCTTGCAGGAGTGCTTCTCACTGTCGCTTCTAAAATATTTCACGTTGAGGTCGATGAACGTATCGAGAAAATCAGCGAAGCTCTCCCTCAGGCAAACTGCGGAGCATGTGGCTTTGCAGGATGTGCGGACTATGCGGACGCTGTCGTAAACAGCGGTGCGCCAACTAATCTGTGCCGTCCCGGAGGAAGTGGCGCTGCTGCAAAGATCGCTGAGATACTGGGCACTTCGGCGGCGGACGTAGTTCCTATGACTGCTGTTGTTCATTGCAACGGAGATTGTAATGCAACAAAAACACAGTTTGATTTTGACGGAGTTCAGTCATGTAAAGCAGTAAAGAGATTTTACGGCGGAAACGGTCTTTGTAAATACGGCTGTATCGGTTTGGGAGACTGTGCCGCAATATGCGAACATGACGCCATAAAAATCGAAAACGGTTTAGCAAAAGTCATTCCCTCGTTGTGCGGAGCGTGCGGACAATGTGCGGCAGTGTGCCCCAATAAACTTATATCTATAAAGCCTAAAGCCAAAACCGTAGACGTACTTTGTTCCTCCGAGGCTAACGGAAAAGCAACAAAACTCGCTTGCTCGAACGGCTGTATAGGCTGTAAGATGTGCGAACGTAAGTGCCCTAACGGCGCAATAAAAGTCGAAAATGCCCATGCTGTGATAGACTATGAAAAATGCACAAGCTGCGGTATCTGCAAAGATGCGTGTCCGGTAAAAGCAATTCACTGATCCGCCTTTAATTGAAATATTTCTCATCTATACTAAACGCTATAGCAAAACGCGCAATAAATGACAAGCAGATTTTGCACATAGCAAGGCGGAGGACGCAGGCATACTGTCGTATGGCAAGGACGACAACGACGCTGTGTGTAAAATATGCTGTCAGATATGCGTGATTTGCTATAGCGTTTAGTATATATACTACTGCAATTATAGCAAACGACAAAATATTTTGGCGTTTGCTATTTGCCGAGCCGCACGTAGCGAACGTTAGTGAGCGAATGTGCGAGGCAATTAAAATCAAAATTATAGTGAACTTCAAATTTATTTTGACGTTCACTATAATTTACAAATCAGATTATAGACCTATAAGGGGGAAATTATGAAGATCGCAATAATACACGGTCAAAGTCATAACGGCTCAACCTGCCATATTGCAAGAATGCTGGCAAAAAAACTCGGAAGCGAATATGAAGAATTTTTCCTGCCGAGGGACTTCGGAGAATTTTGTCTTGGATGCTGTACGTGCTTTCAAAAATCTGAAACTGAATGCCCCCACTATGAAAAGCTTCTTCCGCTGACGAGGGCGATTGACAATGCTGATTTGATAATACTTGCAAGCCCCGTCTATGTTTATCACTCAACAGGCGCAATGAAGTCTTTCCTTGATCATTACGGTTGGCGTTGGATGGTACATCGTCCCGAAGAAAAAATGTTCTCAAAGCAAGCCGTATGTATCTCAACAGCCGCCGGCGCCGGAATGAAAAGCACCAACAAAGACATGGCTGACAGTACTTTTTTCTGGGGAATTGCCAAAACCTACAAATACGGTCTTGCTGTAAGAGAAGTTTCATGGGATAAAGTAAGCCTAAAAAGAAAAAATAAAATTGAAAAAGATATTGACGCTCTTGCACGAAAGATAGCCGCTAAAGAAAACCGCGTCAAACCAACTCTCAAAACAAAGCTCTTCTTTGCCATTATGCGGCAAATGCAAAAAAACGGCTTTAACGAGGCTGATAAAAAATACTGGGAAACCAAAGGCTGGACGGGAAATAAACGTCCGTGGAAATAATAAAAAACGACCCGACAGGAACAGTATCCTATCGGGTCGTTTTTCATCATCAAAGCTTAATGTTTATCTGCAGCACTTAAACAGGTCGCAGAGCATTTTCCAAAGATTACACATATTAAGTACCTCCAAATTCATCGCCGCGCAAGGACTGCGCACATTCTTTTGCGTCGATTTTATTTCCCCTCTTGGGATAATTTTATTATAGCACAAACTTCTCGTTAAATCAATGATAAATTATTGGAAATTTTTTTGCCTTATATACTTTCCTCTATTGCAAATCCAAATAAAAATGATGAATAGAATTTTCGTCAATCAAGGAAGAAAACCGAAAGCATACTTGCTGTATGGTGAGGATTTCTGACGCAGAGTGACAGAAATTATATCAGCAGCATTGTTTGGATTTGCAGTAGAGGGAAGTATAATATACTCGATGCAAGAAGAACCACGCAAGACATGCTGTCGCCTGTCGAGGATGTTCAACGCAGCTATATGGCAAAAAATTTTACAGACGGTGTGCGTTAGTTTCCGAGGAAGTCTATTAATTAAGAAGTGCCGTACCGATCGCAAGATATGACGCATATACGCTCCACAACAGATAAGGTATGTTTATAAGTCCGGCTGACTTTCGTATGCGTCCGAAACAGTATATCATGATACCCACAAGTATCGCCAGAATAACAGCCGTTACCGCAGCAGCATTCAGGAGCTTGAATCTGAAGAAAATTATGCTCCAAGAAAAATTCACCGCAAGCTGCGCTATATAAACTCCCAAAGCCGTCTTTCGGGAATAGCTTTCACTGCTGTAGACAATGTAAGCAGAAATTCCCATAAGCGCGTATAAAACAGCCCATACAACGGGAAATATCCACCCCGGCGGAGAAAAAGGCGGTTTAGTAAGCTCGGCATAAAAGCTGCCGAATCCGCCTGAAAGCAATGCAGAAACAGCTCCTGCAAGCTCTGCTGAAACAATAAAAATCAATAAGTCAGTTCTGTTTATCTTCTTCATAAAAGCACCTCGATTCAATATTGGTACATTTTATGCACGAACTGCGCAGATAATTACTATTTCAGTGGAGTAACATTATTGAATACGGCATAAAATTTTACGGGAATATGCTTGTCGATATGGCATTTCCCAAAAAACCATTTTTCATAACGGCATTTTTTGATAATTTCCTCAAACAACGCATGAACTTCAATACGCTGGAATACGTCAACGCCAAGACAATCCTTCACAGAAGCTGGAGGTTCATGAGTTATAACGAAATCTACAGCATTTCCGTGAGCTTCGAGGTTGCTTACCGCTTCCATTATTTCTTCATGAGTAGGCTGCTCACGTTCCCACCAATCTGAATCACGGCGAAATTCAATATCCTGACTGTGACCTCCGCCGAATGTGAATATCTTCTTGCCCTCAATAGTGTATATCTGTCCCCTCATAAGATGAATGAGATTAGGAGCGATCACTCTCGCCATACCGCCGTTCCATGTACTTTCAGGAAATTTTTCCAGCAAATCAAAATTCTCATGGCAGCCGTCAATAAATGCAATATTATATTCAAGAGCCGTCAGTTTTTTCAGTATGGACTTTTCCTTCTTTGAGCCGTCCCAGATAAATCCGAAATCACCGCAGATTATAAGCGTATCACCCTTTTTCAGCTTTTTCATCTGCGTATCTTTAAAACGTGTAATGTCGCCGTGCGTGTCGCCTGTAACGTAAATCAATTTTGTTACCTCCCTCTTGGATTTAGAGATCATATTTATTATATCACAAAATTAGGCGGACGTAAAGGGTATTTTTTATTTTTTCATAAATATACTCGCCGCTACTGCAAAATGTCCAAAGGATGCTGAACAGAAAATCCGTATGTCAAGGGATACGACAAAAACATATTATCGGTGAGTATATACTAAACGCTATAGCAAATCACGCATATCTGACAGCATATTTTACACATTGCATCGTTGTCGTCCTTGCCATACGACAGTATGCCTGCGTCCTCCGCCTTGCTATGTGCAAAATCTGCTTGTCATTTATTGCGCGTTTTGCTATAGCGTTTAGTATAATAACAGGCAGCCGGCTAAATGCCGACTGCCGCTTAGATTTTATAAATTTATAATTTGATTTATCGCAGGGTCTATCCAATCGCCCTCAAACAGCTCGATCGTACCCTGATCACAGTGCCTTGCAAGCTCAGGCGCTATCGGTATCTGTGCAAGCACGGGAATCCCGTATTCATTTGCAATATCCTCAATATGACTGTCGCCATATATCTTGTGCTTCTTTCCACAGTCAGGGCACTCAAAATAACTCATATTCTCAACGATTCCAATAATCGGAATGTTCATGAGCTTCGCCATTTTTACAGCCTTCTCCACTATCATGGAAACCAACTCCTGCGGCGAGGTCACTATAACTATGCCGTCCACAGGAATAGACTGGAATACAGTCAGCGGCACATCTCCTGTTCCCGGAGGCATATCAACAAACAGATAATCAATATCTTTCCAGATAACGTCTGTCCAGAACTGCTTAACTACGCCCGCAATAACTGGTCCTCTCCAAACAACGGGATCAGACTCGTTTTCAAGCAGAAGATTGATCGACATTATATCTATTCCCATTTTACTTTTACGTGGAATAATGCCAAACTCACAAGCGTCAGCCTTTTCATGAATACCAAAAGCCTTTGGTACGGAAGGTCCTGTAATATCCGCGTCGAGCAGACCGACATTTTTACCCATTCTCTGTGCTGCAACGGCAAGCATAGAAGAAATCATAGTTTTTCCGACTCCGCCTTTTCCGCTGACAATGCCTATAACCTTGCCTATCTTACTAAGCTGATTCGGCTTTTCGATAAAACTCTGCGGTTCGGTTCTGCTTGCGCAGTCGCTTCCGCAGGAAGAACAGTCGTGTGTACATTCGCTCATTTTTAAAATTCTCCTTTTTAATATGATAATAATTATTATACCCTATTATGGGAAATTAGTCAAGTGAACGGCAATCAATTTCACGTAAATCAATTTTTAAAGTTGCTGATCAGATTTTTGTTATATCGACCAACTCAACTTCATTGATCGTCCTGCCCGATTCAAGCACCTTTACAAGGGATTTTGCCGTATCTATCGCAGTAAGGCTGCATATGGAGCGCTCTATGGATTTACGTCTCATCTTAACGCTGTCCCTCTCCGGCAGTCTGCCCTTTGCAGACGTCGATATTACATAATTTACTTTTCCGCTTTCAAGCAGAGAGACCACATTAGGCTCACCGTCGGAAATTTTTCGCACAAGATGTGAAGCTATCATATTCCTCGTCAGCACGCTCTGAGTACCGGAGGTCGCATAAAGTTCAAAGCCCATTCTCTCGAATTTATCGGCAATGGGAAGTATCTCCTGTTTGTCAGAATCGCGGACGGAAATAAGAACTCCTCCCTGCTTTTTCAGGTCAAAGCCTGCTGCAATAAGTCCCTTTAGCAGAGCGTCCTCAAGATTTCTGCCGATACCAAGACATTCGCCTGTTGACTTCATCTCAGGACCGAGCATTGTATCCACATCGGTCAGCTTTTCAAATGAGAACACAGGTACTTTGACCGCAACATAGTCTCCGGCGGGATAAAGACCGCTTTCATATCCCATGTCCCTAAGCTTTGCGCCGAACATGATCTTTGTGGCAATATCGACCATGGGGATTCCGGTAACCTTGCTTATATATGGAACTGTTCTGGACGAACGGGGATTTACCTCTATAACATAAACCTCATGATTATACACTACATACTGGATGTTTACAAGACCTATTACATTAAGCTCTTTTGCAAGCTTACGCGTATATTCAACGATTATCCGTTTTATTCGATCCGAAAGGTGCTGCGCAGGGTAAATTGAGATAGAATCGCCCGAGTGAACTCCTGCTCTTTCAATATGTTCCATGATACCGGGGATAAGAAAATCCTCACCGTCGCAAATTGCGTCTACCTCGACCTCAGTACCCATCATATATTTGTCGATAAGCACGGGGTTTTCTATCATGTGGCTTGTAATGATACCCATGTATTCCACAACGTCCGCCTTTGAATGAGCTATTATCATATTCTGACCGCCCAATACATATGAAGGACGAAGCAGCACGGGGTATCCCAGATCTTCTGCCGCCGCAATAGCTTCCTCCGTAGTCATGACCGTGTGTCCTTTCGGACGAGGGATTTCGCATTTTTCGAGAACTTCATCGAAACGCTCTCTGTCCTCTGCCGCGTCTATCATATCAGCTGATGTTCCGAGAATTTTAACGCCCATATCCGCAAGATGACGAGTAAGCTTGATAGCCGTCTGTCCGCCGAACTGCACCACAACTCCGTATGGCTTTTCAGTTTCAATGATAGCCTCTACGTCCTCTTTGGTAAGCGGATCAAAGTACAGACGATCGCCGGTATCAAAATCCGTAGAAACAGTCTCGGGGTTATTGTTGCATATAACAGCTTCGTACCCCAATTCTTTCAATGTCCATACGCAGTGAACAGAACAGTAGTCGAACTCGATTCCCTGACCGATACGAATAGGACCCGAACCAAAAACGATAACCTTTTTCTTATCGGAGTTCTGACGTTCTATAAACTGCTCTGCCTCGTTTTCGTCGTCAAAGGTCGAATAGAAATAAGGCGTCTCCGCTTTAAATTCTCCAGCACAAGTATCGACCATCTTAAACACGGCTGACTTGTGCCTCGGACATTTCTGTCCGCTGAGACGTTCAATGGTACTGTCGAGATAGCCGTACTGCTTTGCCGTATCGTATTTTTCTTCTGTTAATTCGCCGTCTGCAAGCCATTTTTCAAGTTCCGCCAAATTGAGAAGCTTGTAAAGGAACCAGTTGTCGATCATCGTTATTTCGTGGATCTCCTCCGGAGAAATGCCCTTTTTCAACGCTTCAAATACTACGAATGAACGTTCATCGTCAATATCATGAAGCTTGACTCGCAGCTCGTCCGCCGTCATTTTAGCAAACTTTTTCATGCTCATGGTATCAAGACCCAATTCAATCGAACGAACCGCTTTCATCATAGCCTGCTCAAACGATGTTCCGATAGCCATGACCTCGCCTGTCGCTTTCATCTGCGTTCCGAGAGTACGCTTTGCGTAAACAAATTTATCAAAAGCCCATTTGGGAAATTTTATTACAACGTAATCCAGAGCAGGTTCAAAGCATGCGTATGTCTTGCCTGTTACCTGATTTATGATCTCATCAAGAGTATATCCTATGGCAATTTTAGCCGCTGTCTTTGCTATGGGATAACCTGTTGCCTTTGATGCAAGCGCCGAAGAACGTGAAACTCTGGGATTTACTTCTATAACAGCATATTCAAAGCTTGTCGGGTGAAGTGCAAACTGACAGTTGCATCCGCCTTCGACTTTAAGTTCCTTGATAATGTTGATAGCCGCTGTTCTGAGCATCTGATACTCTCGATCAGTTAATGTCACAGCAGGTGCGATTACGATACTATCGCCGGTATGAACGCCTACCGGGTCGAAATTTTCCATTGAGCAGACAGTAATAACGTTGCCCTTGCTGTCACGGATAACCTCAAACTCTATCTCTTTCCAGCCGCTTATACACTTTTCAACGAGTATCTGCGTAATGGGCGACAATCTCAGACCGTTCGTAGCTATTTCGTGAAGCTCCGCTTCGGTATTCGCAATACCGCCGCCTGTTCCGCCGAGTGTGAACGCAGGACGAACAATAACGGGATAGCCGATATACTGCGCAAAGTCCATAGCGTCCTCTACCGTCTCAACGACCTTTGAGGGAATACACGGTTCTCCGATTTTTTCCATTGTATCCTTGAAAGCCTGTCTGTCCTCAGCCTTATGGATAGTCTCAGGGTCTGCCCCCAAAAGCTTCACGTTGTTCGCTTCGAGAAATCCCTCCGCCGCAAGCTGCATTGACAAAGTAAGACCAGTCTGTCCTCCGAGCGTGGATAATAAGCTGTCAGGCTTTTCAAGCTTGATAATGCGTTTTACTACATCAAGGGTCAACGGTTCAATGTAAACTTTATCCGCCATAGCTTTATCCGTCATTATCGTAGCAGGGTTGGAGTTTATCAGAACGACCTCAAGTCCCTCCTGCTTCAAGGCGCGGCATGCCTGAGTACCCGCGTAATCAAATTCAGCCGCCTGTCCGATAACTATAGGTCCGGAACCGATGACCAACACCTTTTTTATATCACTTCTCAGCGGCATATCATTCACCTGCCCTTTCTGTATTTTCTGCCATTGTCTCTACAAACTCATCGAATAAATAAGAAGTATCAAAAGGACCTCCGTGAGCTTCGGGATGAAACTGAACTGTACGTGCGTTTGAAGCTGTATAGCGTATTCCCTCGCATGTTTTGTCGTTTGCGTTTATGTGGGAAACATGTCCGACAGCAGGGTCAATGCTGTCTCCGATAACAGCATAACCGTGATTCTGGCTTGTTACGTAGGTAAGACCGCTTTCGAGGTCGATAACGGGCTGATTTGCCCCTCTGTGACCGTATTTCAGCTTTTCAGTCTTACCTCCGTTTGCCAGAGCCATAAGCTGATGTCCGAGACATATACCAAAGATCGGTATGCCAAGCTTCTGTATTTCCTTAATATTTTCGATGATAACAGTATTTTCAGCAGGGTCTCCCGGTCCGTTGGAAAACATTATCCCGTCAGGAGCAAGAGCCTTTACCTCGTCGGCAGTTGTCCACGCAGGAACTACAATTACCTCGCAGCCCCTTTTCACAAGCTCCTGTCTGATATTGCGCTTGTATCCGAAATCAAAAAGCACGACACGATATTTACTTTCGTTTGGCGAATAAGTTCTCGGCTCGGAAGCTGTTACGGACTTTACGGCGTCTTTAACGGAAAAACATCGGATTTTCCGCAGAAGCTCGTCTTTGTCTGCATAAACGTCCTCTGTTGTTATAACACCGTTCATTACGCCTGCTTCACGGATGGTTCTTGTAAGACGGCGTGTGTCGATATTGCAGATTCCTATTATATTATTCTTCTCAAGAAATTTATTGATATTACCTTCAGAACGGAAATTTGACGGAGCTGTACACCACTCGCGTACAATATAACCGCTTACATATGACTGAGCCGACTCATTATCTTCCTTGTTCACGCCATAATTTCCGATAAGCGGAAAGGTCTGGGTGACGATCTGACCGTAATAACTCGGGTCAGTAAGCGTCTCCTGATAGCCTGTAAGACCTGTTGTAAAAACTACTTCTCCTATAACAGTGCCTTCTTTACCGAAGCTTCTGCCCTCAAAAACCTGCCCGTCCGCAAGCATAAGATATGCTTTTTTCGATTGATCAAATATAGACATTTCTGATTGATCCTTTCAATAAAATTGAAGCTGTATAAGTGCGGCTGCGCCATTGAAGCCGCACCTTTTAATTAGATTTAATTAAAGATTTATATACCGAGTTATGTCGTCCCTCATGCGGATGACCTCACGTCGAGCAGCCTTTGCATAGTCGCGCTCATCGCAGCCTTCCTTTTTGTATGCGCACATTACTGCACGGCTGGAGTTTACAATAGCTCCGAGTCCCGACTCGTCAAAGCCGCCCTTCAAACCCTCAGCTCCGCCGCCCTGTGCACCGTATCCGGGTACAAGGAACATGGTGTGGGGAAGTCTCTTTCTCAGCTCTGAAAGCATTTCGGGATATGTAGCGCCCACTACCGCTCCTACTGCGGAATATCCGTACTTTCCTATCGTATCTGCTCCCCACTTTTCACAAAGGTCGCCCATTTTCGCATAGATCGGAGTTCCGTCATCAAGTTTGAGATCCTGCAATTCGCCGCTTGACGGATTAGATGTTTTGACAAGAACATAAATTCCCTTATCCATTTCCTTGCATACCTTTAAAAGAGGGGCTATGCCGTCTGTTCCGAGATAACCGTTTACCGTAAGCGCATCAGCTCCAAAAGCTTCAGAAACATTTTCGCCTACCGCTGTACAGCCAAGATGCGCATTGGTGTACGCTTCCATGGTTGCGCCTATGTCGTTGCGCTTTCCGTCCGTTATGACAAACATTCCATTGAGTTTTGCATAGCGTATCGTTTTTTCCAAAGCCCTTATACCATAGTGACCGTACATCTCGTAGTAAGCCGCCTGAGGCTTGATAGCAGGGACAATATCGTGTATCTCGTCAATAATTGACTGATTGAAGTCGTAGATCGCTTTTGCTGCCGCTTTAAGCGTAAGACCGTCCTTTTCAAGATAGCGTCTCTGTATGTAAGCGGGAACGTATTCCAGCTTCGGGTCAAGACCTACCACCGTAGGATTTTTAAGCTCAATGATCTTTTCAATAAGTCTGTCGAATGACATTTTCTTTCCTCCATTCTATTTATTCCTATCATCATAGCGTATTATGCCTTTTGATATTGTTACCAGCGGCTTGCCGGTAAGAGTCATGCCTTTGAATACCGTATTATGAGATTTTGAACGCAGTTTATCGGGTTCGACTGTCCACGTTCTGTTCAGGTCAGCTATCATGAGGTCTGCTGTTTTTCCGGGCTGAATCGCAGGAATTTCAAGTCCCAGAATTCTCCTCGGATTGACGCACATAAGCTGAACAAGCTTCTTAAGCGTTATTTCACCCGTATGGTAAAGCGCAGTCAAAGCCGCTGCAAACGACGTTTCCAGCCCTACTACGCCGTTCGGCGCTGTTTCAAAGTTCTTCTTTTCCTCCGAGGTGTGCGGGGCGTGGTCGGTGATGATACAGTCGATAGTACCGTCTTTAATGCCCTCGATTATCGCTTTCACATCCTCTGACGTCCTCAAAGGAGGATTCATACGATAATCAGCGTCACGCTTTTCAAGAAGTTTATCGGTCAGCATGAAATAATGCGGAGCGGTTTCGCATGTTACCTTAACTCCCTTTGACTTTGCAAAGCGTATCATTTCAACGCTTCCCTTTGTTGAAACGTGACAAATATGTATTCTTGCATCAACTGAATGAGCCAATATCATTTCCCGAGCGGTAATATAGTCCTCCGAAGCCCTGTCCATACCCTTTACGCCGAGCTTTTCGGAAATCTCGCCTTTATTCATAATCCCGCCGTTTATTATGTTCAGATCCTCGCAGTGCGACGCCACAAGAAGTCCGTTTGCCTTCGAAAGCTCCAGCGCCCTTCGCATCATTTCCGCATTCTCGACAGGTCTGCCGTCATCGGAAATGCAGATGCAGCCCGCCTCTTTAAGCGCTTCATAATCGCACAAGTCTGTGCCGTTCATTCCGCTTGTAATGCAGCCCGCAGGATACACGTCAACTCCGGTATCACGGGATTTTTCAATTATATAGCGTATGATCTCAGGGTCGTCGCATGGCGGTTTGGTATTTGGCATTGCAAGAACGCCCGTAACTCCTCCGGCAAGAGCAGCGACGCAGCCTGTAAGCACGTCTTCCTTGTGTGTAAAACCCGGGTCGCGGAAATGAACGTGCATATCGAACAGAGATGGCATAAGTACAAGATCCGTTCCGTCAATGACCTCGTCCGCACCAAGACGGATATTCTGCTCTACCTCCGCAATTTTGCCGTCGCTGATAAAAACGTCTGTATATACATCGTTTTTCGCATCGACGGCACGAATATTTTTTATTAATATTGTTGACATAAAATGCTCCATTTCAGTTGATCAAGTCTTTGTACGAAAAAATAGCCCGTCTGAGGTTTCAGACAGGCATATTATCCGTAACTTGCAAACCTCGAACTGATCAACAGGGGTTTTTTTTATTATACCACATTGTAATCAAATTGTAAAGGGTTTTTCCAAATTTTTATCAGCGTGATCTTCTTTTGGATTTTTTATTCTTCTTTTTGCCAGTTTTAAGCCTCAGTAATGTTACTCCGACTACTGCTGCCGCACTTAACGCAAGCTCGGCAAGCTCCTGCTTTTGAGATTTTTGAGGCTTATCCGCAGAAACTATATCCTTAAGTTTACAATTTTCCACGCCGAAGCCGTATGAAAATTTTTCAGTTTCTTTACTGTATTCCATTTCATCGTACCTCCTTTTCAGGCTCCGCTATGAGAAATTTGATTTTTTTGCCCTCATCTGTAAACATTTTTTCATGCTCTGTAACAAAATTCTCTATACCGCTTTCGCTGTGCAGATCGTATGTACTGAATTTAATTTTGTATCCTGCTTCGGCAAAATACTCGAACGATTCTTCAAACAGCTCGTCATCGTCCGTTTTAAACCACAGTTCCCCTCTCAGAAACTTTTTATAGTTCAACAGCTGTCTTGTATGTGTAAGTCGGCGTTTTTTGTGCTTCTTTTTCGGCCATGGATTACAGAAATTTATGTAGATCCTGTCCGCACGGTCATTTTCATCCCATGCAAGCTCCAGTCGCTCGATATTCTGAATGGCAATTCTAACGTTTTCGGGAGTCCGCCCCGCCTCATTATAAGCTGCTTCAAGCTTTCTTTTGGCAAGAACAAGCATTTCGTTCTTTATATCCATAGCTATGAAATTTATCTCGGGATGTGCGGGAGCTGCCTGCGATATGAATCCGCCCTTTCCACAGCCCAATTCTACGTAAAGAGGATGTTCAGGATTCTCAAAAAGCTCAGTCCATCCGCCTTTACTCTCACTCGGAACAGGTATATAAAACGGACAAGCCTCCAATTCGGGCTTTGCCCACGGTTTATGTCTGATACGCATAAAAATCTCCTTTACCGTAACTTTGGATATTTTTATTATAGCATAAAAATTCCAAAATTGCAACAGGCGTGGAGAAAAATTTAAGTTTCCAAAAATTAGCAGTAAATTCCCAAAGTAAATTCCACAGTGGAATTTAGAAAAGGAATTTACTTTAGGAAGAGTTTTGTGGTAGAATTTAGTCTGGGAAAGGAGATCCCAGATCATGAAGAACAAACATATGACATTAGAAGACCGAGTGGATATACAAGAGTGTCTGGGCAAGGGAATGACCTTTAAGACAATAGCATCTCGAATTGGGAAAGACCCAACGACCGTATCAAAGAAAGTTAAACTGCACGCCAAGGAGTACAGTAACAGCTTTACCAAGACAGACGCGATATGTCCAAAGCTGTTCAAAGCGCCATTTGTTTGCAACGGTTGCAGCAAAAGAAACCATAGTAACTGCCCTTTTGCCAGAAGGAAGTACGTTGCTAAGACCGCACAGACAGAGTACGAAACGACTTTGGTTGAATCACGAGAAGGAATTCCATTGAACAAAGAAGAATTCTACACCAACGAGCGTATCATCTCGGAGGCTGTGAAAGGCGGTCAACACATCTACCATTCGATACAAGCCAATCACTTGTCTGTATCAAAGTCAACCGTCTATCGTCACATTCAGCTTGGATACTACGAGATCTCTAAGATTGATCTGCCGAGAGCGGTTAAGTTCAAACAGCGTAAGAGACGAAAAGGCGAGTATGTTCCGAAGGGATTAAAAATTGGCAGAAGCTATGAGGATTTCCTGCAATTTATTGATGAAAATCCAAACTGCTGTTATTCCGAAATGGATACCGTATCGGCAGACCTGGCGGAAAAGTCATCATGACATTCCAGTTCATTAATGTTGATTTCATGTTCGGCATTTTGCTGTAAAATAAAACGGCTGCTGAGGCAGGAGAAAAGATAAAACAGTTGAAACAGGCACTGGAATCTCATGGCTTTTCTTTCGCAGACATTTTTCCTGTTCTGCTCACGGACAACGGTGGTGAGTTCAGTGATGTTTTCGCCTTTGAAAACAATTTATAGGGACAAAAGGAGACTTCCGTTTTCTTTTGTGACCCGAATTGTTCCTAGCAAAAACCACATGTTGAAAACAATCACACACTGTTAAGGAACATTGTTCCTAAAGGAAAGTCTTTTGATGATTTCACGCAGGAAACTATCAACCTTATTTTTTCACACGTCAACGGGGTTAAGAGAAAGCAATTCAACGGCAAGAGCGCATATGAAATGTTCTGCTTCGCCTATTCCGCTGACCTTGCCGCCGCTTTAGGTATATCCGAGATTCCTGCAAAGGAAGTTGTCCAGTCGCCAAAACTACTGGCTTGATTTTCCACTGGTAAATTCCACCGATACCTAAATTTAGTCTGGGAAATTTTTTCTCAGGCTTGCTTTGCTATGCCCTTTTTCAATTTTAGGTGCATAAAAAAATTGACTTCCAATACTTTTGAGTGCTCCTTTTCACTTTTCTCAGACTGAATTCCGTCCATTCCTACGCTAAATTCCGCCTCCTTTCCAACTGTGGAATTTACTTTGGGAATTTACGGATCAACGTTATCCTCTGCTTCGTTATATGCTGAATTTTTGCTTCCCCAGACACAGGTATTATTGCCTGTTGCAGTAAAGGGGCATCTCTAAAAACCCCTGTACAAAAGGCGAAAAGTATGCTATAATATAGGTATGAAAGTAAGGCAGAAAAGCT
>CANQVK010000006.1 GCA_947627275.1 uncultured Ruminococcus sp. | reverse complement strand
ACACTTACATTATAACTCATTTTGGAGCTGCTGTCCTTAGTTTTTGTGCATTTTTTTTGAATGCTCATTTATAGTATAATCATTAAAAATATCCTCTTTATACTATTATAACCTATTTTAATCATAAAGTCAAGAACCTAAGTCGTTTCTCTCAACATTTTGACATGATATATTTGATTTTCTTGTTGATATATTCTACCATTTATTCCTTTGCGTATAAATCTACTATCTTTGTACAAATAAAAAAATCCCGTCCAATTCGGACGAGATAGTATAAATATATTAAGACAGCCTATAGTTATTTCTATATACCATTAAAGAAGAAAATCCCTTCTACCGTTGTACCAAAAATATGTGCAATATCCATTGCAAGCCTGAGAGATAGATTATACTGTCCCTTTTCGAGCCGAATAATTGTTTCACGGCGCACGCCTGTCAGCTCTCATGTTGAATTTGGCTCTGTATTCCTTAATTTTCGTCCGCAATTCAGCCATCGGATTCCTCCGTTTTTATATTTCAGCCACATTTCTTGGGACGGTCAGCTCTCTTTCTTTTTCCTCGCAATGATAGTGTTTCGCTTGCTTGGCAGTGATTTTTGGAGAAACTTAAAAAAATTTCACTCTTGACAAGCCGACCAAAATCAGGTATAATAATAAATATGTATTTTAATATGCGGCAGAAGCGGAAAGACAGCGGTACAGACGCTATCTCCGATGATCCCGCCCTTAACAGAAGGAGTGTTTTTTATGGGTAAGCAGATGTCAAGATCTAACTACGAAAAACTGGTGCTGGAACTTGATGACCTTAAAATCAATAAACGTAAAGAAGTTGCGGAAAGACTTAAAGTTGCACGTTCATACGGAGACCTCTCCGAAAACGCCGAATACGATGAAGCTAAAAACGAACAGGCTATCCTTGAAGCCCAGATAGCAGAGCTTCAATATACCGTGGATAACGCTGAGATCATCGAGGATTCAAATATCTCTGTCGATGAGATCGGTATGGGTTCTATCATCAAAATAAAACGTGTCGGAACAGATAAGACCGAGACCTTTGAGATCGTCGGCACAAATCACGTTGACATAAAAAACGGCAAAATTTCCGATGAATCGCCTATCGGAAAGGCTGCTATGAAAAAAAAGGTCGGCGATACGTTCGTAGTGGAAGCTCCTGTAGGAGAGCTGCGTTTTGAAGTTATAGATATTACTAAGTAAAGGATGATTCATATGAGCGAAAATCAGAACAATGCGCCCCTCGCTTCAACTGAGGAGCAGGATATAAATATTCTAAAAAAGGATCGTCTCGATAAGCTCGCCTCTCTTCGTGAAGGCGGCTTTGACCCCTATCAGACCACAAAATACGAAGTTACGGGAAAAGCAGCCGATCTTAAAGCCGAATACGAAGCCAAAGAAGCTGAGATCGTTGCTGCCGCCAACGGTGACGAAGATGCCGTTAAAGCAGGTCTTGAAACTCTCAACGGCAATATTATCCGCATTGCCGGACGTATCATGAGTTGGCGCGATATGGGAAAGGCTAACTTTATAGACGTTCGTGACAATACCGACCGAATTCAGGTTTATGTCCGTTCAAACGATGTTGGCGCAGACCTTTTCAAGGAGTTTAAGAAAAAATGGGATATAGGCGATATTATCGGCGTTGAGGGATTTGTTTTCAGAACCCGAAAGGGCGAAATTTCTATCCATGCGCAGAAGATACAGCTCCTTTCAAAGTCTCTGCTCCCCCTGCCCGAAAAATGGCACGGCTTAAAAGATCAGGACACTCGTTACCGTCAGCGTTATGTTGATCTTATCGTCAATCCCGAGGTAAAAGATACTTTTGTAAAAAGAAGTCGTATAATCCGAGAGGTAAGAAATTATCTTGACAGTCTCGGATACCTTGAGGTAGATACGCCCGTTCTTCATACTCTTGAGATCGGCGCGTCTGCACGTCCCTTTATAACCCACCACAACACGCTCAATATGGAAATGTACCTCCGCATCGAAACGGAGCTGTACCTTAAAAGGCTTATCGTAGGCGGATTCGACAGAGTATACGAGGTCGGACGAATCTTCCGCAACGAGGGTATGGATACTTCCCATAACCCCGAGTTCACAACCGTTGAGATGTATCAGGCTTACACCGATTATATAGGCATGATGGATCTTATCGAAAATATGTACCGCACAATAGCAGAAAATGTATGCGGTACCTCAAAAATCACCTATCAGGGCATTGAGATAGACCTCGGAAAGCCGTGGGAGCGTCTTACAATGATAGAAGCCGTCAAGAAATATGCAGGCGTTGATTACAACGACTGGACAGACGACGCAGCTGCCCGTGCATGCGCTAATGAAAAGGGCGTTGAGGTCGAAGAAGGCGACGCCGCTACCAAGGGTCATGTTCTTCTTGCTTTCTTTGACGCTTTCGTTGAGGAAAAACTCATCCAGCCGACTATCATCTATGACTATCCTGTTGAAAATTCTCCTCTTGCAAAGAGAAAGCCCTCTGATCCCGCATTCACCGAACGTTTCGAGTACTTTATATACTGCCGTGAAATGGGCAACGCGTTTTCAGAACTCAACGACCCAATAGACCAGAAGGAACGTTTCGTAAAGCAGGTCGAAGCAAAAAGAGCGCAAGGAGCAAACGCTGAGGTCGATGAGGATTTTGTTACAGCGCTCGAATACGGTATGCCTCCCACGGGCGGTCTCGGCTTCGGTCTTGACAGACTTGTTATGCTGCTGACCGACAGCGCATCAATTCGCGACGTACTTCTTTTCCCGACCATGAAGCCAATTCCAGCTAACAGCGGACGTCCCGAAAAAGAAGATAATGAAGAATAAAGACAGCAAAAAAACGCCCGTATCAGAGGACGATAAACTTCACATTTCAAAAAGCGTTTTTGAGGCTAACCGTGAAATGCGCGAAAAAGCCGCTGAAGAAGCCCGACAAAAACAAGAAGAGCTTGAAAAAAAGCTTGCCGAACGGAAAAAAAAAGCCGCAGAGGCGCGTGACAAACGTCTTGAAGCCGAGCGGCTGGAGCTTATAAGGCTCAAACAAGGAGTTATTGAAGAAAGCGAAACTATTCATGAGGAGCATGAGGAAGAAATCAAACTGACTCTCCGACAGAAAATCGTTAATTTCTTTTACCATAATAAATGGTGGCTCGGAATAGGAACGGTTTTCACAGCAATAGCTGTTTTCCTTTCTTACAACCTTATTACAAAGCCTCGCCCCGATATAGTCGTTCTGGTAATAGGCGAAAGCAATGAGATCGCTGAAGAAGGCGATTTAAAAGGGTACGTTGAATCGTTTTGCGAGGATTTCAACGGAAACGGAAAAGTCGAAGCGGCGGTTTACTATATACCCTATACGGGTATAGAAACAAAGGATTATACCAACGGCGTTCATACAAAGCTTACAGCCGAGCTTCAAGCGGCAGAGGGTGTTATAGTTATCGGAAATAATATGGCGGCGGATATTATGTCGGCAGACGGTATTTTCACCGATCTATCGCAGATATATTCGGATAACGAGCTTATTGAAAAAGACAGGTTCATGCTTTCGGATTCAACTCTCGCCGACAGGCTCGGTATTGAAAAAAGCGCGGTAACAGATGATTGGTTCATGGCGATACGCGCTCCTCAGGATCTTATGAATGCTGACAAGGAAGATATGCAGGAGGTCTACGATAAGGATTTCCCTGTATTTGACGCTATGATAAAGGATCTTACCAAATAACTATATACCCTATGGAGGTATTTTATGAGCTACAATTTCAACGTTGAAAAAATTACCGCCGAACTTATCGGCTGGGTAAAAAATTACTTTGAGACTTCCGCTTCTCCCGATACTAAGGCTGTTATAGGTATTTCAGGCGGAAAGGACAGCTCCGTTGCAGCAGCGGTATGCGTTAAAGCTCTCGGCAAAGACAGAGTTATCGGCGTACTTATGCCAAAGGGTGAGCAGCCTGATATTGATTGCAGTAAGCTCCTTGTCCAGACCTTGGGTATACCGCACTATATCATAAATATCGGAAGTACAGTCGAAGCCTTCACAAAAGAGATCGAAAGCCATATTCTTATGAATTCTCAGGCTGTAATAAATACTCCTCCACGCATCCGCATGACTACGCTGTATGCTGTTGCTGCCTGTGTGGGAGGTCGTGTGGTCAATACATGCAATCTTTCTGAGGACTGGGTCGGCTATTCAACAAAACACGGCGATGCGGCAGGCGATTTCTCACCGCTTTCATCGCTTACGGTCACGGAAATTCTTCAAATAGGCGACTATCTCGGACTTCCCGAAAGACTTGTTCATAAAGTACCCATTGACGGTCTGTGCGGCAAAACCGACGAGGAAAACCTCGGTTTCACCTATGCCGAGCTTGACCGCTACATCAGGGGACTTGACGACCTATCGTCAAACCCCGAACTTAAACAAAAAATCGACCGAATGCACAGAAACGGTCTTCACAAGCTACAGCTTATGCCGCAGTTCAAAGCAGAGGTCGAGTAATAGTACTAAAAAATAAAGATCACGGATTTCATAAAGCGATCCGTGATTTCTATTTAAAACACTTGACACATCTTATTTTTTATGGCATAATTATAGTGAACGTCAAAATAAATTTGACGTTCACTATAATTTTGATTTTAATTGCCTCGCACATTCGCTCACTAACGTTCGCTACGTGCGGATCGGCAAATAGCAAACGACAAAATATTTTGTCGTTTGCTATAGTATATTGATCCAAAGGAGTAAAAATATGATCTACACCGTATTAAAAACTGTTTTCCGGAGAACTCTATGCCGATAATTGAAATAAAAGACCTTTCTGAGGCTGAACTTATACCTTTTGTTTCAAGCAATGAAATTCAGCTTAAACGTTTCTTTGAACCTGATTCGGGTATTTTTATAGCCGAAAGCCCCAAAGTCATACGGCTTGCCCTTGAAGCAGGATACGAACCCGTTTCCCTGCTTGCGGAACGAAAATATATCAGCGGACAGGCAAACGATATAATTGAAAAATGCAGCAGTCTTCCAATTTACACGGCAGACAGCGAAATTCTGACTAAGCTTACCGGCTTTAAACTCACACAGGGCATTCTTTGCGCCATGCGGAGGAAAACACTCCCCACGGCTGCAAGTATCTGCGCGTATGCCCGACGCATAGCCGTTTTGGAGGACGTAATGAATCAAACCAACATCGGTGCGGTAATACGTTCTGCGGCGGCATTGGACTTTGACGCCGTTCTGCTGACCGAGTCGAGCAGCGACCCGTTATACCGCCGGGCGATACGTGTAAGCATGGGGACGGTGTTTAAAATCCCATGTACATACATAAATGGCAAGTCCCCCGAATATATATCAGAATTAAAATCAATGGGATTTACAACCGCAGCTATGGCTCTGCACAGCAATACAGTTGACATTGACAGCAGTGAGCTTAAAAAGGCTGATAAAATAGCCGTAATTCTCGGCACGGAGGGTGACGGACTTAAGGAAAGCACGATAGAAGCATGTGATTACACGGTCAAGATCCCCATGGCGGAAGGCGTTGATTCGTTAAACGTTGCCGCCGCAAGCGCAGTAGCGTTCTGGGAACTGCGTAAAAAATTCAGAAGTGATTTTGGAGGCAGCAATGCTTAAACTTAAATGTAAAATGTTCGAGGAGGCTAAAAAATCAACGGCTTCCGAAAATCTGTTTATTAATCTGATTATTTTCGTATTTATTTTCGCTATATGCTTAGCCGCAGAATCGGTGATCCCAACCATAATGGCGTCTCCCGAAATCAGCCGCCGTGCCATGGAAGAAGGCGTTGTCGGAGATTTTAAGAAAATGATGGAGATTTCCACTGAAGTAAGTATGCAGACCAAATATCTGCTTTGCTCGCTTTTCTGTACGATTTTAGGGACTTTAACAGCCGTTATCTACTGCCGTTTCGTAGAAGCACGCCACCTCAGTTCAATGGGTGTGCGAAAGAAACAAGCAGGTATTCATTACTTTCAGGGACTCGCTGTCGGACTGCTCATGATGACCGCCGCCGTACTTATTTCCGCCGCCCTTGGAATAAACAGGATCAAGCTGTGCAGCAATATCAATTTCGGAATAATTACGCTGTTTGCAGCAGGATTTTTCATTCAGGGAATGAGCGAGGAGTTTATTTTCAGAGGCTATCTGATGAACACGCTTGCAAGCCGCCACAATCCTTGGACAGCGGTTTTAATAAGTTCAGCGGCGTTCAGTCTTGCACATATCGTTAATCCCGGATTTAATCTGCTTGTATTCTTTAATTTATCGCTTTTTGGTGTTTTTGCAGGACTTTATATGATCGCATTTGACGATATATGGGGAGTCTGCGCTGTTCATTCGATATGGAATTTCAGTCAGGGAAACATTTTTGGAATAAGCGTAAGCGGTACAGGTGAAACCGAATCGCTACTCAGCGTAACCGCCGTAAGCTCCTCAAAGCTGCTCACCGGCGGAGAGTTCGGCATTGAGGGAAGTATCGTTATTACAGCGGTTCTCCTTACGGGAATTATTCTCGTGCTTATAAAAATCAAAAAACAAGACTGTATGACTTCCGAAAAATAAAAAAATCCCGTCAAAGCTGTGTCAAACCGTAGCTTTGACGGGATTTTTTCATCAGACCTCCTCGGTATCATTTTTCCTCAGCACTTCAATGATAACTTTTTCGACCTTATTTTCATTAACCTGAGCGGCTGTCAGACGAAAGCTTCCTGTTTCAGCCGATTCCCCTGCTTCAGGAATATGCTCCATAACATCGGTGATCCAGCCGCCAATGGTGGAATAATCGGTATCGACAACAGCCTCGTCAAGCTCTAAAAGCTCCAGTAAATCGTCGATTTCAGTATCCCCTGCCGTTTCGTATCTGTTTTCTCCGATTTTTACAATACTGGTGATAATTTCATCGTCCTCATCGTAAATTTCGCCGACAAGCTCCTCGATTATGTCCTCGAGTGTAATGATTCCCTTAGTTCCGCCATACTGGTCGGTCACAACGGCAAGATGTACTTTTGAACGCTGCATGAAGCGCATCGCTTCGCTTATAAGGTTCGTATCTGCAATATGAGGAACTTCCTGTATTATCTCACTGATGTCCGATCTGCCCTCTACCAGCATTTTGAAAAAAGCCTTATTCGTTATAATTCCCACGATATTATCGAGACTTTTCTCGTAAACGGGCATTCTCGAATACATCTCAGAACCGAAAGTTGCCTTTATATCGTCAATGGAATCTGTCAACTCAACGCCGACCACCTTAACACGCGGTATCAGTATCTCATTAACGGTTATCTCGTCAAAGTCAAGAGCATTTTTCATAAGCTCACTTTCCTGTTCCTCAATAACGCCCTCCTCCTCGATTTCGTCTATCATATATTTCAGCTCGTCCTCGGTAACTGTCGGAGCTTCTTCGCCCTTGAAAACAGACGACATTTTATTTAAAGCCCAGACAAAGGGCTTAAGCAGCGTCACCAAAACAGACAGCGGCGCAGCAAAAAGAAGCGCTATCTTCTCGGCGTTTCTCTTTGCATAGGATTTCGGCAATACCTCGCAGAAAACCAATACGATCACAGTAATTACCGCCGTAGAAACTGCCGCGCCGCTGTCGCCGAGCAAATTGCAGAAAATAACCGTTGCAACGGAAGATGTACCGATATTAACGATATTGTTGCCAATGAGAACAGCGGTCAACACATCGTCAAAACGGTTGGCAAGCTTCAAAGCCTTTGCCGCTTTTTTACTGCCCTGAGCCTCATAATTTTTCAGCCGCAGCTTGTTTACCGAAGAATACGCAGTTTCCGTACCCGAAAAAAGCGCTGAAAAAATCATCATTACTACAACTAAGGCGATTTTCCATATATCCGAACTACTCATAAAAAACCTTTCCTTTTAAAATTATGTAACAGACATGTTCAACAACCTGAGAAGTTTGCTTGTTGTCTAATATCTAATTTTACCACATTTACAGGATTTTTTCAATAGTAAAAATGACTATTAATAACGTCGATTTTTCTTTTATAATATAAAATACGCCAACGACTTTTTAAAAATCAAACCTCATCGGGAACTGGAAAAACACTGAATGACGCAGGATCTTAGAAGTTTCCGAGAAGGTCTGATAGTCTGCAAACCGATGCCTATAAAAACGCACTCTTTTGATCAAAGAGTGCATTCCAATTATTCGCTGTAATTCTCTCGCAGAAATTTTATTTCTTTAGCGTATCCATCAATGTCATTGGGAGTTTCCAAAATAAACGGCAGATTTTTCAGAGCAGGATGATTTATCACACGAATAAGAGCTTCCGCACCGATATTTCCCGACCCGATTATTTCATGCCTGTCCTTATGAGAACCGATAGGATTCTTGCTGTCGTTAAGATGTACCGCTTTCAGTCGTTCAATGCCGATGATACGGTCAAATTCTTCCAGTACGCTTTCAAGGCTGCCGACAATATCATAACCGGCGTCCCACACATGACATGTATCAAAGCACACTCCAAGCTTATCCTTAAGCTGAACGCCGTCTATAATCGCCTGTATCTCTTCAAAGGTACGCCCCATTTCCGAACCCTTACCCGCCATTGTTTCAAGCAGAACAGTTGTTGACTGTTCTTCGGTCAAGCATTCGTTAAGCTGCTCTGTAATGAGCTGTATGCCGATCTCAGTACCCTGCTTTACGTGAGAACCCGGGTGAAAATTATAGTAATTTCCCGGAACAAACTCCATACGGACAAGGTCGTCCGCCATAGCTTCTCTCGCAAAACGGCGGATATTAGGGTCTGCCGCACAGGGATTCATTGTGTATGGAGCATGAGCTACGAGCTTACCGAAATTCTTCTCTGCAAGAATATCACGCAGCTTTGCAGCGTCATCGGGGGCGATAGCTTTAGCCGACCCGCCTCGGGGATTTCTCGTAAAAAACGCAAAAGTATTTGCGTCAATGTCAAGAGCCTGCCTGCCCATAGCCTCATAACCCTTTGAATATGAAAGATGACATCCGATGTAAAGCATAAAATTACCTCTCCTAAAACATGTACGGACAGAATTTGTCCGCACCTGCTATTCTATTGTGACCTTTTTCATAACCTGCGGTACAAGAGGCTTGTCAGCATAATTGGTCTGCTGAGCCGCTATTTCATCGACAACGTCCATACCCTCGATAACCTTTCCGAAAGCTGCATACTGACCGTCAAGATACGGTGCGTCCTGGTGCATGATGAAAAACTGCGAACCTGCAGAATTTGGATCCTGCGCACGAGCCATTGAAAGAACGCCTCTTGTGTGCTTCAAATCATTCTTTACGCCATTTGAGGAAAATTCGCCCTTGATATGCCAACCAGGTCCGCCTGTACCAGTTCCCTGAGGACAACCGCCCTGTATCATAAATCCTGAAATAACGCGGTGGAAAATAAGTCCGTCATAAAATCCCGATCTTACAAGCTTTTCAAAGTTTTCGCATGATATTGGAGCTATTTCGGGATAAAGCTCCAGCTTGATCTTCTTTCCGTTTTCCATTTCAATAACAACCATTTTTCGTTCCTCCGTTTAATTTATAATTATTACAAAATCAGGCGGAATCGTCGGAACAGGATTCCCCTCTTCGTCATATTTAACGTGATCGTAACCGCTGAAGCCCGGCGGCGGTTTATATTCGGTAGGCTCGGTAGAAGCTTCAGTTTCTGCGGCAATTTCGTCCGATTCATCAGGCATGGTTTCGGGTTCGACGATATTGCCGAAAGCATCGGTTTCAGGCTCTGTAGGTTCTTCCGTCGGCGGTTCGATAACGTTTCCGTTCTCATCGGTGAAAATCTCCGTCACAGGCTCGATAACGTTTCCAAATTCATCTGTCGCAGGCTCAGTCGACTCAGGCTCGGTAGCCTTGATCGGTCTGCCGAACATATCATACTGTACGCCCTGAGTTGATTCTGCGCCTATTTCGGGATATTTTATCCCAAAGCCGACGCTTTCCGTGCTTTCAGAGCTATCCTCGGAAGTCGTTTTCTTTGAAGGCTTAGTTCCATCTGCACAGCTTTTTCCTGCCATTATCACAAGCAAAAATACTATGATACCGCATGTCCACGCAATGACCCTGTTCCTGTCCATTGCCTCACCGCCTTTCCATAACGTCACTCTGCATAGTTCTTTTGATACAGCCTTTTAAATACGTCAATATACCTATGGTTGTTCTGTGCAAGCTAACAAAATATATACCGATTCTATTAAATATTTCTTTTATTATATATCTTTTTCAGAAATTTGTCAAGTATTTTTTAAAAAATCATGTGAAACACAAGGATAAAGACAACAAATTTCTCTCTACACGCTATCCACAAAATTCACTAAAATACAAGTATCTTTTTTATAATTCGACATTTTGTTCAAGCCCTCACACATATAATATGTGAAAGATACGGAAAAGAGAAAGCTACTCGCCGTATCTCTATATTTTTGATCGGTGGTGCTGCCTATGATACTTGAATTGCTTAAAAATCTGCTTTTTTTTGCCCTGCATGTTGAAAACGCCAACATCTTTCCAAAACCGCTTTCAAAAGCAAAGGAACTTGAATGCTTTGAAAAAATGTCAAACGGCGATAAAAATGCCAGAAGCAAGCTGATCGAACATAATCTAAGGCTTGTGGCACATATCGTTAAAAAATACACTCAGTCCGCCGCCGAACAGGACGAACTTATCTCAATCGGCACTATCGGACTTATAAAAGCTGTGTCAACCTTTGACTATAAAAAAGGCGCTAAATTTGCTACTTATGCAAGCAGATGTATTGAAAAAGCAACTATATCATAACGGCTCTGATGAAATCACAGGAAGTAATCCGAGAACCTTTTCGGATATATGGAAGATTTACAGCAAAATGAGCGACAACTTTTTCGTTATGTATCAGAATAAAAACGGCAAGGTCAGATATGCTCCGTTGTATATTCACACTTTGCGTTTCATCAATAATCGTCACCTTACAAAATCGCAAATATTTCTTCGTGATAATCCCGATCCTGAAAAACTTGAAACTGTATCGGACAAGCTGAAATGGTATCGCATAAACAGTGGACTTTTACAGCGTGATGTTGCAAATGTCATGGAGGTTGACAGGACTACATACTCACGATATGAAGAAAACGTCCTTGAAGCCTATCCGATAGACAAGCTGTTAAAGGCAGCAGAACTATTCGGAATTGATGTCACTTCACTGCTTGATGATTATAATTTATTCCTATACAACGGTCAGGGAAAACAGATAAAGGGACTGCGTAAGTCTATGAAGCTCACGCAATCCCAGTTTGCAATTTATATAAAAACACCTCTCGGAACTCTTAAAAAGTGGGAGCAGGACAAGGTAAACATTCAGAAAAAGACTTTTAAAAAGCTCTTTAGTTTCCAGAACACTCTTATTGACGTCTGACAGGCTCGTAAACAGCTTACAGCCTTTTCAGCGAACCCGTTTGCCGTCAAATCTCCAACGCTTTACAGAAGCTCTGAGAGGCTCTAAACAAGAAAGATAAAATAAAATGATTAAAGTAATTAATGAAGATAGCCAAGTAGGCAGATACCGAAGATTCAGGCTATGTTTATAGCTTTACACTCCGAAGTTATCAAAAGTAAGATACTCGTCAAGAATTATCTCTCCTTGTCTTGTGACTACATGATGTATTTTCCCGTTTTCAAAGGTCAAAGTACCGACTATATTTTCATCTGTATCTTCAAATTCAAAGAAGCTGATTTCATAGCTTGCTGTACCGTCCACAATGCTGGCAGTAACATTTCTTTCCGAAAAGTTCATATTATGCTCTGAATCATCGTCATATCCGTATGCAGTAATAGAAAACGAAATGCTGTCGTTTGAAATATCATCAATCTCTAAAACAGTTCCTCCGCAGTCATAATAACCGCCATAGTCGTGTATCTGTCCATAAGACTTGCCCTCAGTCATATAGTTACCAATGTAATAATAATTCTCGCTCTCGATTGATGTTGTAGTAACGACTGTAGTTGTCGAAGTCTCAGTGGTAGTCGTTGTAGTTGTTGTTTCAACGGTATTCGTTGTCTCAGCAGTAGAAGTTGTCGCATATGTATGTGGTACATTAGTTGTTACTGTAGTTTCCACAGGCAAAGTAGTATTATAGAGATTTTCTTCTTTAGTATTTGTATCATGTTTGATATTTGGCAATAGAATACATAATCCAATTACAATAGGTATCATAACAACTAACGGAATCATTATTGACCGTTTCTTTTTATAATCAGGGTAAAGAGCCTTTTTCAGTTCATCGGCAGTTTGATAACGTTTATCGGGATTTACCGGTATGCACTTTTCAATTACATTCCCAAGACTTCCGTTATATAACTGAACTGAGGGAGTTTTGCCCGTAAGCATTATATTCATCAATACTCCGACTGCATAAATATCAGTCCTTGAATCAGTCTGAGTATCGCCGTACTGTTCGGGAGCAGCATAGCCGACTGTTCCAAGATATTCAGTATCTTTCGGATAGTATGGTTTGTATATCCTTGCAGAATCAAAGTCTATCAGCTTTACCGTCTGAGTCTTGTCAATCATAATATTTTCAGGCTTTATATCCCTGTGAATAATGTTATGACCATGCAGGATAGCAAGAACATCGCACAGCTCAGAAATGAGTTTTTTGACCGATTTTTCATTGTACAGCGCTTCCTGTAAAAGCTCGGATAAAGTCACACCTTCTATGTATTCTTCAATTACAGTTATATTATCATCGTTCTCAATTACATCAATTATTTGCGGAATATTCTTAATCTTATGATTCAGAAGTGCTTTATAGACCTCGGCGTTTCCCGAAAATGTACGTTTTATAACACGAATATGCGAAGTTTTATGCTCCAATAAAACTATATCACTTTTCTCATTGTGTTTTATTCGCTTTACAAATTGATATTCTTCGGATTTCTGCAAAATTCTCACCTCCGTCTATTGCTTTTTCTATTATACCATGATATAATAAAATTGTAAATATCGAATTTTTCGAGGTGATTTGAAATGAAACAAAAAGATACTGAAAAACTGCTTGAACTTCTCAAAAAGTCTGGAAGTATTGACGCTTATTTGCAGGAAAACAAGGACTTTTTACTTGACTGTGATATAAAAGAGTATCTGAATCTGCTTATCAAAGAGAAAAAGCTGACTGTTCAACAGATAGCAAAGGATTCTGAGCTTTCGGACAGGTATTGCTATCAGTTCCTTTCGCCTTCCAATCCACGAACTCCGTCAAGAGAAGTCTTGCTTTCTATATGTATCGGAATGAAGCTGAATCTTGACGAGATACAGACAGCCTTGAAAATAGCTAAGCTCTCTCCCCTATATCCTAAAGATGAAAGGGATAGCATTATTATTTTCGGAATTGAAAAGTCTCAGTCAGTTGTTGAGATAAACAATATTCTTTATGAGCATGATTTCAAGTGCCTGTGCGAAAAATAAGACGGAGTCTTTACGCTCCGTCTTTCGCTGTTTATGTACCAGCGTTTATTTTGACTTTATCACAAATCAAATTGATAAGCCTTTTTGTATCCTCTTCCGAAAGGTTCATTTTTTGTATTCTTTCAATTACCGTTTTTGCGTAAATTTCGGCTAAATTACTGCATAATGCTTTCTGTACGTTAGCCGATTTCGGAAAATGAGATATTACCTGCATAGCAACAACCTCCGTATTACAGCCTATTTAGCACAGTTTGTACATTATGACTTTTTCTTGCGTGTTGAATTTAGCTGCATACGAAGAACTGTATTCACCGTCGTTTGTTTTCCAGTTTCTTCATCAGCAAGAATTATATCTTTTGCCTTATGATAAACAAGATCATTGAGATTAAGAATTTTCATAGCTTCAGAGTATGTTGTACGTCTACGTTCTGGCTTTTTTATCCCCTTTGAATAGCTATAAAACCTTTTACCCTGTGGATAGAAATGCAGTCTCGCACCTTTAACGATACACTTCGTATCATTCGGCTTTTCTGAATCATTTTCAAATACATCAACATTTTTAAGACAAGCAGTAAAGTAAGCGCCAATATTATCATTATTCTTTATCTTGTCAACCCATACGTAACCATGTCCCCAGATTTTTTCAAGTTCATCTTTTGGAAGAGTGAGATATCCTTTCTTTTCCGTTTTTACCAGAACATGAATATGCCATGTTCCAGTATGTTGAGGTTCGATTATACGGATATACTCCAAGTCGTTGTATTTATAGCTTGCCTTTTCCCAGAAGCATTTGAAATCCTTTGAAGCTCTGTCAAAATCGTCCATTTTTTCTGCATAAGTCAGAACAACATGAAGTTCATTAATATTAGATTGAAAGTTATTGTTGATAAGGTAACGAAGATTTTCAAAAGATTTGTTAAGATTCCTTGACTTATTACTTGAATTTCCTTGTTTTGGCGACTCATGAACCTCACCAGTCAATGTATCGAGGAATTCGTACTTGCTTATATGCTTAAAGCGACTAATGTTACTCGAAGGATTTTTTGCAAGCACTTTGATTTCCGTTACGTTTCCGCAGTATACAATTTCTGTAACAGCATCATCGGAAGGCGTGTAGTTTGTAACTATCCTTGTAGTTACTTTTTTGTTGTTTTTCATTGTAAACAACTCCTTTTGTTTAAATTAGTCAAATTAAACCAATGTAACAAGCCTTTGATTCTATTTGACAAATTAAACTCGTAATAGAAATTTAAAACCTCCTCATTCGAGAATTGTTTACAGAAAATTCACAATTTGGGTATAAAAAATAAATCCCTGATTCTCAGAGACTTGATATTAGTTAATTCTTTTCCGCTGATGTACCTGTAATAATCAAGTAAAAGGGCATAAAAATAGCGCTCCACATTTCGTGAAGCGCTGATAAAATATTACTCACTCATCAAGTGTTGCCATTGAGGCGAATTTGGTCAAATTATTTTCTGCTATTACAACGTGCTTTACATTATCTTTTTGTAAAACTCCATTATTGATAGCGTCCCCAAGTATCTCTCTGATTTCATCGTAGCTCTTATCAGGTTCGACAGAGTTATATAATCCTCTCACTAAAACGAAAATCAAATCAGAATACTCGTCACTCATAAGCAGTGAAGTATCAACATCATATTCTACACCGTAAACATAATCATTTTCATCAATAAATACAGTTATACTATACGCATTATTGGATGATGACAAGAAGTATTTTCCGTTTTCCTTGCTGAAATGTCCAATATCAAGTTTGAAATCGTCACCGCCATTTGTAAGATGTTTGTCAATATTTTTATTGTAACCCGAAATGACATCATCAATTGTGCAGTTAAAGCTTGCTCCCGACTGACTGTTAGACTTAAAAACATTGCCTTTGGAGTCAGAATCTGAATCATCACCGCCACTTGCCGCAATAGCAATTACGATTATCACGATAACCGCAATTATTGCACAAATGACGAGCTTAGTAGGATATTTTTTCTTTGGTGCATCAGCAGTAACAACAGTCGCATTAACAGAAACTTCTTCCGTCTTAGCTCCACACGAGGGGCAAAAAGTTGCTCCGTCTTTCATTTCTTTTCCACAGTTTTTACAAATCATAGTTTTTCTCCTCATAGTCAAACTTCATCATTTCATTTATTTTAGAAATGAATTCGATATTACTCTCATGGTGAATTGTATATGTATGTACTCCGCCTCGTTCATATTCACTCGCAGGCAAAGCAATCAAATCCTTAAAAAATTTTATCCATATAACTGAAAAACCTAATCTATCACGGTACTCTTCTGGAATATCATCAGGTTTCTTTGTGTTTGTAACTATTCCAATTGCTCGTACAAAATAATTAGATTGAGATGTACTGCCATACGCTTTAGCAATCAGTATATCTCCGACCTTTACGCTAACCGCCTGTTTGTCAAGCCTTGGCTTTTCATTTTCATGATAACCCATAAACCAACAATTCTTCTTTGAGAAAAGTTCCCACATATCGTCAGTTCCTCCGAACTTTACTCCAACATTGTAATATTCCATAAAAACCTCCTTAATACAAGACAGCGTATGTATTCATAGACTGATACATCTCTCCACCCTTATGCAGTTTGCAAGTATTTGATTCAACATCGACCTTTAAAGTCACTGAACCCTTTTCAATGATTTCAGGTGCATCTGGATTTGGAAGATAACGTCCTGAATATTTTACAAGATAAATTGAATCGTCAATATTGCTTCTTTGATAAGTTATATCAAAATCCAAACACATTTTTAAAATAACTTGTCCAAACGAAGATGAATATGCTTCATTTACCCTCATAGTATTAATAAGTGAATTAATAGTATCCAAATCACTCTTCGGAATACTGTCAACATCAATATCAGAATATTCCTTAACAGAAATCAAATTTGGGTCATCTGTAAAGAAAGAATAGTCTGTAATAGGAAGTGTAGAAATATCAACTGATGAAATTTTATCTTGATTTTCATTTGAGTTTTCATCTGCCCAGTACGAAAACTGAACCTTTAAATCTTCAAATCTTGCTAAATACAACGAAGATCCCTCTCCGTACGGACTGTTTGTCCAATTAGCATAACGGTAACCTCCTGAAAATTCATCAAATTCGGTAGCTTCTCCATATTGTTTAGATAAATTGTCATAGATATTATCAAATAGTGTTACTCCCTCATACATAGTTTCTGGGAAAAGGAAATTAACTCCAATTAGTCCAACGCTTTGAAAACAGAATCTCAATTCACACTCTGAACCATTTTGAAGAATGTATTCGTAAGTCAACAGTGTTTGAGGATTATTTGACGTATCAACTGTTTCTTCTTCGGAAATTAATTCATAACTCAGCATTTGCTGTTTAACAGTAGCAATATCAGAATACATTTTTATCATATTTTCTGAATCATCATCGCTTATTATATTACCGCTTCCCTCCGCTAATGGTTCTGAAACGTCGACAAAATCAAAAACAATACCGTAATCCCACCATGAAAGAGTAATATCAGTTGTTCCGTTGTAGACTCCTTTCCAGATATATGCATGGTCTGAGCCTTCAAGCAATGAGTATTCTCCAAACTTCTCGGAAATAATCTCAGTCCACTCCTCGGGAGACATAGTTTTATTCTCTCCCCATATATAGCTAAATGACATATCATGTAACTTATAGTCATTAAATCTGAATGTAACATCACAAACTTCTCCCAAAAAATCTACATCAATATATCCAAGTCCTGTTTTTACAGTAGCTCCTTCTACATCGCCAACGTTGCTTTCCTCAAATGTATTGATGTAGGAATTCATTCTATCTTTAACTAAGTCAATACTATCATTCCAATTTAAACCAAATATATCGGAGCGATCTATGCTTGTAAGTTCTGACAATGAAGTTGATTCAGTAGTCAGTTTTTCAACAGTTGTAGACGTAGTTGCTTCACTTGAAACATTTATCTCACTGTTTTCAGACGAACTCTTTGATTCATCTGATTTACCATAAGCTGTCATAATAAGTAAACAGCATAAAATTACTCCAATAAACTTTTTCATCAATATCTCCTCCAAAAATATTGTTTATGCTAATTATAGCACAAATAATGCTTATAGTCAATATTAAATGCTCCGAATTAATTTATAAAAATTTGTAAATAATGTATAATAAAAGATGAGGAAGTGAAGCTATGGAAAAAGAACTTGATTATGTAGCGCTCGGCATGAGAATACGCAAGGCACGAAAGGAGCATCATGTAACGCAGGAGCAGCTCGGAGAGATTTGTGAGCTTTCAACAGCACACATCGGACATATTGAAAGGGGTACACGAATCCCCTCGCTTGATACGCTTTTCAGGATAGCACAAGCTCTTAATGTAAGCATGGATTACCTGATATTCGATTCTGTCGCACCAAATGAAAACCTTTTTACAACTCTCAATTCCATGCTTCAAACTAAGGATAAACGCAAGGTAAAGACCTTTCTTACTACTGTCAGAGCGCTTGCTGATAAAATTGATGAATTCTAAAACATATGCCCTATGATGATTATAACACATCACAGGGCATTTCTATTGCATCAGTCTGCTGCAATTTCAAAATTTTTCATCTAATTTCGTTAAAATTGTTGCAATTAAAGCAAATTTGCGGTATAATAGTCTTAGGGGTAAAAGCCGAAATGTTATACAAGTTTACTCAATACATTTAAGGAGGTCGCTATGATTGATTTGCGTAAAACTGCCATATATTCAAGAAAATCAAAATTTACAGGCAAAGGAGAAAGCATCGAAAGTCAGGTCGATATTTGTAGAACGCACATAAAAAAGTATTTTACTGACGTTGAAGAAGATGACATTTTGATTTTTGAAGATGAAGGATACTCGGGCGGAAATACCAACCGACCTCAGTTTCAGAAAATGCTCAAAGAGTGCAGACAAAATAACATTTGCAAGATCGTTTGCTATAAACTTGACAGAATAAGCCGAAGCATTTCTGATTTTATCAAGCTTACAGAGGAATTGAAGCTTCATAACGTTGACTTTGTTTCGATAAACGATAATTTTGATACTCATACTTCTACCGGCAGGGCAATGCTCACCATGACAATGGTTTTTGCTCAGCTTGAACGAGAAACTATTGCAGAGCGAATTCGTGACAATATGCTCTACCTTGCAAGAGACGGTCGCTGGCTGGGAGGTAATACTCCCACAGGTTACAGAAGTGTGGAGACAGTGGGAAGCGTTACAGTTGACGGACGAAAACGAAAAGCCCATATGCTTGAAATTGTCGAGGAAGAAGCAAGGTTAGTCAAGCTTATCTACTCGAAATTTCTTGAATACAAGTCTCTCACTCAAACAGAAACTTACATGATTCAGCATGATATACTAACAAAACAAGGTAAGCCGTTTACTCGATTTGCTCTCAAAAATATTTTGCAGAATCCTGTTTACCTTATTGCTGATGAACAGGCGTGGAATTACTTTACTGCTGCTGATACTGAAATCTATTCAGATAAGGAACAATTTGACGGCATTCATGGAATGATGGTGTACAACAAAACAAATCAGCAGACAGGCAGAACTAACGTGATAAATGCTGTCAGCGATTGGGTGATTTCAGTTGGAAAACATACAGGACTTATTAACGGCGCAGATTGGGTTGAAGCTCATAAGCTGCTTTATCAGAATAAATCCAAATCGTATCGTAAGCCCAAAAGCAATGTAGCTTTACTGTCAGGACTTCTCTGCTGTGGACATTGCGGAAGCTTTATGCGTCCAAAACTTACTCAGCGACGAAACAAAGACGGCGAATTAATTTATGATTATCTTTGCGAACTCAAAGAAAAAAGCAAGAGTCAGAAATGCGATATAAAACGTCCTAATGGCAATGAGTTAGATCGTCTTGTTTGTGAGGAAGTCAAGAAATTAGCGGCAGATACTTCCGACTTCATGAAACATTTAAAACGTGGTTTACGAAATATGGACTACAACAACGAATCCTACCAAGAGTCTTTAAAACATTTGAGAAAGTCAAAAACGAAGTATGAAAATCAAATAAAAAACCTTTTGCAAACGCTTGCACAGTCTGAGGATTCAGCAGCAACCAGCTACATACTAAATCAAATCAATGAAATTGACAGCAAAATAAAAGCTATTGAAAAACAAATAAACGAATACCTTGAGCTTGCCAACAGTAACACATCATCGGAGGAAGATTTTGAGATTCTTTCCGAAATGCTTTCAAATACAGCCAATTACATTGATGAAATGACAGTTGAGCAGAAACGGAATGCACTCCGCAGTATCATACACAAAATCGTATGGGACGGAGAAAATGTTCATATTTACTTCTTCGGCTCTGAGGATTCGCAAATAGACCTTTCAAATGACGAAATTTCAAGAGCCGCTGAGATAGGGTTGCAAATGAAATACTGATGAATTTCCGTGCCGCGAAAAAATCCGCAGGCGACATATACCTCGGGGAACCTGTTGAGACTGACAAAGACGGAAATTCCATGACGCTTATCGACCTTATTGATGATGGAGTCGATATTCACGAGCAGGTCGAACTGAACATACGCTCAAAACAGCTTTACGGATTTCTTGAAAAGTGTCTTGATAAAAGAGAGCTTGAAATTATCATTTACCGCTACGGATTGTATTCGGGTTCTCCTCATACTCAGAATGAAACTGCTGAAAGGCTTGGTATTTCCCGTTCTTATGTTTCACGCATTGAAAAAAAAGCTATCGGCAAGCTCAAAGATATGTATGATTCGTCATCCGCTTTCTAAGGCAAGCAAAAACAGCACGGGAAACATGACCTCCCGTGCTGTACGTTTTATCTTTTAATTATCTTATAGTAGACCCTTGCCGTCATCATGTATATTGCGACATATATCAGGGCAAATATGAGGAATACCCCGATATTGCAGGCAATAAACAGATTTACATTGGTCAGTTGAAGCATTACAAGTATTTTCCTAATAATAGGAAATGCAAACAACAAATGGATTCCTGCCATTATAAGAGGCATAAAGAAAACCGTCAAAACCTGCGAACGTATCGAGCTCTTTACCTCATGCTCGCTCATTCCTACCTTCTGCATTATCTCAAATCTGTTTTTATCATCGTACCCCTCTGAGATCTGCTTGTAATAGATGATAAGCACAGTTGCTATAGTAAAAAGCAATCCAAGGAAGATTCCGAGGAAAAACAGTCCGCCGTACAATCCGTATACGTCCTCACGCTGCTGTTCACGACACGATGTGGTGTAAGTAATATCATTTTTTTCTGTGTACTCGGTTAACTTGTTCCATACTTTCTTGTAAAAAGCTTTCTGTTCTTCCGTGCCGCTGTCAGTATTGATCTTGCAATACGAAAGAACTGTGCTTGAATTTTTACCGAAAACCTTACTCTGCTCCGTCCTTAGCTCGTTTATGACATCTATATCCTTTACGACCATACCGAAGGTCGGAACGAGTTCCGCATCCATAAGTCCATCGCTGATATAATTGTCCGTATGCTCCTTTATCGTGTATTCCTTGCCGAAAAGCTTAAAGTTGTCCCGCTTAAAAGGTTTGCTGTTTGAGTAAAATATTACCTCTCCGTCATTCAGCGTCACGTCTTTGCCGATATAATTGGAATAGTCCTCAGCCGGTATAAAGTTAAGATTATATACATAGTCGAGCATGTTCAGATCGTTTTCTTCGGGACACTCAAATTCGTTGCCGCCTCTGTATACAGCCGAAAACTGTATACTTGTGTATACTGTCTGCTTTGTTATACCGACGCCTTCCTCATCTGCTGTTTCATTGACAATATCGGTAACATCACGTATCGTTTCAGTATCGGACGTATATGTATTGAATTCAAGCTGATAGGGATAACGGTCGTTAATAATACCCTCAACGCCTATCATAAGCGACGACGTCGAAGAAACCATAACAAGGACCATTGTGGACAAAATACAGATATTGGCAAGTCCCACGGCATTCTGCTTCATGCGGTACATCATGCCGGATACGCTGATAAAATGGTTGGTTTTGTAGTAATATCTCTTGTTCTTTTTGAGTATCTTCAGAAACGCTATGCTGCCGGACGTGAACAGGCAGTAAGTTCCGAGAATAACAAGTATGACCGCTAAAAAAAACAGCGATAATGCAGCCAACGGATTTTTTACCGTTACCGCTATATAATAGGCAGTTATGAGACATGCAAGTCCGAACAAAGCTATCAGCCATTTCGCCTTTGGCTCTTTTTCTCCCACAGTGCCGCCTTTCAGAAGCTCTATCGGCTTTGCAAGGTGGATAAGTCTCAACGAATTGAGGAATATCAGGAAAAAAAGTATCCCAAAAAGTATAAGCGTGCTTACTATAGCTTTGTCCGATACATAGAAGCCCAGTGGTATTTCCGATTTTACAAGACGTGTTACCGCCACAAACATAAGCTTATCAAAAAGTATTCCGAAACTAAGTCCGCCGCCTATACCAAGCAGAGCAACATATATGCTCTCATATGCCATGACTTTCGCAATATGCTTTTTTTCCATACCAAGTATGTTGAAAAGTCCAAATTCCTTTTTGCGCTTTTTAGTTAGAAAGCTGTTTGTGTAAAACAGAAAGATAAAAGCGAAAACAGCTATCACTTTGTTGCCGAACGCCAACGTATAAGATACGGTACCTCCTCCGAAAACATTATCTATCCCTTTATTCATCGACAGCGACTTCATGATGTAATACATCGCTACGGTAAATATGCAGGTCAATATATAAGGAACGTAATTTCTTGCGTTCTTACGGATATTGGTTGCCGCAAGCTTCGGATAAAATGAACCGCTCATGATACGTCACCTCTCTTATTCAGAACAATTGCTCTCATGACGCAGTATAAAGCTACAGTTAATAGGCAAAGCAGCGCATAAAGACGGCGGCGTTTTTTATTTATGCGGACATCAGCCTCCGCAGGCTTTGTACAGAATATTCCTATCATGACAGATCACCGCCCGATGCAAGCAATGTAAGGGTATCGGATATTTTTTTGAACATTTCTTCATCCGTATTGTTTCCCCTGTAGATCTGATGAAACACCTCTCCGTCCTTGATGAACATGACACGTCCGGCACGGCTCGCCGCTCTTGAGGAGTGAGTTACCGTAAGAATAGTTTGTCCCGAGCGATTGAGGTCTGAAAAAATATCGAGCAGATTTTTTGTGGACTTTGAATCCAACGCTCCTGTCGGTTCATCCGCAAGTATAAGCTTTGGATTTGTAATTATCGCTCTCGCTACCGCCGCACGCTGCTTTTGTCCTCCTGACACCTCATAAGGATATTTGTTCAGAAGTTCCATTATACCAAGTCTGTTGGCAATAGGAAGCACACGCTTCTGCATTTCGTCATACTTTCTGCCTGACAGTACAAGCGGCAAAAAGATGTTGTCACGCAGACTGAAATTATCAAGAAGATTGAAGTCCTGAAATACAAAACCCAGCTTTTCACGCCTGAACGCCGAAAGTTCCTTGTCCTTTATCCTTGACAACGGCTCGCCGTCAAGAAAAACTTCCCCGCCCGTGGGTTTATCCAGAGCGGCAAGAATATTCAGCAGCGTTGTTTTTCCCGAACCCGATTCTCCCATGATAGCCACATATTCCCCTGCTTCAACGGAAAAATTTACATTTGTCAGCGCTCTGACCTGATTTCCGCCGAAACGTGTCGTATAAATCCTTTCAAGATTCGTCACATTCAATAATGACATTGTTTCTGCCTCCGTTTTCTGTAAATTCAAGAGCTGTGTACGGCATTCCCTGCATACATATTTTCAGGCATAATTCTGGAGTACAAGGAGAGAAATTGCGGCTGTATCGCATGTAACACAGTAATCGTTATACTTGCCTAAAAAAGCGGCTTCGCCTGTACGCCCGAAATGCCGGACATGCTCTTTAAGAAACCGCAGGAAAAGAACCTCTGTGCCGTTTACAATGTCGCTTTATATACTAAACGCTATAGCAAATCACGCATATCTGACAGCATATTTTACACACAGCATCGTTGTCGTCCTTGCCATACGACAGTATGCCTGCGTCCTCCGCCTTGCTATGTGCAAAATCTGCTTGTCATTTATTGCGCGTTTTGCTATAGCGTTTAGTATAGGAACCCTGTGGAGGCAGGTCCCCGACTCTTTCCCTGAGCTTCTGTATATATTATATCATAGTGACTTCGGGCGGAACATCGAATCGAGTGACATTTTGAATATTTTATGTGACATTTTTGTAATATTACTCAAAATCCAGATGCTCCAAGGTAAGATCAACATAGACGACCGTTCCTTTTCCTGCCTCGGATTCAGCGTAAATTTTATGCCCAAGCTTGCCGCACACCGTTTTGCAGAGGTATAAACCAAGACCCGTGGACTTTTTCTCGGTACGTCCGCTCATGCCGGTATATCCTTTTTCAAATATCCTCGGCAAATCCTCGGGAGAAATGCCTATTCCCGTATCTGAAACCGAAAGCACATTATCGGAATATGCGACCGAAACGCTTCCCGAATAAGTGTACTTGACAGCATTTGAAAGCAACTGCTCCACAACGAAAAGCAGCCACTTTTCATCTGTAATTACTTTGGCGGAAACAGGTTCGTATTCAATCCGTATCTTTCTTCTTATGAACAGCGGAGCATATCTTCTGACCGCCTGCCTGATAATGCTGTCAAGGGAGTACTGTCTTATTACCAAATCGTTTGTACTGCTGTCAAGACGGATATATTGAAGCGCCATTTCCGCATACTGCTCTATTCTGAAAAGCTCTGCATTAAGCTCACGGCTCATGTCAGTTTCCTCATTCTGCAATATCATCTGTATAGCTGAAATAGGCGTTTTGATCTGATGTACCCAAACGGTGAAATAATCTGTGTTATCCTGCCTGATGCTGTTTATCCTCGTTAAATTGCTTTGGTTTATATCATGGAGCTTTAATATAATCTCACATAGCATTTTCTGAGTTATATCATCGGGCGACGGCAGCTGTTCCGTCATAAGCGGCAGATTTTCATAAATATCCTTTAATACGTTACAGCGTTTCCGAAACCGTAAAAATCCTATGCAGACAGTCGAACCTCCGATAACAGCGCATATTATGAATGCGTAGATCACAGCTTCAACGTTAGTATCGTATAATTCAAATACTCCGAAAGAAATAATGCTGAATATCAGGAAAAAAACGAATACTTTTCTGAATTGATAAATATATTTAAGAAACAATCTCATTCTATAATATAACCTGCTCCCACTTTTGTTTTGATAAAATCCGCAAGACCTGCCGCTTCAAGCTTTTTCCGCAGACGCGTTACGTTGACTGTAAGGGTATTTTCCTCAACATAGCAGTCTATCTGCCACAACTTGTTCATAAGCGTATCACGGCTGACGACGCGTCCCTTGTTCTCCATAAGCGTCTGCAAAATACGGAAATCGTTCTTGGTAAGCTCGACAGTATGACCGTTGTATACAAGGGTAGTATCGTTAAGGTTCAGCACAGCGCCGTTATGCTCCAGTACGGGGATCTTACTGCCCATATCATAGGTACGCCGAAGCATCGCCTGTATTTTGGCAGTCATAACGTTCAGGTCAACGGGCTTCGGAATAAAATCATCGCCGCCCATATTCATTGCAATGACGATATTCATATTGTCCGCCGCCGAAGAAATAAATACTATCGGGACTTCCGATATTCGCCTTATTTCCCTGCACCAGTGATAACCGTTGAAAAACGGCAGCATAACGTCCATAAGAACTATATGCGGATCGAATTCGGTAAATTCTTTTATAACTTCATTGAAGCGTTCGGTGCATTTTACGGTATATCCCCATTTTTCAAGCTGATTCTTCATAAGCGAAGCGATAGTAGGCTCGTCCTCGACTATATATATCCTATACATTTTTCTGTCCTTTCTTTACAGCAATTCCTTTGGATATTATTATACAACAATAATTATTTTCTGTCAATCCAAAAAACACTTGCCAAAGCTTGCCAAATGTGCTATAATATATTTTGAAATGTTATGATATGCTTGCCGTTTTCAAAAATCTTTGCTATTGAGGCGAGTATAATTAGGAATCATAAAGAAATAAGTTACACATTTTTGCTTGTCTGTTTTGCCCTGCGCATAAACGCACACCTTATTCCCTTATGGTTCCTTAGAAGTTTGTATTTCTGAAAGGAAAGGTTTTTTCTTATGTCCGATAAAAAAGATAAAAAAAATTTCGAGATACCACGTCCTCAGTTTCCTAAGCGTGCTGTAGTCACAGGCGGTATGCCCTACGGTAATAAAGAGCTTCACTTCGGTCACGTCGGAGGTATGCTCGTTTTCGCCGACACTTATGCACGTTTTCTGCGCGACCGCATCGGCAAGGATAATGTTATATTCGTTACGGGAACCGACTGCTACGGCTCCCCTATTGCCGAGGGCTGGCGCGTTAAAGCCGAAAAGGGTGAGTTCAGCGGATCTCTTACGGATTTTGTTCAGTCCAACCATGATAAACAGAAGTCAACTCTCGGAAAGTACGGCATCTCCCCGAACCTTTTCGCAGCCTCCGGTCTCGGACGCTCAAAGGAGATCCATGCCGAGGTTACGGATTGGTTTATCAGTTCACTTTATAAAAAGGGTCAGCTTAACCAGATCACTACCATGCAGTTTTACGATGAAGAAGCAGGCTGTTTTCTCAACGGCAGACAGGTTATCGGAAAATGTCCCGTTGAGGGCTGTACTTCCGAAAAAGGATACGCCGATGAATGCGATCTCGGTCATCAGTACATGCCTGAAAATCTTCTCAATCCCGTCAGCACCTTAACAGGCAAAACTCCCACCATGAAGCCTGTTACCAACTGGTATTTCAAGCTTCGCGACTATGAACAGCTCATGAAAAACTGGGTGGAAGAACTAAAAAAACGCAAGGATGTTCGCCCTGTTGTATGGAAAACAATTGACGAATTTCTGAAAAATCCCGTTATCTATATAAAGCGTGAATTTGAGGAAAAGTACCTAACCTTAAAGGACTCGATGCCGGAACATACTTACATTGAGGAAAAGAAAAAGCCCTCGTTTACTATCGAGTTTACACAGCTCTCGGACTGCGATGAGGCATGCCGTATACTCACGGAAAACGGTATACGCTACAGAACGGGAAAAACCCTTGTTCCATTCCGCCTCACCGGAAATATCGAATGGGGCGTCCCCGCTCCCGTAATGGACGATGTTAAGGGACTTACCGTCTGGGTATGGCCAGAATCGCTGTGGGCGCCTATATCGTTTACCGAGACATATCTTGAATCTATCGGTCACGACCGCAATGAGTGGAAGGATTACTGGTGCAGTAAGGATTCGACCGTTTACCAGTTCATCGGTCAGGACAATATATACTTCTACGGAATTGCCGAGCCTGCTATGTGGATGGCTCAGCAGTCCGCAGACGAGAAAACCGCCGATCCTCCGGAGGGAGAACTCCAGATGCCTGTGATAGTTGCAAATCATCACATATTGTTCCTCGATAAAAAGGCGTCAAGCTCAGGTGCGGTAAAGCCTCCCATGGCGGACGATCTGTTGAATTACTACACTCCCGAGCAGCTGCGTATGCATTGGCTCGGTCTCGGACTTGGACAGCGTTCCGTAAGTTTCATGCCCAAGCCTTTCAATCCCAATGCAGCTCCCGAGGACGCTGACCCTGTTGTAAAGGACGGCTTACTGCTGTCGAACGTTTACAACCGAATGATACGCACAGCATTCTATACGACCCAAAAGGAGTTTGACGGCATTCTTCCCGATGTTGCGCCCGAGGAAAACATTCTTGCCGACGCTAAAAAGGCTGTCCTTGAATATGAAAGATATATGGCAAAATTTGCGTTCCACCAGTGTACCTACGTTCTTGACAGCTATATCAGAAACGGCAGCAAATATATGGCAAAGGCTCTCAACGGCGATACCTCCGACAGGGAAAAGACGGCGCAGGCGCTTGCAAATCTGTTCCACATTATCAGAACAGCCGCAGTTCTCCTGCATCCCCTTGCGCCCTTCGGAACTGAAAAAGTTCGGGAATATCTACAGGTCGACGAGCGCATATGGTCATGGGAGACTATTTTTGAACCTCTCACGTACTTCACAGGCAAAGATCATCAGCTGAAGTTCTTGCCTCCGAGAACTGATTTCTTTACACGTCACGAAAGTCAGTTTGAGAAAACAGAGTGAACCTATGAAAAATAAATATTTTATAGCAGCTGTTGCGGCAGCAGCGGTGTTGATATTTATAGTCTCAACCTATCGCAAGCCTACAAATATTACCTTTGCCGTACTGATATTTCTTGTGATATTCGTAATTATCCCCGAGCAGCGGTGTATTAACGGCATTGTCGCAAAACGGGCAGCAAAAAAAGGAGATACAAACATGTTTGAACTTGCTAAGCAGTTTATCGGAAAGGAATGCCTTCTTTATACTTTCAACGGCTCTCAGATCGAGGGAGTTATAAAAGAACTCTCCGAAAACGCCGTGCTTATTGACAACAAAGGCAGTATTGAAGCGGTCAACCTCGAATTTATCACAAGGATCAGAGAGTACCCGCGCAACAAAAAAGGAAAGAAAAAATCTGTCGTTCTTGACTAAAAAATACCCGAAAGGATATATCTCCTTTCGGGTATTTTTTATGATAATTCCTGAATCGCAAGTTTTATGCGCTCGATAGATTCGTTTTTGCCGAATACCTCCATAAGCTCGGTAGCGCCTCCGGGAGTTACCGACTGACGTCCAACTGCAATTCGGACTGCCCACATTACAGCGCCCGCCTTCTTTTCCTTAGATGCGGCATAATCTTTAAGAACGGCAAACAGAGTATCGTTATCCCATTCATCTACAGCTTCAAGAAGCGGCAGACAGTCCTCAAGAACTTCCTTGCAGTTCTCGGGATTCGTTTTGTTCTTCTTATTTGTATACAGCTCCAAACTCATAGGCAAACGGCTCGTGACAAAAGCTGACATCTCTCTTATTTCATTAAAATATGAAATTCTTGTATGAAGCAGAGCCGCTAACTTCTTTGTGTTGATGTGAGCTTCACATATTTCATCGAGTATCGGCAGAGCCTTTGCCTCATAAATATCATCGGGGAGCTTTTTTATATATTCCGAATTAAACCATTTGAGCTTTTCATAATCGAAAACCGCAGGCGACTTGCTCAGACCGTCAATGGAAAAGTTCTCTTTAAGTTCGTCCATTGTGAAAAACTCCTGATTAGTATCCTTTGGACACCAGCCGAGAAGCGCAATATAGTTCACAATAGCTTCGGGGAGAAATCCGTCGTTCACAAGATCCTGAAAGCTTACCGCACCATGACGCTTGGAAAGCTTTGAAACCTTTCCCTCCTCGTCCTTGCCCATAAGCAGCGGAAGATGCACATATGTCGGTCTTTCCCAGTTGAAAGCGTCGTAAAGGAGACAGTATTTCGGAGTAGATGTGAGATACTCGTTTCCACGGACTACATGAGTAACTCCCATTAGATAATCGTCGATAATATGACAGAAATTATAGGTCGGATAGCCGTCATCCTTAATAAGAACCTGATCTCGAAGCTCGGAATGATCTATCTCAACCTCTCCGTAAACCATGTCAACATATGATGTTTTGCCCTCTTCAGGCATTTTTTGACGGATAACCACATGACCGCCCTCTGCTTTATGACGCGCTGCGTCCTCGGAAGTATAATTCATTTCACGACAGTGACCGTCATATCCGCCGATTCCGTTTTCATCCTTTAAGGAATCAAGTCGCTCCTTTGAACAGAAGCAGTAATACGCATGACCGCCGTCAATGAGCTTTTCGGCGTATTCACGGTAAATCGGCAAACGTTCGCTCTGTATATATGGACCGTGTTCGCCGCCAACTAACGGACCCTCGTCATAGCTGATACCCGTTGCCTTAAGCGTATCGAGAATAACGTCAACTGCGCCCTCTACCAAACGCTCCTGATCCGTGTCCTCAATTCGGAGAATGAAATTTCCGCCCTGCGACTTTGCCAAAAGATAAGAATACAAAGCAGTACGCAGATTTCCTATGTGCATAAAGCCCGTGGGAGACGGGGCGAATCTTGTTGTTACTTTATTTGACATAAAAGCGCTCCTTATTTTTTACATTATTTGAAATAAATATCATACCATACAAGGAATGTATAAATAGTCCATATTTTCCGCCAGTTATCGGAATTTCCACCGATATAATCATCGAATATCGCCTGTATCTCGTCAACCTTGAAGAACTTCTCCGCCGACTCGCTTTGGAATTTTGCCCTGACGTCTGCATTGTAACGATCGTCGGCAAGCCATATCCTGATCGGAACGATAAAACCAAGCTTTTTGCGGAACGCTATCTCCTCGGGAAGCGCCTTTGCTGCGGCAGTCCTGAAAGCGACCTTATTTGTAACGTCGCTTACCTTGTACTCCGACGGCATACGGGAAGCAATATCAAAAATACGTCTGTCCGTGAGCGGCATACGTATCTCAAGACCGGCGGCTGTACTCATTTTGTCCACGTTAAGATAAATATCGCCCTCAAGCCAAAGCTGTATATCAACGTCCGACATCTTTGTAAGAGGATCAAGACCTTCGGTTTCCTCGTAGATGTGTTTAACAAGGTCTATCGGCAGAACATTGGGATCATAATTTTTCAGAATCCTCTGCTTTTCGTCCTCTTTCATTATGTTGGTATTTCCAACGTAGAAGTTTTTCAGATTATCGCCGTATCTCTCTGCATTACGATACATATTGTAACCGCCGAAAAATTCGTCCGAACCTTCGCCCGAATAGCATATCTTTGTATGTTCGGCAGCCGCTTTACAGCCAATTGCAAAGACTATTGCAGAAGCATCCGCCAATGGCTGTTCCATATTTTCCATGACCCACTGAACAATGTCAAAATACATCTCGGGAGTTATTCGGCATCGGTTGTTTTCACGACCCAACAGCTCCGCAGTTTTCTTTGCAAGAGGAGATTCATCGAAACGCTCGTCGTCATAGCCACATGAATCTGTCACTTTAACGTCGGACATTGCCAGAACATATGACGAATCAACTCCTCCCGAAAGGAAAGACTCTGCCGTTTCGTTCTCCTCCAAAACCTCGGGCATGATGTTTTTCAGCGTACCGTGTATCTCGTCCGCCCATTCCTGCAAAGACTTCGTAGTATCAGGGACGAATTCCGGCTTCCAGTATCGCTCCACCGTGAGCTTACCGTCCTTAAATTCAAGGAAATGACCCGGCATTAGCTTCCTGACTCCCTTAAAAAACGTATTTTCTCCTCCGACATAGGTCAGGGAAAGGTAGATCTGGAGCATTTCTTCATTAAGCTCCTTTACAAACCCGTCCTTTGCCATTATATCCCTTATAGAACTTCCGCAAAGCAGGCGATCGTCGGACGTAATATAGTAGAAGAACGTCTTTGTACCAAAGTGGTCACGCATTGCAAAAAATTTTTCGTTTTTTTCGTCCCAAAGGCAGAATGCGAACATTCCGTACAAATGCTCCCCCATTCCTCTGCCCCATTTCTCATATGCGGCGGAGATCAAGGCAGGCTCGCGTTTTTCCCTCGGCAGAGCGTTATCCACACCCAGCTCGGCGCAAAGCTCGCGCCAGTTTCTGATATGTCCCCTGAATTCACGTATTTCAGCCATATTTTCCTCCTCAGACTGTTTCAAGCTCCTCGTGCTCATATATCATCGGACGGCTCATGAGCTTGTTCAATGCCTCTTTTGCATCGCCGCCGTTAAAAAGAACCTCGTTAAGCTGCTCGGTTATCGGCATTTCAATTCCTAATTTTTTTGCAAGCTCATAGGCGGTATGACAGCAGCAGTACCCCTCTACCGTACCTACCCGACGTACAGCCTCCTCAGGTGGGATTCCCTCGCCGATAAGCTTTCCTGCACGGGCGTTTCGACTGTGTACGCTTGTGCAGGTAACGATCAGATCGCCTATGCCCGTAAGTCCGCTGAATGTAAGAGGATTTGCGCCTGCCGCCTTTCCGAGACGCGCTATCTCATGGATACCTCTTGTCATAAGAGCCGCCTTTGTATTGTCGCCGTAACCCATTCCGACACATATTCCACAGCACAGAGCGATAATATTTTTCAGAGCGCCGCCAAGCTCGCAGCCCTTTACATCATCGTTAAGGTAAATTCTCAGATTGCTGCTGCCCAACTGTTCCTGAACGTATTTTGCAGCATACTTATTATTAGACGCAGCTACCATGGTAGTTGGTATGGAACGTGCAACCTCCTCAGCATGAGAGGGGCCGGAAAGAACTACAAGCTTATCCGTGCCGAGTTCTTCTTCAATAACCTGACTGAGCAGCTTGAGACTGCCCTCCTCGATACCCTTGCCCGAATTTACGACGATCATATCCTTTGTAACGTAAGGCTTTGCAAGCTTTGCGACAGGACGGAGAAAGCTTGACGGTATTCCGAATATAAGCATATCGCAGCCCTCAATGCAGGATATATCGCTTGTGAGTCTGATCTCCGAAGGAACGGATACTCCCGGCAGCTTCTGCACATGCTCTCCCTTAGATATTATATCGTCAATTTCCTGTTGAAACTTCGACCACACGGTCACGCTGTGCCTTCCTGTCCCGACAGCCGCTATGGCAAGGCTGAGACCGAATCCGCCCGAACCGAGAATTACAATATTCGCCATGTCTGATACCTCCTGCAATTAGAATCCGAATTATTATACCAATCCTCTAAATTCAGATAGACAAAGTCTATCTGAATTTAGTTACCGCAGCCGGCGTAGAGGATTGCAGCCTGCGTAGCAGGCGTTCCCCAAAAATCCGATGTCTATCGGATTTTTGGGGATTAGTATTACTTTTTGAATTTAAAAGAAAACTTCGATTCCGAACCTTCCTTCAAGCGTTCAATATTGGTACGGTGCATGTAAATGACCATTGCCGTCATTGGAATGCAAAGAACTGTGTACAGCAAGCTTCTGCCAAAGCCTGCGTGATCAACTATAAGCGCCATAAGGAAAACAGCGATCGGAGCGTATGCCGCCGACATGACCGACGCTAAAGAAACATACTTGGATAAAGCAAGAATTGCTGCAAAAATCAATATAAGCGCAAGGAAAACTCTCGGCTCGATAATAAGGAACGCAGCCACTCCTACAAGTACGCCCTTGCCTCCCTTGAATCCGTAGTATATAGGGAAAACATGACCGATTATAGCGCAAAAGCCCGCAATAAAACCGATATATTTAACATCGTTGTCGGGAGCAAAGCCCGCCTTCAAAAGGCTTGCAAAAAGCTGCGAAAGAGATACGGCAAGTATGCCCTTGCACAAGTCTCCTGCAAGCGTAATTCCGGCACAGGCAGGTCCGAAACAGCGGTATGTGTTGGTAAGACCTGCATTTTTACTGCCGACAGTACGTATATCCTTGCCTTTCATGAGCTTGACAACAATAATGGAAAAATTCAGACTTCCCAAAAAATAGCCGATCGCTGCGGCTAAAACCAAAGCTAACAATACCTTCATTATTTATCGTTTCCTCCTCTTTCACGGACAACAAACCGCACCGGCGTACCCTCAAGACCAAAAGTCGAGCGGATTTGATTTTCAATATATCTTCTGTATGAAAAATGGAACAGATCGGCTCTGTTGACAAACGTTACAAATGTCGGCGGTTTTGTAGACGGCTGAGTCATATAGTAAATTTTCAGTCTCCTGCCCTTATCCGACGGCGGCTGTACCCTTGTAGTAGCATATGCAAGAACATCGTTCAGCATTCCTGTTGAAATACGCATGCTGTTCTGATCGTTCGTGTACTTGATAAGTTCGTACAGCTTATTTATACGCTGTCCTGTTTTTGCCGATATAAATACAAACGGAACGTATGACATAAAGCTGAAATCGTTTTCAAGCTTTGTGCGGAATTCCTGCATGGTCTTGTCGTCCTTTTCTACCAAGTCCCACTTATTTACCGCAACAACGCAGGCTTTTCCCTGTTCGTGGGCATATCCTGCCACCTTTGAATCCTGCTCGGTAAAACCCTCGGCTGCGTCAAGCATGATAACGCACACATCCGAACGATCAATCGCCATATATGCACGAAGAACGCTGTAATGCTCTACTCGTTCGGTCACTTTTGACTTTTTGCGTATACCTGCGGTATCTATAAACACAAATTTACCGTACTCGTTCTCAACGACCGTATCCGTGGAATCACGGGTAGTTCCGGCTATATCTGAAACTATTACACGCTCCTCACCGGCGATCTTGTTTATGAGAGAGGACTTTCCGGCATTCGGCTTGCCTATTACAGCGACCTTTATAAACTCCTCGTCATATTGCTGTTCATCGGATTCGGGAAGGTACTTATAAACCTCGTCCAGCATATCGCCTGTGCCGTGACCGTGAACGGAAGAAACAGGGAAAGGCTCGCCTAAACCCAGATTATAGAACTCATACAGTTCCAAAGGCGGTTCTCCTAAGCTGTCAACTTTATTAACGCAAAGAATTACGGGCTTTCCGCTTTTCTGAAGCATTTCCGCAACAGCGTAGTCGTCGGGTGTAACGCCGCAGCGTATGTCTGTCACAAGTATGATAACGTCCGCCTTTTCAATAGCCAGCTGAGACTGCCTGCGCATCTGAGCAAGGATAACATCGCTGCTTTCAGGCTCTATACCTCCCGTATCAACGACCATGAACTCCTTGCCGCGCCACTCGCACTTAGAGTATATCCTGTCCCTTGTAACACCGGGAGTGTCCTCAACAATAGACAGCCGCTGACCGATAAGCTTGTTGAACAGCGTGGACTTTCCAACGTTCGGACGTCCGACTACAGCAACTATCGGTAATGACATTGCGCATTCTCCTTTCTTTCTGTATCTTTGTTATAATCCCAAAATGGCGTCAAGCAATTCGTATCCGTCATTCTGAGTAACTCTGATCTTTATTTTAAGTTCATTTTCCACATCCGATACCGTCATATCGTCAAGGAAAATCTCACTATTCTGCATAAGCATTGCCGAAGAAATAAGCAGCTCTGTGCCGTTATCCCTGCCCTTTAGCTGAGCAATAAGGTCTTGAGCCGTAATAAGTCCCGTTACAGTGATAGTTTCCCCGAAAAAATCGTTTCTTATTGGGACAACATCGCATTTAAGTCCGTTAAATCGCTTTTCCGCACTGTCGGACAGATGTTTTATCACAGGATATACGCATCTTCCCGTGGCAATAGTAACGTGACGTTCTCCGCCGTCATATTCCGCAATTTCCAACGCATCGCTGAATTCATCAATAATAGACCTCAGCATACCCACGCCGTTTTCATATTGCGGAAAATCCTCATAGTACGCCATATCGGGAAGCTCGCGTTCCGCTGTAAGAAAAAATTCATCCGACGGAAATACGACTCTCGAACCGAATTTATCTAAAAAATCTGTTTGGAATCCCTCAATAATATCAATGGTTTCCCCTGCGGTTTCCTTGTCAAAAATTTTAAGAGGATATAAATTTTGCCTGTACTTTGTGATCCCGACAGGTACGACCGCCATGCTGGAAATATTCGGCATAAGCTCTCCCAGATCCCTGAGAGTCCGCCGAAGTTCATTGCCGTCATTCAGACCGGGACAGCATACGATCTGACAATTCAGCTTTATACCTGCATCCGTCATTTGCTTAATATATTTAAGCTTTTCGCCTGCATATTTGTTGCGCATGATCTTAACACGGAGTTCGGGATTAGTTGTATGGACCGAAACGTTTATATTCAGCTTCATGGCTATAATCCGATCAATATCAGCCTGACTCAGGTTAGTAAGGGTGACATAATTTCCCTGTAAAAAAGAAAGCCGTGCATCATCGTCCTTGAAGTAAAGAGTTTCACGCATATCTGGCGGCATCTGATCTATAAAGCAGAAAACGCACCTGTTAGAACATCGCTGCTTGCTGTCCATCAGGAAAGTATCAAATTCCAAGCCGAGATCATCGTATTCGTCCTTTTGAACAGTAAATTCAAGCTCCTCTCCGCCGCGGCTGACGGTAATGCAAACGTCCGTATCGGCTGCATAGTACATATAGTCCAAAACGTCTTTTATAGAATGTCCGTTGATCTTCAGAAGCATATCGCCGCAGTCAACGCCGCATTCGTAAGCGGGAGAATTTTTTATAACATTTTTAATTTTAACCGTGATTTCTCCCCCTCATTATATAGTGAACAGTCAATAACATAAAAAGGAGAGAAGTTGTTACCTCCTCTCCTCCTCGTATCTGAAATTATTCTCCCAGATTCAGAACCTTTACGCCCTTGTAGAATCCGCAGTTCTTGCAAACCTTGTGCGGAGCCTTAAAAGCACCACAATTATCGCACTTGGACATTGCAGGTGTATCAAGCTTCCAAACAGCAGAACGTCTCTTATCACGTCTTGCCTTGGAAGTTTTTCTCTTTGGTACAGCCATTTTGGCACCTCCTTATTATGAGTCTCACGACTCTATCGTTTGATGTTCACAGTCGCCCTCATTCAAATCCTTGCCGCACACCATGCAAAGCCCCCTGCAATCTTCCTTGCAGAGAATTTTTGTAGGCAAACGAAGCAGAAGATCGGTTACTGCGATCTCATTCAGTTCAATGCTCTCGCCGTCAGCAGTAATATACTCATCGTTATCGTTGCTGACAGAAGGAACAACAATATGTTCACACTCGAAAGAAAATGGAAGATCCAGTTCTTTCAGGCACCTATCGCATACAGTGAGCAGATTGAAAGTCAAGGTATATTTCAAGTGGACAACGCCTGCCCTGTTGAATATTCTGCCCTTGACGGAAACAGGCGTACTGAAATTGCAGCCTTTAATGCCGTCTAACTCCTCTGCTTCAATGCTGTAATCAATATCTTTGGATTCGCCCGTAATATTGAAAAGCTGTTTTAAATTAATTATCATATTATATTAAAATCCTTTAGAGCATTACAAAACATATTATACACTATTTTTTCCCATATGTCAATAGCATATCAGGAATTTTTTTCAACAGTACAGCTTATCTGTTCTGAAACGAACTCTTACTTTATAAACTGCTTAACGTTTTCGGAAAGCTCCTCAACGTCAGCGGAAACAGTAAATGTAACAACAGAATCCTCGCCTGTAAGCTTGTCCAGCTTTTCGAGCATAGCTCCGAATGCCTCGTAGTCTCTTCCTGCGATCTTGAAGATGCCGTCAACGAAAATATCCTTAATATCGTAGTTGCCTGCGAGCATACCAGCAACAAAGCCATAGAATGCTTCAACGCCCTCGATGCCGAACTGCTCTACATCGCACCATCTTACCTTGTAGCTGATAGAACGTCTGATATTATCGCCCTTTTCAATGCAGACGATATTGCCGTTTGTAGATTTTACCGTTTCGTTGATCTTGTCAATAAGGATCTTGGTCTTTCCTGTACCCTTTTTACCTGTGATAAGCTTAATCATATTTTTCTCCTTCCCCTGCACGCGGCAGAGTGTTTTTAATTGATTCGGAATATTGCATTTTATCAGCCGAGCTTCGCTTCAAGCTCCGCCTTTGCTCCCTCGTATCCGGGCTTTCCGAGAAGTGCGAACATGTTGGATTTATAGCTTTCAACGCCGGGCTGATTGAACGGATTTACGCCCAAAACATAGCCGGATATTGCACATGCTTTCTCAAAAAAGTAAATCATATATCCAACGCTCTCCTCAGTCGTATCGGCAAGCTCAAGAATAATATTCGGAACACCGCCCTCAGTGTGAGCGAGAACAGTACCCTCAAACGCCTTTCTGTTCACAACAGACATGTTCTGATTCGTAAGGAAGTTCAGACCGTCAAGGTTCTCGGCATCCTCCTCAAGGAAAAGGTCTTTCTTGGGAGTTTTTATATCAACGACAGTCTCGAACATGATTCTTGCGCCGTCCTGAATATACTGACCCATAGAGTGAAGATCCGTGGAGAAAGTAACCGATGATGGGAAAATTCCCTTGTTATCCTTGCCTTCGCTCTCGCCGAAAAGCTGCTTGTACCATTCGGACATCATAACGAAGCTCGGGTCATAGGAAACGAGCATTTCAACAGACTTGCCTTTTCTGTAAAGGATATTTCTGAGTGCGGCATACTTGTAGCAGTCGTTATTATCAAAATCGGCGTTAAAGTCAGCCTGAGCCTTGGCAGCTCCTCTCATAAGAGCGTCGATATCGCAGCCTGCAACAGCGATCGGAAGAAGTCCTACAGCTGTAAGAACCGAGAAACGTCCTCCGACGTCATCGGGAATAACAAAGGTTTCATAGCCCTCTGCATCGGAAAGGTTCTTAAGAGTTCCGCGTGCCTTGTCCGTAGTTGCAAAAATACGGTTTTTAGCTTCTTCCTTGCCGTATTTTTCCTCAACCATTTTCTTGAAAATACGGAAAGCAAGAGCCGGCTCAGTTGTAGTACCCGACTTTGAAATTACATTCACAGAGAAATCCTTTCCCTCGCAGAGTGCGATTATCTCATTGAGATAAGTAGGATTTATACTGTTTCCAACGTAATAAATATCGGGAGTATCCTTTTTCATATTATTGTAAAGAGGCGATCTGAGAAGCTCTATAGCAGCTCTCGCTCCGAGATACGAACCGCCTATACCAATAACTATAAGTATATCAGAATTGCTCTTGATTTTTTCGGCAGCAGCCTTTATGCGAGCAAATTCGTCCTTATCGTAGTCGGTCGGAAGTGTCAACCAACCGAGGAAATCATTTCCCAGACCCGATTTATTGTGTAACATATCGGCGGCAGTCTCTACCTGAGCCTTTATGCCCGCCAACTCATCGGCATTTACAAAATCCCGAAGATATTTTGTGTTAAGCTTCAATGACATTGTTTAGACCTCCATATATGCGTACGACAGCGCCCAAAGCGCACATAACCGCACAATAAAATTATCTATATTATAATAACATATTTTTGAAAATATTTCAAGTATATTTAAGCATGATTTGATATTTAGCTCAACTTTTGTTAAATAAGCACAAATTCAACAGCTTTATTTCAGTAATTCCAACAATGACTTTTTTACAATATATCTGAGAGAAAGTTTATCGACATCGTCCTTGGCTATTATGTCTATCTCGCACACAAGATTTTTTTCGCTGTAGAAAGCAGCCGTGCCAACGACCTGCCCTTTCTTCACGGGAGCCGTCAGATATTCGGGTATCACCACCGCCGTACTCAGCTCCGCTACGGCTTTCGGAACAACGAGCCTGCTTTGTCGTCTCAGAGATATTTCCACTGCTTCATCACATCCGCCTCGAATTTTTATCGGCATGAGCATTTCATCGGGAAACATAGTTGCTGTTACCTTGAAATCCGTAAATCCTCTGCGTATAAGCCCTTTAGCTCCTTTGAGGGACGAGTCCTCGTCCTCCGCTCCCAGAATCACCGATATAAAACAGCTTCCGCTGTCATTAACGCCGCCCTCCGCAATACAGTATCCGGCTTCCTCGGAATGACACGCCTTGAAGCCGATATGATTTTCAAAAGTATTTGCAAGTCGATTTTCGCTGACAAGCTCAGTCTGTCCCGACTTTACAAAATCACGCCATGTTTTGAAATAAGGACGCAGGAACTCGTATTTTGTAAGACGTGAACAAATAACTGCCATATCATATGCCGTGGTATATTCTCTCTCATCATAATATCCGTAAGGAGAATAAAACGACGTATCACGCAGTCCGAGATCAAAAACTTCGCTGTTCATTCGCATAACAAATTTCTCAACTGTCTGTTCCGATTTCTCGGCAAGTACGGTAACAGCATCATTTGCGTTGCCTATTATCACGGATTTCAAAAGCTCCTCAACAGTCATTGTGTCGCCAGCTTCAAGCCAGACCACAGCACCTTTGGTATCGGTAACGGAGGACGAAGCGGTTACCTCCGTTGACATAAGATACTTTCCTGTCTCAATATCCTCCGCTACCAGCAGCAGCGTCATAAGCTTCCCCAAATATCCTGCATTTCTGCGGACGTTTGAATTCTTTTCCTCCAGAACAGTCTGCGTAGAAGCTTCCATAAGTATATACGACTGAACCTTCGACAGTTCCTCCGCAGTATCGGCAAAAGCGTAAAACGGCTTTCCAATAATAGAAATAATTAAAAGACTTATTAAACCGGCAAGTATTTTTTTCATATTATCACCCGGTTAATTATATGTGCTGAAAGCTCGGATAATTCAAAAACGGCTCGGAAATTCCCGAACCGTTTTCTCATTCTCTTACCGTCACTATGTAACCTGATTTTCCGTCTCCTGAAACATCGAAATTTCCTTTTAAAGGAGCGTCGATATATGTAACGTCGCCTGCCGACGAAACGCTGTATATCTTATATACAGTCTCCCCCACTTTGCTTTCAAGCGGAGCTTCCTGTGAATACTGCTTCAGATACTCAACATATTCCTCAAGGCAAAAATTATTCGCCGCCATTATAAGCGCATGAGGCTGACCGACATATCTCAAATGCCACGGGCAGTAGTTTTCGCCCGTTACATCGGATTTTCCCATAGGATACCTGACAATGTAACCGTAGTTTGAACAGTTCTCGACCACCCAGCCTTCAACGTCCATTCCGTCATATGAAATGACAGAACCCCAGCCCAAAAGAGCAACGTCAACGGTATTTCCCGAAGCACAGTCGGGGTACAGCTCAGGGCAGGGCGAACCCTCTCCCGCTGCCGTTGAATCCGTTCCATATACCGCAAAATCGGCAAGCGCAGTAGCGTTTCCGTAGCCTGCCATCATTGAGTTAAACGCCTCCGCCGCCTCATCGTTCAACGGCAGAGATTCTCCCAAAACGCTGTAAAACTCGTTTTTTACATCGGCTAAATTTACCAACGGCAATGTTTCGTCACGATATATAGGGATATTCTCATTTGCGGGAACAAGCGCTCCCACATAAATAGCTTCTGTGCCATACGCCTTTGGACTGCTGCCGAGTTTTTCCACGCCTTCGCTTTCAGTCGGATTCTTCAGCATCTCTCCATCAGGCTTATCTATCATATCGGCATGATAAAACTTGCCACGATCCTTCACGCAGTCCTCAAGATCGACGTCAATAAGCGTGCGCCTGACAGCGTCGCTGACAAACGTCACCACGACCACTCCTATCATCGCACCGATGAGACGGCTTGGTCTGAACTTTATTTTTTTCATTTTGTCATCCTCCGAATTGCTCTGTAAACAATTCATATATTACAGAAAGGATAAAATTAACGGCAGATGACCGTTTGCCGTTTGTACACCTTTCCGCTCGCTATTCCTTTGTTCTTCCATATTCATTATATTTCTTGCAGATATATCTTTTTTATGCAGGAAATAATTACATTCGTTCTTATATATTATTATAATACAACTTTGAAGTTTTGTCAACCAAAAAATCCAAATACTACCATTTGCACAAAGAATGTTCAAAACTTTTTATCATACGGGATTTAACATGGCTGGATCATGTCAAATAGCTGTTTAAAGGCAAATATTCGAGTTCAAATTATTATCGGAAGCAATTGCAATTAATTCAGAGCATAGCAGGCGTTTGGCAAAAACAAACAAAATCATATGTATTCGCGATGCGAAATTCGTAAAAAACGTGACCGCAGTCTGCTTATACATTCAAAATGCAGAAACAAACCGCGGTCATATGTAAAACAATTATTTAAATTAGATCATCCGAAAACCGCAAGCAGGAATCCGGCTGCAATTGCCGAGCCGATAACGCCTGCGACATTCGGTCCCATAGCGTGCATAAGAAGGAAGTTTGAGGGATTAGCTTTTTGTCCCTCAACTTGAGAAACACGGGCTGCCATAGGTACTGCCGATACGCCTGCCGAGCCGATAAGGGGATTTACCTTGCCGCCTGTAAGAACGTACATGAGCTTGCCCACGAGAAGTCCGCCGACCGTTGAAAATGCAAACGCTGTAAGTCCAAGACCAATAATAAGAACTGTCTTAAGATTAAGGAAGCTGTCTGCCGCTGTTGTCGCACCAACCGAAATTCCGAGGAAAACGGTTACAATGTTCATCAGGGCGTTCTGTACCGTGTCTGAAAGTCTCTCGGTAACGCCGCACTCTCTCCACAGATTTCCGAGCATAAGGCAGCCGATAAGGGGAGCTGTCGAAGGCAGAAGAAGAATTACGAACATAGCAACTATTATCGGGAATATGATTTTTTCAGTCTTTGAAACAACTCTGTTCTGCTCCATTTTTACCTTACGCTCCTTCTCAGTCGTGAGGAGCTTCATGAGCGGAGGCTGTATCAACGGGATAAGAGCCATGTATGAATACGCCGCAATAGCGATAGGTCCGAGAAGTTCAGGCGAAAGCTTTGTTGTAAGGAATATAGCGGTAGGACCGTCGGCTCCTCCGATAATACCGATAGATGCAGCCTGATTGCCTGTGAAAACTCCCGAAGCCGCCGCTCCGAAGAATGCGAGGAATACTCCCATCTGAGCTGCCGCACCCAAAAGCAGGCTCTTAGGGTTAGCTATAAGCGGTCCGAAGTCCGTCATTGCGCCAACGCCCATAAAAATAAGCGATGGATATATACCGGCTTTTACGCCTATGTAAAGTATATCAAGCAGTCCGCCGTGTGAAAGAATGTGACCGTAGCTGTGATAATATTCGCTGTTTTCGTCAAGGAAATTTGTCCAAAGCTCGGGATGATAAAGCGCATCTGTGGATTCAGGTCCGAAATATGACAAATTTACCAGCAAACAACCGAACGCAATGCCTACGAGAAGAAGCGGCTCGAATTTCTTCTTGATACCAAGATAGAGAAGCACGCATGAAATAACTATCATTACAAGGTTCTTCCAGCCCCCGTTTACAAAAAAGCTGTGAAAACCCGAACCCTCCCAAAGGTCTTTAAGGGTCTGAAGAATATCCATTTTTCAGCCTCCTTACGCTATAATGACTAACGGAGAGCCTGTGTCAACAACCGCGCCTTTGCTCGTTACGACCTGAGCAACAGTGCCGTCTTTAGGAGAAACGATCTCGTTTTCCATTTTCATAGCCTCGAGAATAACAAGTATCTGACCCTCTTTGACCGTATCGCCCTGCTTCACGTCAATTCTGAGAATATTTCCGGGCATGGGAGCAGCAACAGTCTCCCCTGCCGCAAGGTTCACGGGAGCTGCGGCAGCAGGCGCAGCCGCCGGAGCTGCCTGTGCAGCCGGTGCAGACGCAGCAGTCTGTGCCGGAGCAGGCGCAAGAGCCTCATATTCGTCAAGAAGAATAGCCTTTCCCTTCTCAACCTCAACTTCATAAGTCTTGCCGTTTAGTGTTACTTTGTATTTCATTTCACTTAATCTCCTTTATTGAAGTAAATCTCAGCTCGTTGAGAGGCGTCTGAAGCTTATCCGCAACGATAGCCATTATCATAGCCGCTTCTTTGTCGGGAACTCCGTGAAGCTTTACATGACCTGCCGAACCGGGCGCAGTCGGAGCGTCCACAACAGGCGCAGGCGAAGTCTTGGCTTCTGCCTTGACCTCGGAAGCCTTTGCCGCGGCTGCCTTTGCGTCGCGTCTTTTAAAAGCAGCTCCCGTTATATACAGCACGCACATAAGCAGGATAAGTCCGAAGAATACCACGGCATAGCCGAATATCGCAACTATAGCCGCATCGCCTATATTCATTTTCGTACCGCTGTCAGCGCTCTGAGCAGCGAGAAGTGCAAAATTCATTCAATAGCCCTCCTTACATCAATTGACAATATACATCTGACAATTGATATTAATTTTTTATGCTTCAAAGGCTCACATTTCCTCAATAGTGTAAACCGCTTCGTTTTCTTCCTGAGCCTTACGGTTCTGGAGGAACTTAAGAGTCTGATCGGGATAACAGATGTAGCTCATTACATCCTCCTCGCAGCGGCAGAGGTCGCCCAGAGCGTCCTTGGCAGCCCTGAAATCCTCGCCTGTACGCTTAACATCTTCAATACGGCAGTCTACCGGCATATCGTCGCCAAGAACCTTTTTGGAAAGCTCGGGATCAATAGGAGCAGGAGCGATGCCGTATTCTCCCTTGATATAATTCTTGACCTCTTTGGAAATATTCTTGTAGCGTTCGCCGATAAGAACGTTTGTAACAGCCTGATTTCCCACCATCTGAGAGAGAGGAGTTACCAGCGGAGGATAGCCAAGATCCGCACGTACCTTCGGGATCTCCGCCAAAGCCTCGTCAAACTTATCCATAGCGTGCATATCGGTAAGGTTAGCTATCATATTTGAAAGCATTCCGCCGGGAACTTTGTAAACCAAAGCCTGAGCGTCCGTAGCAAGGCTTTTCGGATTCAGCTGACCGTTGTCAATGTATTTCTGTTTTACTGGTTTGAAATAATCGTTCACCTTATTGATTATATCCTCGTCAAGACCCGTTTCAATGCCGTACTGCTGCAGCGCATAGAACATTGTCTCTGTGGAGGGCTGAGAAGTTCCGCCTGAAAATGCGGAGCAGGCTGTATCCACAACGTCGATACCAGCCTCGATAGCCTTTGCTATAGTCATATAAGCCATACCCGTTGTACAGTGAGTGTGGAGTACAAGGGTCATATCGCCGATAGCGTTCTTGATTCCCTTTACAAGATGTTCAGCCTCATAGGGCGACATAGTTCCCGCCATATCCTTAAGACATATAGTATCAAAGCCCATTGTCTTAAGCTCTTTACACATCTGGATATACTTATCAACAGTATGTACGGGACTTTGCGTGTAGGAAATACAGCCGGAAGCAACCGTCTTTTTCTTTGCGTACTTCTTGGTCGCATTAAGAGCGGTCTCGATATTGCGGAAATCGTTAAGGGCGTCAAAAATACGTATAACGTCAATTCCGTTCTTGATCGAAAGTTCTATGAACTTCTCTACAACATCATCGTGATAATGCTTGTAGCCTAAGAGGTTCTGACCTCTCAGAAGCATCTGGAGTCGGGTGTTCGGAAGATTTTTTCTGAGATTTCTCAGTCTCTCCCACGGGTCTTCGTTGAGGTAACGCAGACAGGAATCGAAGGTCGCTCCGCCCCAGCATTCGATAGAGTAGTAGCCAGCCTTATCCATATCGGCAAGGATACCCTCGTAATCGGCATAAGGCAAACGAGTCGCCATCAATGACTGGTTAGCGTCACGCAGCACTGTTTCCGTCAGCTGTACTTTTTTCATGTGACATCCTCCTTATCAGAAGCAAGATATTCAGCAGCGAGTATATACTAAACGCTATAGCAAATCACGCATATCTTGACTGAATTTGATTTCATTAGGGTGATTGCTGAAAAAGCAAATAAAACCCAATCAAAATTATTATAGCATATATCCAAAAAAATTTCCAGTCTTTTTAAGAATTTTTTTATTTGATTATATATAAAAATTATATACCTGCATTTAAGAAGTTCTTATCCTCAGATCAAAAAACAAGGCGGATACATCGCATCTTGCAACGTATCCGCCTATAAGGAAACATTATTCGCTTATTCCTCGGGAACATAGCCGGGACTCTTGAATACCTGAGCCTTGCCGGGAATCTCAGCCCACAAAGTATAGCCGTTAATTGTTAGAACCTCCGCTGAACGCTCAAAGGAATCATTACGTACAGGGAGCGCAACAAAGTCGAACCGCTCGGGAGTAAGGAGTGTATTGTCATCATAATAATCGTTAGTATCAAAGATATATACCTCGTCACGATTAGCCGCATGAGGAACAAGGAAAGAATCAGTACCTACCGAAGCGTCCTCGGGAATACTGCAAAGCATTTCCTCTAAGTTGTCGTAATATTCCTTATCGCTGAGGTAACCATTGTAATTTCCCCACTTATGAGAACAGTTGCTCATTGTCATAATAATAGCCGCCGTACCCAAAGCTATTGGAATATTCTGCTTGCCGTTCTGACCCATATCGTCAAGATTTATAATACACATATAAAGCAGCAGACATACAGGTCCGAAGATGTACTGGAATCCGACATTAGCCGCATAACCGTAGCCGGCTCCGATAACGAGATTCATTACCACGAAAGGCAGCATGAGCAGAAAACGGCGTATCTTCTTTGTAAAGAACGGAATAAACAGGAACGGTATCATAATCTGAAGGAAGAATCGTATAGTGTCATCTCTTACCAGCAGACTGAAAAGGTAAGCCGGGTCGGCAAGGGAGTTCTTAATGACCTCTTTAAGTCCGGCTGTCGAATCTATCATAAGAATGCTGAATCGGCTGTTCATCATCATCTGTCCGTCACCGTTCTTGGTGAGCCAATTTGTGATAAACATCATATATGCTCCGGCAAAAAGAGCCATAATAAGACCGTTCATTCGGCGCAGCCTGCCCTTATCCTCAAAGAAAAGGTAAAGTCCTATACATACAACATAAAGCGGCGCGTCCTCCTTTACAATGCACGTCAGGACGGACATTACATAGAACATAATGTAATTTTTCCTGTCAACTGCCCACAGCAGCCACATCAGTATCGTTGGCAGAAACGCATTTTCATGGAACTCATAATAGCAAGGAGAAACAATGCCTACGCAAAATACATATGCCATTCCCATGAACAAAAGCGTAATTCCCTTGAAATTGCGTCTTTTTGCAATAAGGAACATCGGGATAACTCCGCCCATCGCCAATGCTGCCTGAGCAATAAGCAGCGTTTCAGCCTTGGGGAACATCTTATATATCGGCGCAAGAACATAGAAAATGTAAGAAGCGTGTATTCTGAAATGCGACATAAATTCATCGCGCTCACATGTAGTTACCGCCGTACCGTTATCGGCGAGAGAATGAAACATCTGTACGAAAATTCCTAAATCGTAACAGTTAGTACCGTAGCACCTGTGACCGCATATTGTCGTAATGCTGATAAAAACTCCAACAGCCACAGCCATTGCAAGAATAATTATTCCGATGATCCACCACGGTATTTTGTTCAGAAGCTTTTTGGATTTTATTTTCCCGTAAGAATAATAAACCAAAACGGTCGATACCATCATAACGCCGAAACTGAGATTGAAGTCGGCATTTCGCCAAAGAAGCACAATATCAAAACAAAGAACAGCGGCAATGGTGGAACACTGGTCAACGATACGAAATTTTTTCGGCAGCGCATAATGTATCAGAGAAAGAACAATAAAAACCGAAAGCATCATAAGCACCGTAAAAACGCCGTTGACCAACGGTACAAAATCCTTCCACATGGCAACGGGGTTGACTTCAACGCCGCCGCTTGTTTTTTCCTTGATAGAACTGATATTCACAGCGGAGATCGTGAAGAACGCCGTAATAAGTCTGACAAGCGCCATATCGGGAATACCCAGTCTGTTAAGGAAAGCCCCGGCGCTGCTTTTAAAGCTCTTGATCCCCTGCACGCCCTCAGCCAGCACTTCCTTGAAAGAATCAGACTCTTTGGAACTTGAAGCCGCTTCGCTTGCAGAGGACTCTTCATCAGACGGCTCTGATGTATTCTCGGAAATATCCATTTCTTCAACAGCTTCCTCGGACATTTCCTCCGCAGAAATTTCGGTTTCTGTAATTTCAGCCTTTTCAAGCTTGTCCACAGATTCCTTATTGTTTTTGGACATTTAAATATCCTCCTTATTTTTAATTAAACGACACATTATAGTATATCAGAAAATCAAGCCGATGTCAATGAAATAACGAAAAAAATCCACATTTTTTAAGTAATCGGATATTATAAAATCTTCTTTAAATTAGACGTATTATCGTGGAAAAAATCTCTTAAAATAACGAAATATCTAAAACAAACAAAAACTTCCGCTCAGACTACGATAAATCGCAGTTTGAGCGGAAATTACAACAAAAATCACTATTTCAAAGACTTTTTGTAATCCAGATATTCGCGTTATACTCGCCGCTATTGCAAAATGTCCAAAGAATGCTGAACAGAAAATTTGTATGTCAAGGGAATCGACGAAGGCATACTGTCGTATGTCGAGGAGGATGACGCAGACAGACTGATCTTATGTCTGCATTACTGGATATTTTGCAATAGCGGCGAGTATAAAATTATTCTTCTTTTTCGCCGCCGATCTCAGTGCTGCGGGCAATTTCATCAAATTCTCCGGTAGGATAAGCCTCTACAAATTCAAGAGCGTTGCTGTCGAAATAGAACCAGATACAGAATGCAGCAAGTCCCGAATTGTTCTTGATGTTGATATTGAAATCAATAGTATCGCCCTGTTTGCATGCAATGCTGTCTCCGTAGAATACCAGTCCCGTTTCGCCGGAAACGTCAACGGCATCTATTTCACCGTTATTTACTCTGATAACGCCGTCGATCACCTTCTCAGGGTAAACAGCTACGCCTGCAATATCGGAAAGATCGGGAGAGATCTTTATCTTGTAGTCGCCGTCGGGAATATCCTCCTTGACTTTAAACGTTGCCGTTATCATTTCGTTCTCAAAGAAGAAGTTCTTATCCTTGGAGATGTCGAGCCACATAGCGTATCTTCCGTCGTCCTTGGGAGTATAATCGTTTACAGCCTGAGTTACTGTCTGAGAATTGCCGTTTCCGCTCTGTGAAGGATTTGCCGCTATCTTAGTAACGACAACAGCTTCCGTAACCTCAGCGCCGTTAGCATCAGTAGCGGCTTCGCCGTTTGCCTCTGTAACGGGAACGTACTGTGTAGCGGGCTGACCGTCAGCCTCTGTCACTTCTTCGATCTCGGTAGCAGGCTCTGTATTTTCGTCATCGGAGTTTGTTGCTGCCTGCGCATCATCGCCTGTAGAAGCTACAGGATCCGCTGCATTAAGATCATTGTTAGGGTCGCTGATAGTAAGGTCATTGCCCTCGGCAGCAGAACCCACTTCAAACGGATAACGTTTCGGCGCGGAAACCGAACTTTCTTCTTTTCCTTGTTTATCTCCGCAGCCCGTAAGCCCCATTGCAGCAACAGCAAGAACTGCAAATACAGCTATGATCTTTTTCGTGATATTTTTCATGTTTTCATGTCCTTTCTCTAAAATGGAACAAGTTTTCAGGCAATAGACAACTTTTTATTGTCTGCCTTTTCACTTCTATTATACACAACCGAAATGGATTTGTCAAGCGGCATACTGAATTGTAATAAAAGATTTGCAAAAGAATCATCATTCTGTCACATTGTTCTTTAAATTTTCACAAAAATAAATAAATTCCTATTGATTTTTTTCTTTAAGTATTGTATAATATACTTTGGAGCAATACACTGTTTTTAAATAAAATATTTAAAATATTGAGAGGGTCATTATGCTAAACGCTATCTGCTCGAAAAAGGAACTTACGCTCAGCGGTTATTATAGATGTATCAGCGATATAATCAATGCGCCCGAGCTTGTCCGCCTTAAGGAAATAACCCATCATATTTCAACTACGCGCTTTCAGCATTGCCTGAATGTGTCGTATTACGGCTACATTATATGCCGGCGTCTTAACCTTGACGCGCGCTCCGCAGCACGCGCAGGTCTGCTTCACGATCTTTTCTACTATGACCGCCGTGAATATAACGGAAGCCGTGAAAAAGGTCAGCCGCACCATAGCCGCTGTCATTCCGATATAGCTCTGAAAAATGCCTGCAAACTAACGGAAATAAGTCCCAAGGAACGGGATATGATAGTCAAGCATATGTGGCCTGTAACTCTCCCTTTCCCCAAATACAGAGAAACTTATATCATTACATTTGTTGACAAATACTGCGCTGTACTGGAATTCTGCATACCAAAATTCAAAAAAATAATCAGGAGGTAATTATCCGATGAATATCGAAACAAAATGCCTGCATGCAGGCTATACGCCGAAAAATACCGAACCGAGAGTCGTACCGATCGTTCAGAGCACAACATATGTCTACGATTCCACCGACGATGTGGCAGCCGTATTCGACGACCCCACAAAAAGCCTTATCTACTCACGATTTGAAAATCCGACGGTAATGGCTGTCGAGGATAAAATAGCGGCTTTAGAGGGAGGCATCGGCGCAATGTGTACCTCCAGCGGACAGGCGGCTACAATGTGTTCGCTCCTGAATATTTTACAGTCGGGAGACAGCTTTATCTCAACCGCTACCGTGTACGGAGGTACTATCAACCTTTTTGCCGTAACATTCAAAAAAATGGGCATAGAGTGCATTTTTGTAAGCCCCGACGCTTCCGAGGACGAGATAAAGGCTGCGTTCAAACCAAATACCAAGGCTGTTTTCGGCGAAACCATCGCCAATCCGGCTCTTACGGTTTTCGATATTGAAAAATTCGCAAAAATCGCTCATGAGAACAACGTTCCCCTTATCGTTGACAACACTTTCCCCACGCCCATACTCTGCCGACCCATTGAATACGGCGCAGACATTGTTATCCACTCCACTTCAAAATATATGGACGGTCACGCTGTTCAGGTAGGCGGAGTTATCGTAGATTCGGGCAACTTTGACTGGACGTGCGGAAAATTCCCGGAATTTACCGAACCTGACGAAAGCTATCACGGAATTATCTATACAAAATCATACGGCAAGGCGGCATACATTGTAAAAGCAAGAATGCAGCTCATGAGAGACTTCGGCTGCTATCCATCCGCACAGTCGGCATTTTATCTCAATCTGGGACTTGAAACCCTCGCTGTCAGAATGAAGCAATACTGCCAAAACGCTCAGACAGTCGCAGAATTTCTTGAAGCCAACGATAAAGTCGAGTCGGTAAATTATCCGAATCTTTCAAGCAGCCCCTATCATGAGCTTGCCAAAAAATATCTGCCTATGGGTACAAGCGGCGTAATCTCCTTTGTAATAAAGGGCGGACGCACTGCGGCTGTGAAGTTCATGGACTCCCTTAGTCTTGCTTCAAACGAAGTACATGTTGCCGACATTCGCACCTGCGTGCTTCACCCTGCAAGCGCGACACATCGTCAGCTCACGGACGAACAGCTTGTCGCAGCAGGCATAAACGGCGGAATGATTCGTCTCTCTGTAGGTCTTGAGAATATAGATGATATTTTAGACGATCTGAAAAATGCGTTTGCAGCTGTATAAACTATGCTGATAAGAATTGGATTTTCCCGTCAAAACTGCGGTAATTCGCAGCTTTGACGGGATTTTACAAGTTTACACGATCACTTTTTTATGTGATTTTTTAATTTGTTTTTTCAAAAATAATCTCATAAAATCTTACATATTCTCTTGACCTTTTATGAATAATATGTTAAAATATATCTATAGTAATGTGAGGGATTTTTTCCAAAAAAATTGAGAGGAGCTTTACTATGATAAAAAAATTGATCTCGGGAGCTGTATCGGCTGTTATGCTGACTGCTTATGCAGGCGCGGCAGCAATTCCGTCTGCCGTATATGCGGCTGATACTCCAAACTACGCAGAAGCTCTGCAAAAATCGCTGTATTTCTATGAATGTCAACAGGCAGGACCGCTCCCCGACTGGAACAGGGTCGAATGGCGTGACGATTCCACCATGATAGACGAAGTTAAAGGCGGCTGGTACGATGCCGGCGACCACGTAAAATTTAATCTGCCTATGGCTTATTCGGCTTCAATGCTTGCCTGGGGACTTTATCAGTACCCCGACGGAATTGAAAGCTGCGGCGAAATGACGAACTATGTCAATAACCTTGAATTTGTACTTGATTACCTCGCCGACTGCGACAAAGGAACAGAAGTCGTTTATCAGGTCGGCAACGGACAGATCGATCATACTTGGTGGGGACCTGTAGAGCTTTATCAGTACGGTATGGAGGACAATGGCACGTCTTACGAATCAGCGCGTGCAGTTCTTTCGGCTTCCGAGGGCTGCTCGGCAGTTTTCGGCGGTATGGCGGCAGCTTTGGCTGCCGGCAGTGCGGCTCTTAAAGGACGCGTTGATAATTCAAAGATCGACAGCTATATCGAACACGCTGAAAATATATTCAAGCTTGCCGACGCTTCAAAAAGCGACGCTACCTATAATGATTCCGACGCCTCCGGCTTCTATCGTTCAAGCCACTTCTATGATGAGCTTTTCTACGCCGCAAACTGGCTGTATATAGCCACCGGCGAAAAGGAATACCTCGACAAGGCCGAAAGCTATATACCTTTTCAGGACAAAGAGCTTGGTTCTGACGAGCTGAAATACTCCTGGGCGCACTGCTGGGACGACGTTATGCAGGGAGCTATGCTTCTCTACGCCATAAATTCTCAGGACAGCACTTACATCGCCCGAGTTCAAAAGCATGTGGATTATCTTACGAAAGCCAAAAAAGTTGACGATAAACTCGTTTATATCGACAGCTGGGGCTGTGCAAGATATGCACAGACATCTGCATTCATCTCCGCAGTTGCATGCGATACGGTTCTTAAGGATAAAGACACAAAAGCATACGAACAGTTCTATGAGGATCAGATAAACTACGTCCTCGGCGATAATCCTTCCGGTCAGAGCTATGTTGTAGGCTACGGCGATAAGCCTGCCCATAACGCTCATCACAGAACTGCTCACGCTTCATGGAAAAACGATATTTATACGCCTGTACAGAACAGACATACCCTCTACGGAGCTTTGGTCGGAGGTCCTAATCAGGACGGCTCGTATGAGGACGACAGAAACAACTACATCAACAACGAGGTCGCTACAGACTACAATGCAGGTTATACCGCTATTCTCTGCAAAATGATCGACAAATACGGCGGAAAGACAGACCCTTCTTTCCCTCCCAAGGAGGCTCATGACGGCCCCGAATTCTTTGTGGAAGCCCTCGACAAGGGAACTACCGCTTCGGGTGCTACCATAAGCTTTAAGGTTACCAACCATTCCGCATGGCCCGCAAGAATTCAGGATAATATCTCCTTCCGCTATTATATGGATCTTAGCGAAATTATTGCCGCCGGCAAGTCGCCCGAAAGCGTCGTGATCCGCTGCGACAGAGACCAGTCCGCAATGTATGCCGGAAAAGGCGTTAAACCTGCGGAAATTTCAGGGATCCAGCACTACAAGGATAACATTTACTACGTTGAAGTCAATCTTCCCGACGGCAGAGCGGTAATGCCGGTTTCAGAGGGTATGCAGCAATGTGAAATACTCATCGCGTTTGTTTTCCCTGACTATGGCAGCGGCTGGGATGCGGAAAACGACTTCTCCAATCAGGAAATTATAGGCAAAACAGGTACAACCGACGAGGAAGGTACTGTCAAGGGAATAGTTACAAAATATATTCCCGTATACGTCAATGGAAAGCTTTACTACGGCGAAGAACCCGATGGAACGTCGGCTGACGGAGACAGCGAACCTGCCACCGATCCTGTAAAGCCTACTCCCACAGAACCTGTCACTGAGCCTACAAAACCCGAAGTTACAACAGACGATGTTCCTTCGGAATATCTCATAGGCGACGCAAACTGTGACGGCAAGGTCACGATAGCTGACTCCACGGCAATACTTCAGGCTCTCGGAAATCCCGATAAATACGGACTTTCCGAAATCGGAGAAAAAAATGCCGACTGCTGCAATCCCGGAGACGGCATTCTTCCCTCTGATGCGCTTGCCATTCAGAAAGTAGATGCAAAACTGCTTTCAAAGCTTCCCGAAATTGAATAATTAGTATAAATATACATAAAGGCAATACCTTTCAATGCAAGGGTATTGCCTTTTATAGTAATCCTACTTGAGATTTGGACAAAAGGAGCTGAATAAAAATTTTTCATAGCAAGACGGAGGAGGAAAGCGTACTGTCGTACGGTGACTACGACAACGCAGCTATGGAAAATTTTTATCAGTGAACTTGTTCTGATTTCAAGTAGGATTACTATATACTTTCCTCTAATGCAAATGTTACTTATAATGCTGAATAGAAAATGTGTATGTCAACAGGATAAGCGGTATTTGTATTAGAGGAGAATAGTTAAATAATAAAAATATATATTTCCGTGTCTTTTTGAACATACCTTAAACGAATGTTGTCTATGAATCGATTCATACAGAAATTGGAGGACTTGTAATGACAGATAAAGACTGGGCTGAGATGATGAACAAATCACCACAGACCGCCTGTAAAAAGCTTATCGACGAATACGGCGATCTCGTTTACGCTATCGTTATCAATAAGCTGAAAGGTACTGCGGACAGCGAGACTATCGACGACTGTGTAAGCGATATTTTCGTTGAGATATTACGGAATACCGACAAATTCCTGCTGTCACGAGGCACATTAAAAGGTTTCATCAGCACTATAGCAAAGAATACCGCAATAGATACGTTCCGCAGTTTATCATATCGGCGCAGCGTCACAGTATCGGCGGACAGTGAAGATGTCGTCCTACCTCCGGCTTCCGACCGTACCGACGACGAGATCGAGGACAGATTGTTCCGCAGGCATTTGTGGGACATCGTAAAGTCCCTTGGAGAGCCTGATACGACAATTATCACCTGTCAGTTTTTTTACGATATGACTGTACAGAATATAGCTGATAAACTGAAAATGAGCTATGCCGCCGTACAGAAAAGAAGTTTTCGTGCAAGAGAGCGTATCAAGAAAATACTGCTGAGTGAAAATTATTTTTAAGGAGCGTTTTTATGAATAAAAAAAGAAAAACGGACGAAATCGAAAAGCTCACGGCTCTTGACGATGATTCGGTCGAGGAGATAGCCGAGGTATGTCCTTTCCTTGACGAATCTCATAAAAACAGGCTTTATGCGCTATGCGAAAAAAAACTGAACACAAATAAAAACGAGAAAAAAAGCGTTCTCACGGAAAATCATGGTACGGAATATATCTTGACGAAAAGCAAAAAAAAGCCGTTTTTCCGCAGTCTGTTTTTTACCGCAGCAGCGTCGTTTGCGCTTATCGTGGGAGTAACTGCGCTGACGCTTTCAGCTAAATATGCTCTGCACCGCAGCTTTGAAACTGAGACAAAAGATAAAATCGGTAACAAAACCTTATGTGAAATTTCTATCGAAAGCAATGATTGTCAGGAGAACAATGCAGATGAAATTTCGGAACGTTTGGTAATCAACGGCTTTAACGTTTACGATTATCCCGAATATCTTGCGTTTCTTCAAGGTATTCCGAAAAATAAAAATTTTTATAAATATACTGCCGGTGACAGTTATGGAGTTATAAATTTTTCTCTAAAAGACCTTAACGATGACAAAGTACCTGAGCTGCTTATCTACAATGACGATACTCTTATCGGAATTTATGTCGATACCGAGGATTCCTCCGTGGCTGAACCTCTTTTCGATATGGACGATCCAACCATTCTCAATTTGTGCGAATTTGATGTTATCTGCTATAAAAGCTTCGATGAACCGCTGACGGAAATTTACTATGAGTATACCGGCGGAAAGGAACTGAAAGTCATTTACGGTATGCAGAGCTTTTACTATAAAACTTTCAACAGCGGCGAGCTTTATGAGGACGGCTCGAAATACGCATACTACGCCGTTACAAAAGACCGTCTGCCCGATGAGGGTCACGGCTGGGACGGCGAACGGTATTCGTTCCCTGATGAAACGTATCGTATGTCCGAAAGCGACTTTGAAAATACCCGAAATACCTTTTCAGAAGTTTCAATAGATTATATTGCAACTCTCCCCCTTTATGACATTATCCCCGAAACAGAAAATGTTTCCAAATAGTTTTTGATATATCATAAAGGTTACAAACACTGTGTAAAATTACATTAAAATTACATTTTGTTTAATATATCCTGCATTTTATTGACAGATACTGTAAATTATGATAAACTCTAAACAGAAAACAAATTATCTCAATCAGGAGGATACTCATATGACTAAAAAAGCAATTATTATTCCTGTGCTGTTAAGCATGTCTCTGCTTACAGCATGCGGAGACGAATCAGAAAAATCAGCATCATACAGTAGCTACACAAATTATGCGGACGTAAGCTCAGCAGAAGAATATGTCGCGGAAAACGGCGAAGCGTCGTCTAATGACGCTGAAAACGACGCTGAAAACACCGAAAAAGAAAACAATACTTCTTCAGATGTTATCCGCAAAGAGATGCTCGTTTATTCGTGCACCATGACTGTAGACGTACTTGATTTCGATACTGCGCACAGCTCCTTCAAAAACAATCTCGAAACGTACGGTGCATTTATCGAAACCGAAAATTACAACAGCGGCAGTTCGAGCGGCAGGTATTATGACCCCGATACGGAAAAATGGAGAACTTTTACAGCGACAGTGCGAGTTCCAAGCTCGGATTACGATGAGTTCTGCGAAAAAACAGCAGAGCTTGGCGACCTCCGCAGCAAAAACGCCTCCGTTGAGAATATGAGCCGTGAATATTACGACCTCTCCGCCACTCTTGAAATATACGAGGCAAAGGAAAAACGATATATGGATCTGTTATCGACCATTACGGACGAACAGTACGCAATTACGGTCGAAAATCAGCTTACAGATATTCAGGTCGATATTTCAAAGCTCAAAACCCGCATGAACGATATTCAGACGGACGTCGCTTATTCTTATGTATATATAACGATGAACGAGGTCAAAGAATATACAGAAGAACCTGAAAAAACAGACACCTTCATGCAGCGGCTCGGAAATACCGTATCCAAAGCGACATCGAACTTCCTGTCGATCATGGAAAGTCTGCTTTTCATATTCATTTATATTTTCCCGCACCTTGCCGTTATCAGTATCGTAGTATTTATTGTAATTTTTATTATAAAAAGATCAACGAAAAAACACAGACAAAAGCAAAACGTGAACTACTCCGCTGCCGCGCAGCCAACTGAGGAAAATAACAAGGATACCGATAAATAATCAAAAACTGCTGCACCTGATTTACGTGCAGCAGTTTTTTATAATTATAAAATATTTTGGCGTCTGCTATAGCGTTTAGTATATATCTTCGATCAGAGTTGATTGCCTATTCTTTCTACTTTCATAAGGTTGGTAGTACCCGAAACTCCGAGCGGCACACCTGCCGTAATTGCCACAAGATCGCCGTCCTCCACAAGACGATGTTCTTCGGCTGCCTCGACTGCGGCGGCAAACAGCTCGTCAGTACTGTTTTTTTCGTCAATAATATACGGTATAACTCCCCAGCTCATATTCATCTGACGGCATACCATTTCACTCATTGTACAGCTGATGATAGGACAGCACGGACGGTATTTCGATATAAGACGCGCTGTCTGTCCGCCGAGAGATACTGTAATAATTGCGCTTGCGTCAAGGTCGTGAGCTGTCGTTACAGTAGCGTGAGCGATAGCCTCCGCAATGCTTCCCTCGGGATTTGAACGGCGGATAGCAAAGCGTCCCTTGTAATCAATATTGTTCTCTGTATTTTCCGCAATGAGCGCCATGGTCTTTACAGCCTCCACGGGGAATGCTCCTGCGGCTGTTTCACCTGAAAGCATAATAGCGCTTGTGCCGTCATAGATAGCATTGGCAACGTCCGTTATCTCTGCACGGGTGGGTCTGGGGTTAGTTATCATGGATTCGAGCATCTGCGTTGCCGTGACAACCTGTTTTCCTGCATTGTATCCCTTTTTGATAAGCGCCTTCTGTATAGCCGGAATCTGCTCAAAAGGTATTTCAACGCCCATATCGCCTCGTGCAACCATGATACCGTCTGCCGCTTCGAGGATCTCGTCAATATTCTCAACTCCGTCGCTGTTTTCTATCTTGGCGATTATACGAACGTCGTACCAACCAAGACTCTGGGTGAACTTTCTGAGATAATTTATATCTGCCGCTGAACGAACAAAGCTTGCAGCGATAAAATCAAATCCCATTTTTGCGCCGAATTCCAAATCGTCCATATCTCTTTCACTGAGGTACGGCATTGAAAGCTTGACGCCGGGAACGTTGATGCCCTTGTTGTTTGAAAGCGTACCGCCGTGGATAACACGGCATATAATATCGGTCTTTGTAACTTTTTCCGCAAGAAGCTCAATAACGCCGTCATTAATAAGGATCCTCGTGCCTATACTTACATCTCTCGGCAGCTTTTTAAAGGTTATGCTGCCGACCTCTGCCGTACAGGGAACATCTTCGGTAGTCAATGTGTACATATCGCCGTCATGAATTTCAACAGGCTTGTCGTCAACAAATTTACCTAAACGTATCTCAGGACCTTTCGTATCAAGGATAGTGGCTATCGGAAGGTCAAGCTCTTTTCTCAGACGCTCGATCTGCCGCAGACGTTTTTCATGAGTAGCGTAATCACCGTGAGAGAAATTGAACCTCGCCACGTTCATTCCGGCAAGCATAAGCTCGCGCATGATGTTTTCATCGTCTGTTGCCGGACCGATAGTGCAAACAATCTTGGTTTTTCTCATAATATCCTCCTGTTATCAAAGCTTGCGCAGCTTTGCAAAGTTCGCCATGATCTTTTTTGTGCCTACTTTGTCAAAAGCTATCTCAAGCATATAATCGTTTGAAGCAGGCAAGACGGAAATTACCGTACCCTCGCCGAAAAGCCTGTGAAGAACTCTCTCCCCCGCTTCATATGTCGTATTCGAGGTATTGACGGATGACTGCCGTTTTGCCCTTGCAAGCTGATGCTGCAATGAAAGCGACTGAACTTCCGTAACGCCGCTGTCGTGATCGTCCTTGAACTTCGAGTAATTGTCCTTTTTATCTATAAGCTCCCTGCCTATCTCACGGACAAAACGTGAAGTCACATTGCGCTGCGTCTGACCAAAGATCATACGTCTGCCTGCGCTTGTGATGTAAAGCTGCCGCTTTGCACGCGTTATTGCAACATAAGCAAGACGCCGTTCCTCCTCCATATCCTCCTCGCTGTCAAGCGAACGTGAACTCGGGAAAATCCCGTCCTCCATACCTATAATGAAAACGTTGTCGAATTCAAGACCCTTAGCGGAATGCACCGTCATAAGGGTTACCTTGTCAAGACTGCCGTCATCGCCGTCCGCTTCGGTATAAAGAGCGGTTTCTTCAAGAAATCCGCCGAGAGTAGGCTCGTTCGACTGTTCCATATACTGAATAACGGAAGTCCTGAGTTCTTTTACGTTTTCGAGCTTTGTCTCGCCGTTTTCCATTGTTTTGAGGTAACCGAGATAGCCTGTTTTTTCGAGAACAGCGTCAAGAAGCTCGTCAAGAGGGACTTTATCGACCATACTTATAAGTTCTCCGAACATAGCCGCCGCATTTTTCAGAACAGCGACTTTCTTTGAAAGAGGCGCATAATTTTCGCAGTCCCGCATTACTTCATATGGGGAGATCCTGAGATCACGGCTGATGTCGTCTATAAGAGCTACCGTAGAATCGCCTATGCCCCTTTTGGGTTCGCTGATTATACGTCTGAAACGAAGCATATCATTCGGATTATTTATAAACGCAAGATACGAAGTGACGTCCTTTATCTCCTTGCGGTCGTAGAAACGCATACCGCCATAAACCCTATAAGGAATATCCGCTTTGACCAAAGCGCGCTCCACAATATTAGACTGTGCGTTCATGCGGTAAAGCACGGCGTTACGACTGTATGTACCATGTTCTTCATGGTCGGCTTTAATCGTATCGGCAACATATGCCGCTTCGTCGTTTTCGTCCGCAGCCTTATACCAAATTATTTTGTCTCCCTCATCACCCGAAGTCCACAAGGATTTTACCTTTCTTCCCACATTGTTGGAAATAACGGAGTTCGCCGCATCGAGGATCGTCTGAGTGGAACGGTAATTCTGCTCGAGACGAATCACCTTTGCGCCCTCGAACTGTTCCTCAAATCCGAGAATATTTTCAATATTAGCGCCTCTGAAACGATAAATGCTCTGATCGTCGTCGCCTACAACGCAAAGATTCCTGTGACCTGCTGACAACTGAGAAACAAGCCTGAACTGAACGTGGTTCGTATCCTGATACTCGTCTACCATAATATACCTGTAGCGATTGTGGTATTTCTCCAGTATCTCGGGAAAACTATCAAAAAGCTCAACTGTTTTGCAAAGAATATCGTCAAAGTCAAGAGCATTGGCGTTCCATAAACGCTCCATATAGATCTTATAGATCCTTGCAATGATCTTTTTCCTGTAATCTATTCCGGCGTCCGCAAGCATTTTTTCAGGAGAGATCATCTTATCCTTGGCAAAGCTGATGTCCGCCAACACGGATTTGGGTGCAAACTGCTTTTCACTGACGTCAAGCTCGGCTATAATATTTTTTATTAGTCTCTGGCTGTCTGCGGAATCGTATATGGTAAAATCCCTGTTGAAACCGATATTTTCTATTTCGCTCCTGAGTATGCGCATACAGGCAGAATGGAACGTTGCCGCATGAATGGCTGCCGCATCTTCGCCGAGCATTGAAGCAAGGCGCTCTTTAAGCTCCCCTGCCGCCTTATTTGTGAAAGTGATAGCAAGTATATTCCATGGTCTTATAGGAGCTGCTGCCGTAATATCCCGAAGCATGTCAAAATCCTCTGTCCGTCCCTCCGCATAGTCATTGAGAAATTTTATGTCCTCCTCTGTTCCTGTTGTTGTTTCGTCGAAGTAGGCATTGCCGAAGTTAATTAAATTAGCAATACGATTAACAATAACTGTAGTCTTTCCGCTTCCCGCACCTGCAAGAACAAGCACCGGTCCATTGACTGTAAACACAGCCTCCTGCTGCATATCATTCATTCGGCTGAAGTATTTTTTCAATGCTGCCTGTTTTGCCGCAATAAAAGAGTTGTTCGCCATAAATAACCTTCTCCGTTTAAAAATATAATACACATTGTCATTTATATTATACCATATTTTTTTCCATTTGCAAACACCAAATTTAATAAAAGAAAAATTTGTTGAATTTTAATATTTTTCTCTTGACTAATTCCTGTTTTTGGTGTATAATATTAATATAAATGCAGGCGTTGTCTCCCGTCGTACAGTGCGGCGAACATCTTAAAGATCTGAGCGGAGTTCTTACCTCTGAACAAATCATCGCTTACGGCAGTAAGCCGTCTGCTTAGGAATCATAAGGGAATAAGTTGTGCGTTTATGCGCAGGATGATCTGTTCTGTGCAAGGCACACGACCGCGGGAATACTGTAGTCGTGCAACGAAACACATGGCAAATCAGACAAACAGAAACGTGTAACTTATTTATTTATGATTTCTTAATATTGCAGTATTATTTTACAAGGAGCTGACATTATGAAAAACATTTTATTTGCCGCCTCGGAATGCGTTCCATTTATCAAGACAGGCGGACTGGCTGATGTTTGCGGCGCGCTTCCTCAGTATATTAATAAGGAAGAATTCGATGTAAGGGTAATCATGCCTTACTACACCTGTATTCCTCCAAAGTACAGAAATAATTTTAAATACGTTACCCACTTCTATATGGACTACGGTATGCGCTCAAACAGCGTACACGTAGGCATTATGGAGTACGAATACAACGGCATCAAGTTCTATTTCGTGGATAACGAGTATTACTTCAAGTGCGATACGCCTTATTCCTCTGACCTTAAATGGGACATCGAGAGATTCACCTTCTTCTGCAAGGCGGTTCTCGCCATTTTGCCCGTTATCGGTTTCAGACCTGATATTATCCACTGTCACGACTGGCAGGCTTCTCTTATCCCCGTATTCCTGCACTCGGCTTTTGCGACCAATCCTTTCTACAGCTCGACCAAGTCTATTATGACTATCCACAACCTGAAATTCCAGGGCGTATGGAATATTGATACTTTCAAGTACAACACCGCTCTGCCGGAATATATGTTCACCCCTGACAAGCTTGAATTTAAAAAGGACGCAAATATGCTCAAGGGCGGACTTGTTTACGCCGACTATATCACTACCGTTTCCGAGACCTACGCCGAGGAAATAAAATATCCATTCTACGGCGAACAGCTTGACGGTCTTCTGCGTGCAAGAAGCGCGTCCCTGCGAGGTATTGTCAACGGGATCGACTATAACGTTTTCGACCCGAGCAACGATAAACAGATATTCGCCGAGTATGATTCCAAAAGCTTCAAAAAGCAAAAGGCTGTAAACAAGAAAAAGCTTCAGGAAGAACTCGGTCTGCCGGTCGATGAGAATAAGTATATGATCGCCATTATTTCCCGTCTTACCGACCAAAAGGGTCTTGATCTCGTGAACTATGCCATTGAACGCATCTGCGATGAAAATACCCAATTCGTGGTAGTCGGAACAGGCGATCCTCGGTATGAGAACATGTTCAGGCACTATCAATGGAAGTACCCTGAGAGAGTTTCAGCAAATATTCTTTACTCCGACAAGCTGGCTCACAAGGTGTATGCTGCCGCCGATACGATGCTTATGCCTTCCCTCTTTGAACCCTGCGGACTTACTCAGCTTATTTCACTCCGCTACGGTACAGTTCCGATAGTTCGTGAAACAGGCGGACTTAAAGATACGGTTATGCCCTACAATGAATTTGACGGCACAGGCACAGGCTTCTCGTTCGCAAACTACAACGCCGAAGAAATGCTGGGCGTTATCAATTACTCCAAGAGCGTTTACTACGACCACCGCAAGGAATGGGACGCTATGGTCAAGAGAGGCATGGAGACCGATTATTCATGGAACAGCTCCGCCCGTCAATATGAAGGCATGTACAGTTGGATGATAAACTGGTAATTAACTATTATTATGTTAAGTTGTGGACAGTGATTATTAATAATAAAACAATATGCGTGAGGGAAACCTCACGCATATGCAGTTAAGGGAAAAATATGAACAAAATAATTAAAGGCGCAGTTTTCGATATGGACGGTCTTATGATAGATACTGAAAAACTCTATCTGCGGTATTGGAAACAGGCTGCTGCGGATTTCGGCTATACTATGGAGGATAAGCACGTTTTCGCAATACGAAGCCTTGCAAGGAAATTTTCAATACCAATGCTGAAAGGATTTTTCGGAGAGGATTTTCCTACAGAGGAAGTCCGTGCAAGACGTACCGAGCTTATCAACGCTCATATAGCCGAACATGGAATCGACACGAAAAAAGGTCTTTTTGAGCTTCTGAAATACCTGAAACAACATAATATCCGTATCGCTGTCGCAACAGCAACTCCTCAAAACCGAACGATGATGTATCTGGACAAAATAAACGTCCTCGACTACATTGACGCTATAGTATGCGGAGACATGGTAACGACAGGCAAGCCCGACCCTGAAATTTATCTTACAGCGGCAAAAGCTCTCGATCTGCCGCCCGATGAATGCGTAGCGTTCGAGGATTCACCAAACGGTATAAAAGCGGCGTATTCAGCAGGTTGTCATGCAATTATGATCCCCGATATGACGCCTCCCGAAGATGAGCTTTTGCCCATGCTCAGCGGTGTTTACAATAGTCTTGACGAAGCTGTGAATTTTTTTGAGGGGAGGATCTGACATGGCATCAAAAACAAGCGTTTCGGAAATTTTTGATATTCCTAAGTTTTACTACTTCGACAGTGGAAACGATTATTCGGGAAGTAAAGACGATTTCTCATACAAGATCATAACAGGTGAAAAACTGAAAGCTATGACATGGCATGGCAGGCTTTGCTCTATGAAAGCCTCTATCGAAAACGAATACGAGTTCGACCGAACTCAGGAAGGGTTCGATTCTATGATCAAATGGATTGAAGAAATGTATGCTCGCAATTGAGTATCACCGTTTACGGTTTAAACAGGCGCTATTACGCTCAATATCATTAATTTATACTGGTATGGCAAAGAGGATAACACAAACAGACAAATTTTATGTGTATCGTAAGCTTTGCAATGGCGGAAAGTATAATTCTGAGGTGCTGACTTATGAATACATTTCTTATATATGCTTTTCTTTTTTTTATAGGTTCTGTGGGAGGTTGGTTACTTGAACTGATCTACCGTCGCTTTTTTTCAAATGCAAACCCAGAACGGAAATGGATAAATCCCGGATTCTGCACAGGTCCGTATTTACCCCTGTATGGAAGTGGATTATGTTTTCTTTATGCTATTGCTTCGTTGGAAAAGTATTCAATAATCAAAAGTCCGGTAATAAATAAACTTGTATTATTTATTACTATGGCAGTATGTATGACAGTAATAGAGTATATTTCAGGATTGATAAGCCTTAAAATATATAAAGTTCGATTATGGGACTATACAAAAGAATGGGGAAATATTCAAGGAATTATTTGTCCGAAATTTTCATTTTACTGGGCAATTCTCGGTACACTGTATTATTTTCTTATTCATCCTCATATCATTGACGCTCTTTACTGGCTTTCCAACAATCTCGCATTCTCATTTGTTATTGGCTTATTTTTTGGCGTATTTATTATTGATATTTCAAATTCAGCACAGCTTGCAATAAAACTTAAAAAGCTTGCAGAGGAATATGAGATAATTATGCGTTATGAAGCGCTTAAATCTGAAATCCGTAAAAATCATGAAAAAGCCAAATTGAAATATCATTTCTTCTTGCCATTTAAAACATATAAGCCTCTTTCTGAAATAATAGCTGAAGCGAAGGATTCCTTTGAAAAATACAAAAACAGCAAAAAATAAACCTCCTTGGAAACTAAGGAACATCCGTATGGCAAAAGATTTGACAGACGGTGCGCGTTAGTTTCCGAGGAGGTCTAATAATACTAATCACTCCTATCGGAGCGCATTTTGCATATTTCAAGAAAAACAGGACTGTTACAATAAAACAGCCCTGTTTTATACTGACCTCAATCAAGTCCAATACCTATTAATTTACCACAGTATTGACAAGTCCCTGATACAGCGATGCGCTTTCACTTGCAAAATCAAAACCGAAATATCCCGGATTTCTTATCTGCATAACTATTATGTACGAACCGCTGTAATCGTTATAATCTGTGTAAACTCCGTTTCCGTCATCTGCTGTGTTTTTAAGTATTCCGGTAATATACAGGAAATCTCCCTCCCATGTTTCAGCAGTTCCTGTTTTAGCGTAAAATTGATAGCCGGAGGGAACATATATACCAAGTCCGCCGCCTACGCCGCTCATTCCATCAAGCAGATTCTGTCTGTACTCGGTAGGTATTGTACCAATGACTTCATTCGGCTGCGAACCCGCTTCAAGCACCGTGTTAAAATCCGCCGTATCAACGATATTCTTGACCGTAAACGGACGCACCATATCTCCGTAAGCCGCTTCACGTCCCAATGCCGCAAGATAAATAGGACATGTAAGTACATACGATTGACCGAACGCGGTACGTCTAAGGTCGTCATTACAGTAGATCTCGACATTGTTTCCTATGACGCCGAAATCGCATTCAATGTCGCTGACAAAATGGAAAATCGTGTCCAAATCCTCTAAGACTGCCTCTTTTCCTATCTGATCGAAGGCTCTTGCAAAAAATATATTGCTGGAGTTCACAAATGCCGAATGCAGGCTTCTTTCCATAGGATAACCGTAGTTTGTATCATGATCCCAGTTTACAATGGACGTTCCGTCAAACTCCCACTTTCCCTCATCATATAAAGAATATATGCCATGCTTGTCTGCAATGACCTCGGACATGATTTTAAAGCATGAACCGGGTGGAAAATTCTGAAACGCCTTGTTTCCGTAAGTTCCCCAAGCAAGATCTTCTTCGGTCTTTACGCCGTAATAGTCATCAGGATTATAGGAAGGATAGGAAACCTCCGCCATAATAGAGCCGTCGCTTCTCATGACAACAGCAGAGCCGTTTATTCCCTGATTTGCCATATAATCGTATATCGCATTCTGAAGATCGGCATCAAACGTCAGCTGAACGCTCTGTCCAAATTCTCCGCCCTCCACAGGTGTAGGATTCGGAGTTCTGAGAATTTCGTCAAGAGTAAGGTCAAGCCCCTCTGACATTTCATTCAGAACATTTGCAAAAGCAACTTTATTATTGTCGTTTGTCATGCGGTTTTCTTTGCCGTCGTCACCCATTCCGCTGAACATAAGCAAGTCGCCGTCAGCGTCGTAAAGATTTCCCCTCATTGCCTTTGCAGGGGCGGTAGTTGTAGTTGTTTCGGGAACCTCCGTTGTCTCGGCAACCGTAGTAACAGGCGTTTTGTCAGCGCTATTTTCCGAACTGTCAGACGAAACATCGTCACGGGACGCTGTTCCGGTATGTACGGATGGCGTTTTTGCCTGTTCGACAACAGTTCCGCAGGATACCGAAGAAACCAGCAAAAAGCCTGCAAATACTGTTGAAAATAATCTTTTTTTATTACTCTTCATTGTCATCATCTCCAAAAATGTTGTATACTCGCCGCTATTGCAAAATGTCCAAAGATTGCTGAACAGAAAATTCGTATTTCAAGGAAGACGACGAAAGCATACTTGTTGTATGGTGAGGAGGATGACGCAGACAGACGGATTTTATGTCGGCGTTACTGGATATTTTGCAATAGCGGCAAGTATATATAAGTATTATACAATATCTTTTGAAATATGTCAATATGCGTCCAAAAACCTTTAAAAATCAATTTATTCCCTGCTATTCGCCAAAAACACGATTTCATACTTTGAAAATTGTAATAATTTTGCAACTTTTTTTCATATATTTTTAAGAGCCTGTTCGGTGTATCTTTTGCCGATACTGAAAAGGCTCTATAGAAATTTTTTGGAGGTATAAAATGAAAAAATATTTGACTGTTTTTGTATTGACGGCTGTTTTGCTGACCGGCTGCACTGTTCCTGAAAGCGGCAATTCCCTTTCTGAAATTCCCTCTGCCACAGTTCCCGCGACTTCCGGGCAAATGAAGGAAAACAGCTGCATTCCGATAAATTACACAAGTCAAACAGGCATATGGCTGCCTTACATGGACTTTGAAAGCTATATGTACGGCAAGAGCGAAGAAGAATTTACGGCAAACGTCCGCAATATACTTGAAAACGCTCTCAATAAGGGAGTTAATACTGTTTATTTCCACGTTCACCCCAACGGAGACGCTTACTACAGCTCGGATATCTTCCCTAAAGGAACTTTCCTTGACGGCAGCTATGATCCGTTGAAAATCATGCTCGATACTGCCCATTCAATGGGAATTTCCGTTCACGCATGGCTGAATCCATATCGCTTGCAGACTGTCGAACAAATGGAAACTCTGCCGGACGACTTTATCATAAAGCAGTGGATAAACGATAACAGTCCTATGGTCAAAATCGTCAACGGCAGATGGTATCTGAACCCCGCATATAAAGAAGTCACGGAGCTTGTCAGCAAAACTGCCGATGAGATACTGAATAATTACTGCGTTGACGGAATCCACATTGACGATTACTTTTACCCTGCCACTGACCCGGAATTTGACATTGAAGCTTTTGACCTCAGCGGAAGAACCGACCTCGACAACTGGCGCAGAGAAAATATAACAGATATGGTAAAATCGCTGTACGATACTGTCAAAAGTCACGGAGAAGGTTTTAAATTCGGAATCAGTCCGCAGGGTAATATAGAAACAGATTATAACACTCAGTATGCCGATGTGGAGCTTTGGACGGGAACTCCGGGATATGCCGATTATATTGTTCCGCAGATATATTACGGCTTTGAAAATGAGACATGCCCGTTTGAAACGACACTTCGACGCTGGGAAAAGCTTGCGGAAAACAGCGGAGTATCGCTGATAATCGGGCTTGCGGAATACAAGCTCGGGAAATACGACCAATGGGCAGGAGTTCTCGGAGAAAACGAATGGATAGATAACCCGGATATTATAGACCGTCAGATAGAACTTGTGAAAGCGTCTTCTGTGGCGGACGGGTACGCTTTGTACGGATAATATTTTTAACTATATTCTATCACAAATGTAACTGATGCGAAATTAGTATCCGTCATTAAAACGCAGTCTGCGTGCTTTGCTTCGTTTGACCGCGCCCTCCCATTCAGCTTTTTCGGAAACCGTTTCTACTTCAAGACCGTATTTCACAGGCAAGGGCTTTCCGTTTTCATCAACGTGAACACATATAAGATAGGCATGATTTATTGCCCGTCTGATACCTGTTTCAATATTTTCAACGTAAGTATCTACCCGAACTTCCATTGATGTGTTTCCGACATATGTGATCTTGCCGATAAGAACTATTACCTCGTTGATATATGCGCCATACTTGAATCTAAGGTTATCAACGGCGCAGGTAGTAACCAGACCGCCGCAATGTCTCATCGCTGTCAAAGCGGCAACCTCGTCTATCCATTCCATAAGTCTACCGCCGAACAAACGGTTCTGCCCGTTTATATCCTTGTACTGCAAAAGCTTCGTAGTTTCCGTAAGAGATTCGGCTACTTTTTTATCCCTGATTTTCTTATTCATGACATATCATACCTCATTTCAAAACAGTGGAACAAAGGGTATTCCTTTGGAATCTCAGTTGCCTTTATACTCATTATGAATACATTATTTCACAATGTAACAGCTCGTTTTTCTATCAGGTGTTTTTATCGACTGTATGGAACTTTTTTAGATTACCGATCTTCTCGTTTCGCTCGTCAAGCACTTTTTCAACGTCCGACCACTCAAGTCCCTGATTTACGCACAAAACCATAACGTGATAAAGCAGATCGTTTATTTCGTTCATAAGCTCGTTATTATCGTTGTTTTTTGCAGCAATAACAGTCTCAGTAGCTTCTTCGCCTATCTTCTTGCAGATCTTGTCTACTCCCTTGTCGAAAAGATAGCAGGTATATGAATTTTCTGCGGCAGTACCCGTTTCGTACTGCTTCTTTCTTTCTTTGATGACTTCAAAAATTTCCTCGTAAAGACTCATGGTTATTCATTCTCCTCATTATTGTATATTTCATTAAAGAAACAACTGTAGCTTCCCGTATGACAGGCAACGCCCGTCTGCTCAACATTTACAAGCAGAGTGTCATTATCGCAGTCTCCATATATTGAGACAACTTTTTGCAGATGTCCCGAGGTTGCGCCCTTGTTCCAGTATTCCTGTCTTGATCTGCTCCAAAACCACGTATAGCCTGTTTCAAGAGTTCTTTTCAGACTTTCCTTGTTCATGTACGCAAGCATAAGTACAGTCTTTGTATTGACTTCATAGCATATCGCCGGTATCAGTTCGTCCTTGACAAAAAATTTATCAAGGTCGTTCAAATCAATTTTTATCATTTATTTACCTCCCGTGGTACAAACTCAACGTCATTGTAAACTTCAAACCATAAAATCCGCACTCTTGTCCCGATATTGTAACCATTTTCTCCTGTTGGAGATATGAGGTCAGAAATTATTGAATGCTCCTTTGTTACACCATAAAAAACTGCATCATATTTCACTGTTCCGCCGTCTTTAATCTGACTTTTTATCGGAAAAATCATAATTATCAGAACTGCCAAAGCAGCAATGATACCGATTTTCTTCTTTGTCATCGTACAATAATCTCCTTGCTTCTGCAATAAGATTTTACTTCCTGCACGGTGAGTTCTCTGAAGTGGAAAAGTGACGCCGCCAATGCAGCGGTAGCACCTGTTTTCTCGAATACTTCTGCAAAGTCGCCGATTTTTCCTGCTCCACCGCTTGCTATTACAGGTATATTACAGTTATCGCATACCGCTTGAAGCATCTCAATGTCAAAGCCGTTCTTTGTACCGTCCGCATCTATGGAATTGAGGCATATCTCCCCTGCTCCGAGCTGTTCGATCTGATGAACCCAGTCGATAAGGTCTATTCCCATATCCACACGACCGCCGTTTATATATACCGTCCATTTATTGTCGGCAATTTTTTTCGCATCAATTCCCACGCATATGCACTGACTGCCGAAAATATCCGCACCGTCCTTGATAAGCTGCGGATTTTTAACTGCCTGAGAATTTACAGATACCTTGTCCGCACCTGCTCTGAGAGTTTCACGAATATCGTCAACTGTCTTTATTCCGCCGCCTACTGTAAGGGGGACGAATACTTTTTTAGCAGTTTCACGCACAACGTCCAGAAATACTCCCCTGCCCTCGAAAGACGCAGTTATATCATAGAACACTATCTCGTCCGCACCCTGTCTGTTGTACTCCTCCGCACATTCAACAGGGTCGCCGACATCGCGCACGCCCTCAAAATTTACGCCCTTGACTACCTTGCCGTTTCTTACGTCAAGGCACGGAATTATTCTTTTTGCAAGCATTTTTTCAGTCCTCCTTTTTATTATGAATTAAAATTTGCAACTCCAGATAATTCTTTATTTCTGTTGTTGCTTATTTTTTGATTTTATGTTTCTTACGATACATGATATAAGAATGCCTATATACCATGGTGACCATATTATCATCATGATAACGCCATCAAAAGCGTCCATTGCTTCCATTTCGGCAGGGTTCTGTGAATTTAAATATATTTCTTTACTTATAGCCAAAAGAATAGTATTAACTATCAGACAGGCTGTATATAGTCTATTTCTGGATATATTTTTTAAGATGAATTTTGCAGAACCATATAATAAAAACTGTATTGCTAATGGTTCAATCAAAAATAGAATTCCAATAATAAAATGAATAATTTTAAAAAACATCATATTTATTTCCTTTTTGTACTATATGACAGAATATTCAATAGCCTCCCTTAAATTCAGCGTACCCTTATAGATAGACTTTCCGCAGATAGTACCGTAAAGTCCCATTTCCTTGCAAGCCTTTATGTCGTCCATTGTGTGAACTCCGCCGCTTGCGATTATATTACAGTTTTGCGTACCGTCTGCGAGAGCCTGTAACTGTTCTCTGTTTACGCCTGAAAGAGTACCGTCCTTTGATATGTCGGTGAAGATAAAGTATTTAACGCCTGACTTTATCATCTGGTTTGCGAGGTCGATATAATTCACGTCGGAAGTTTCAAGCCAGCCCTCTGTTGCGACCATGCCGTTCATAGCGTCAATGCCTACGACTATCTTCTCACTGCCGAACTTCTCAACAGCGTCACGTACAAGTTTCGGGTTTTTGAGTGCGACAGAGCCGAGAATAACTCTTGAAATACCCATGTTCAGATACTCCTGAATTGTTTCAAGATTTCTGATACCTCCGCCGAGTTCGACTTTTAAATCAGTCTTTTCAGCAACGTCTGTATATATTTTTGTATTGACGGGTCTGCCCTCTTTTGCACCGTCGAGGTCAACCATGTGAATCCATTCAGCACCTGCTTCTTCAAAGCTCTTTGCAGTTTCGAGATAGTCGGAAGCTACTTTTTCGACTGTCGAAAAGTCTCCCTTGAAAAGTCTGACGCAGTTTCCGTCTTTAATGTCAATTGCCGGTAAAATAATCATATAAGACCTCCGAAATTCCTAAGTATTTTCAGACCTGTTTCACCGCTTTTTTCGGGGTGGAACTGCGCCCCGTAGACGTATTTTCCGTCGTGGACAAGTGCCGGAACACGTCCGCCGTATTCACAGTATGCAGCAATATCCGAGTCGCTGCAATGAGCCTTATAGGAGTGAACGAAGTACACATATTCATCGTCTCCCACATTTTCAAGGAGTGGACAGTCGTTGAGCTTTTCAAGCTTATTCCAGCCCATATGAGGTATTATAAGCTCGGTATCGTCCATTTTGCGGACAGAACCGCCGATAAGTCCCAGACCGTCGCATTCCTCAAACTCATAGCCTTTTTCAAAAATCAGCTGCATTCCGAGACATATACCCAAAAACGGCTTTTTAGCCGCTTCTTCCTTAATAATTTCGACAAGTCCGCTCTGCTCCAGCATTTTCATAGCCGCAGGGAAAGCTCCGACCCCCGGAAGGATAACAGCGTCAGCCGCCTTAATGCTGTCGCAGTCGGACACAAGTCCGCATTCAAGTCCGAGATGATCGAGAGCGTTTTTTACGCTGAAAATATTTCCGGCGCCGTAGTCAACAATAGCTATCATTTACAATACCCCCTTGGTTGAAAGCGTAGAACCGTCAGAATTATATGCGACCGCCGTTTTTAAAGCGTGAGCCGCCGCCTTATAGACAGCCTCCGCCTTGTGGTGATCGTTCGAGCCGTACATAAGATTAATATGCAAAGTTATTCCGGCATTAAATGCAAACGCACGGAAAAATTCTTCCGTCATACACAGATCATAGCCGCCGCAGGACTGATTTGTAAACTCACAGTTAAATACAAGAAACGGTCGGTTGCTCAGGTCAAGACTGCACATAGCAAGACTTTCATCCATGGGAATATAGGAAGTTCCATAGCGGACAATTCCCGATTTATCCCCTAAAGCCCTGTTAAGAGCCTGTCCGAGAGCAATACCCGTGTCCTCAATGGTATGGTGGCAGTCAACGTCCAGATCGCCTTTAACATTTATCGTCATGCTTATTCCGCTGTGCTTTGAAAAAGCCGTGAGCATATGATCAAAAAAACCGATTCCGGTGTCTATCTCAGAATTTCCGAGACCGTCGATCTCCGTCAACACATATATATCGGTCTCTCGGGTAGCCCTTGTGACCTCCCCTACCCTGATTTTTTTATCCATTTAAAATCTCCTCCAGAGCCTCGAAAAGCTTATCCATTTCTTCATCAGTACCTACGGTGATACGCAGGTAATCGCAGATTATGGGCTTATCCCAGTATCGCACGAAAATTCTCCGTTTTTTAAGCTCCTCAAAAACATACTTCGCTGATTTTTTTACAGGACTTGCGAAAATAAAGTTCGCCTTTGAATCCGTAAACTCAAAACCAAGCTCCGCAAGCCGAGCCTTTGAACGCTCGCGAACATCAATAATTTTATCTACGGTTTCTCTGAAATACTTTTCGTCGGCTACAGCTTCCGCACCGCAAAGCTGTGTTATGTGGTTCATAGTGTAGGAATTTATGGAGAATTTAACGTCGTTCATGTACTTTATCAGTTTTTCACTTCCCATAGCAAAACCGATACGCATTCCTGCCATTGAACGAGACTTTGAAAAAGTCTGTACAACAAGCAGATTTTCGTACTTTTCAATAAGCGGCAGACAGCTTTCACCGCCGAAATCAACATACGCCTCGTCAACTATAACAACGGAATCGGGATTGGCGCTTATAATATCCTCTATCGTTTCCAAAGGTGCGGCAACTCCCGTAGGCGCATTCGGATTTGCAATTACAATTCCGCCGTTTTCGGTTCTGTAGTCCTCTGGGTCGATCGTAAAGTCGCTTTTAAGCGGTATCTGTCTGTACGGTATACGATAAACATCAGCCCAAACATCATAGAAAGAGTAAGTGATATTCGGGAACAGTATCGGTTTATCAGAGCCGAAAAACGTCATGAACGCTACGGATAAAACGTCGTCCGAGCCTACACCGACAAATATCTGCGAAGGCTTAAGATCATATCCTTTGGCAATGGCATTTGTCAGAACCGCTGAATCAGGGTCGGGATAAAGCCGCATTCTTCCGTAATCAAAGTCCTCCAGAATTTTCCTGACAGCAGGCGCGGGAGGATACGGATTTTCGTTTGTGTTAAGCTTTATAACATCTGAAAACTGCGGCTGTTCACCCGGAGTATAAGGAACGACTTTGCGGACGCAGCGTTCCCATTTATTTTCATTCATAAATATCACATCTTTCTGCGGATCTATACTAAGGAATTTATATTTTGGCAAAATAGGTTTTATACTCACCGCTATTGCAAAATGTCCAAAGAATGCTGAACAGAAAATTCGTATGTCAAGGAAGACGATGAAAGCATACTTGCTGTATGGTGAGGAGGAGGACGCTGACAGACGGATCTTATGTCTGCATTACTGGATATTTTGTAATAGCGGCGAGTATAGAGGCGTCCATTACTCAAAACGAACTTTAATAGCGTTTGCGTGAGCTGTAAGTCCTTCCTTTTCAGCAATGAGAACAATATCGTCCTTTGCCTCCTCAAGAGCTTCTTTTGTGAAATATGTATAGCTTACACGCTTAGTAAAGCTTGCAACGCCCAGCGGCGAGAAGAAACGCGCCGTACCGCTTGTCGGGAGTACGTGATTTGGCCCTGCATAATAGTCGCCCAAAGGCTCGGACGCATAGTTTCCGAGGAATATCGAGCCTGCGTTGTCAAGACTTCCCAAAAGCTCAATAGGATTTTCCATAAGGACTTCAAGGTGTTCTGGAGCTATTTCGTTTGCCAGTTCTACACACTTTTCACGGCTGTCGGCAATAATTACAGCGCCGTAATCGCCGAGCGATCTCTCGATTATTTCCTTGCGTGAAAGATATTCCTTCTGACGTTCGATCTCAGCTATGGTCGCATCAGCAAGCTTTTCGCTTGTTGTGACCATTATCGCCGATGCAAGTACGTCATGCTCCGCCTGAGACATAAGGTCTGCGGCGGCAAATTTAGGGTCTGCCGTATCGTCCGCTATAACAAGTATCTCGCTGGGACCTGCTATCATATCAATATCAACAACGCCGTAAAGGAGTTTTTTTGCTGTTGCAACGTAGATATTTCCCGGTCCGACTATCTTATCGCACTTCGGTATCTCCTCAGTTCCGTAGGCAAGAGCCGCAATAGCCTGTGCGCCGCCTGAAAGGAATATCCGGTCAACTCCGCATATCGCCGCCGCAACAAGTATATCCTTATTCGGAGAGCCGTCCTTAAGAGGTGGAGTTACCATAACGATCTCCTTAACTCCCGCGATCTTCGCTGGAATAGCATTCATCAGAACGCTTGAAGGATACGCTGCCGTACCGCCCGGAACGTAAAGTCCGACTCTTGAAAGTCCGCGGACTCTCTGACCGAGAATAACTCCGTTTTCCTTGGGATTGATAAATCCCTGCTCTTTCTGCCGGTTGTGAAAATCGGCAATATTTTCCTGCGCATTGAGAAGCGCAGTAACAAATTCCGGCTCCGCCTCGGTAAGAGCGTCATTGATGACCTCACGGGGAACTTCATAATACTGCGGCAGATTTCCGTCAAATTTTAACGTGTAATTTTTTACGGCAGTATCGCCGTTCTCCCTAACGTCCTCTATAATCGCAGATACGGTTTCAGTAACTTTTTTATTTGTTTCACCTGCACGCTTGCTGAGTTCGGCAAGAAAAGCGACCTCGTCCGTGCCGTTTGCGTAAATTTTTCTCATTTAAAGATTCTCCTCTATAAGCTTGATAAGTTTCTCTATTTCATTCTGACGCATTTTTAAGCTTACCGTATTAACTATCATACGCGCTGAGATCGGAGCGACATCTTCAATTACCTCAAGACCGTTTTCCTTCAGCGTCGTACCCGTTTCAACTATATCGACAATACCGTCTGCAAGTCCGAGTATGGGGGCAAGCTCCACTGAGCCTTCGATCTTGATAATGTCCGTATCCATGCCCTTTTTCTCAAAAAAACTGCGTGCGACATTCGGATACTTGGTAGCGATAGTTTTGATACCGTATCCGCTGTAAAAGTCGCAGCCCTTTTTAGCGGCAAGGGCAAATTTGCAGCGTCCGAATCCGAGATCGAGCATTTCAAAAAACTTGCCCTTCATCTCCATAATGGTATCCTTGCCCACAACGCCCATGTCACATACGCCGTGTTCAACGTAAGTTATAACGTCGTTCGCCTTGGCAAGAACGACCTCGAGATTTGCGTCAGGTACGGGAAGAATTAGTTTTCTGCCTTTCTCGTGGACTGCGGTACAGTCAAAACCCAGTTTTTCCAAAAGGCTTACCGTATCTTTTTCAAGTCTGCCCTTAGTAAGAGCAATTCTGATAGGTTTATTCATTACTCACCCTCCTCGCAGCCGACGACGACAACCTTGCCGATCTTCTTTTCCTTTGCATACTCACGAACAGACTCAATGTCGCTGAATAAAGCGTTTTCAACGATCAGCCCCTGTTCCCTCAGCTCTCTCGCCTGTTTAACGGCGGCAACCTCGCAGCCGTCCTCAGCGAAAACTATAACGTCGGGCGGAAGTTCAGCAGGCAGTATGCCGTTTCTTTCGATAACCTTTGAAACTGCGTTTACATTTACCGCAAAACCTACCGCAGGAATATCATAACCAAAATCTGAGATCAGCTTGTCATATCGTCCGCCTGAAATAACTTCTTCGCCGTGTCCCTTTAAGTAACCCTTGATAATAAGTCCCGTATAATAGTCGGTCTTATTTACAAGACCCAGATCAACGGTGATGTTGCCGTCCTCGCCGCAAAGCTCCGCCGTATCACGATATATCTCCCGAAGCTCATCAAGAATGCGCTTCACATTTTCATCGGGGATAAGCTCCTCCGCTTTCTCGAAAACCTCCTCGCCGCCGAAAAGCGCCGGAAGCTTTTTAAGAGCTGCCGTTACGCAGGTGTTTCCGAATGTATCAAGGAAGTCGTTAAGCGCAGGGAAATTCTTATTCTCAATAAGCTTGCGGATATATTCCTTATCGGTATCGTCTGCTTCAAGTCTGTCAACAAGCGCCTTGAAAACGCCTATATGACCAAGTTCAAGGGAATATTCCAGTCCGAAAGCGTTAAGGGAATCAACAGCGGCGGAAATGACCTCAAGATCAGCCATTTTCATTTCCGAGCCAATAAGCTCGATACCTGCCTGAACAGTTTCATCGCTTCTTCCCTTTAATGCCGATTCATTGCGGTAAACCGTCTGATTATAGCAAAGCTTCAGGGGAAGCTCTGCATCTTTGAGACGTGTCGCAACTACTCGCGCGATCGGCATAGTGGAATCCGGACGCATAACAAGGAGACGTCCCTTGCTGTCGGTCATCTTGTACAGCGTTTCCTGAGGAAAATAGCGTGATTTCATATTAAAAACATCGAAAAATTCCAGTCCCGGAGTTATCATTTCGCTGTATCCCCTGCTTTTGAAAAGTTTAAGCAGAGTATTCTCTATATTTCGTCTTACAACGCACTCTCCGAAAAGCAGATCCTTTGTACCTTCGGGAGTGATAAGATCGTAGTTTTTCATAAAAACTCCTTTCACATCTTTACTGCGCTCGCCGCTTTAGCGTGTTAGCACAATAACATGATACCATAATATCACAATAAAGTCAAGTCAAAAAAATGACATTTGTGAAGATTCGGGCAAATCGCCGAAAGCTCCTATATTTTTCAACACATCAATTGTAGTTTTTGATACACCGCTCATCTGCTGAAATTCCTCGATCGAAATAAATCCTCCCGCCTGAGCAGCTTCATAAAGTCCTTTGGCAGCGTTTTCACCTACGCCCGACATTGCCGCAAACGGTATACGCAGTTTGCCGTCCTCCAGAAGATAATCGGTAGCATGTGATTTAAACAGATTTATAGGCAGAAATTCATATCCCCTCGACAGCATTTCATTCGTGATAAGAAGTATATCATAAAGGTCGCTTTCCTTTTTGGAACGGTCGTTTCCAAGCTCTTTGAGCTGCATTATCCTCGCTCGTACCGCGTCCTTTCCCTTTACCGCAAGCTCGGAATCAAAGTCCTCCCCTCGTACCGAGAAATACGTTGAATAGTATTCCAAAGGCTTATACAGCTTGAACCAGCCAAGCTTCATAGCTGCAATAACGTAGGCTGCCGCATGAGCTTTCGGGAACATGTACTTGATCTTAAGACAGCTTTCAATGTACCAATCGGGAACGTCATGATCCTTAAGCATCTGGATAATCTCGGGCGTGAACTGCTTTGTCGCTTTTCCTTTTCTCGTCCATTCCATTATCTGGAACGCCATTTTCGGCTCGACGTTCTTGTACAAAAGGTATGTCATAATACTGTCACGAGTTCCGATAACATCCGATATTTTACATGTGCCGTTTTCGATAAGGTCTTTTGCGTTGCCAAGCCATACGTCCGTACCGTGGGAAAGTCCCGAGATCTGCAAAAAGTCGCTGAACCGGGTGGGCTTTGCGTCAAGAAGCATTCCTATGGTAAAATTCGTACCCATTTCGGGTATTCCGAGACTTCCCGTTTTACAAAAGATCTCCTCCTCGGTCACTCCCAGTACGGAACAGTCGGTACACATTTTTATTACTTCGGCATCGTAAGCCGGTACGTCCTTTATTTTCAGCCCCGTCAAGTCCTCCAGATGCTTGTACAAAGTCGGTACAACGTGACCAAGCTCGTCAAGCTTAAGAATAGTGTCGTGGAGAGAGTTGAAGTCAAAGTGAGTTGTGATGACCTCGGAATCCGCAGAGTCGGCAGGATGCTGAACGGGCGTAAAATCATACACTTCATAATCGGACGGTACAACGACCATTCCGCCGGGATGCTGACCTGTCGTTCGCTTGATTCCCGTACAGCCTATTGAAAGACGGTTAAGTTCAGCATTATTAAGGGATATTCCGTTTTCTTCGCAGTACTTTTTCACGTATCCGAAAGCCGTCTTATCCGCAACAGCCGAAATAGTTCCAGCCTTGAAAACGTTTGATTTACCGAAAAGCTTCTCCGTATATCTGTGAGCATAAAACTGATACTCGCCCGAAAAGTTCAGGTCGATATCGGGAGCTTTATCGCCGTCAAATCCCAAAAATGTCTCGAAAGGTATATCGTGACCCTCACGGAGCATATCCGTACCGCACTTAGGACAATTTTTCGGGGGCAGGTCAAAGCCCGAGCCGTATTTTCCGTCAAGAATAAATTCACTGTACTTGCATTCGCAGTTCGGACATATATAGTGCGGCGGAAGCGGATTTACCTCCGAAATGCCTGCCATTGAAGCCACAAACGACGAACCTACCGAACCTCTCGAGCCTACAAGATAACCGTTGTCAACAGAATTCCACACAAGCTTCTGGGCTATGATATAAAGTACGGAGAAGCCGTGCTTTATAATGGAAGAAAGCTCGCGGTCAAGACGTTTTTCAACCAGCTCCGGCAGAGGATTTCCGTAAATTTCATAAGCCTTATCATGGGTTATGCGCACAAGATCTTCTTCTGCGCCGTCGATAGTTGGAGTAAACGTACCCTTCGGTATCGGACGAACTATCTCGACCATATCGGCAATAGCGTTGGTATTGGTAATAACGACCTCTTTTGCCTTTTCCTCGCCGAGATAAGCAAATTCCGCAAGCATCTCATCTGTTGTGCGGAAGTAAAGCATAGCCTGATTTTCAGCGTCCTTAAAGCCCATGCTTGTAAGGATTATTTTGCGGTAAACAGCGTCCTTCGGATCCATAAAATGAACATCGCAGGTAGCGCATACGGGAATATTCAATTTTTCACCGAGAGAAATTATTCTGCGGTTGTAGTCACGAAGCTCCTCTTCGTCAGCGGCAGTTCCCTCGCGAACCATAAATTCATTGTTGCAGACGGGCTGTATTTCGAGGTAATCGTAAAATCCGGCAAGCTCCTCTATTTTGCTTTCAGATTTCTTGGCAAGCATTGCCTGAAACAGTTCGCCTGCCTCGCATGCGCTTCCGAATATCAGTCCCTCGCGATGTTCCAAAAGAACAGATTTTGGAATAAGCGGTTTTTTGTAGAAGTAGTCGAGGTTGCTGACTGATACAAGACGATAGAGATTTTTAAGTCCCGCCTGACTTCTGACAAGAATTATCTGATGATAGGATTTTAGTTTTTTTACGTCTATATCATGTATAAGTTCGTTTATTTGCTCAATATGAGTATAGCCCCTCTGGGATTTGAGACGACCCACAAGCTCGATATAAATTTTTGATAAAATAAGCGCGTCCTGATCGGCACGGTGATGCTCAAAATTACCTAATTTCAGCGCTTTTGCCACAATATTCAGCTTATGCCGTCCGATAGTCGGCAGCATTGCCTGACATAGTATAAGAGTATCCAGCCAGTTAAAGTCAAAATCTATATCGTTCCTCCTGCAAACCTCCCTTATCATCGTAATATCGAAATTTGCATTGTGGGCGACCAGTATCGGCTTGTTTCCGCAAAATTCCATGAACTTGCGAACAGCTTCCGCTTCGCCCGGAGCGTCCTTGACCATATCGTCTGTAATTCCCGTAAGCTCCGTTATTTTTTCGGGTATATGCTTGCCCGGATTAACGTAGGTTTCAAAGGTGTCAACGTTCTGTAAATTTTTTACCTTCACAGCAGCAATGCTTGTAAGCCTGTCCGTTGAAAAACTAAGTCCTGTCGTCTCAACGTCGAATATAATAACTTCGCCGTTAAGCTCCCTCTGATCGGGATGTTTGAGTATAAGCTCACGGTCAATATCGTTGACAACATAAGCCTCCATGCCGTAGATGACCTTGAAATTCTTCGGCATATTATACATACAGTCAGGAAACGCCTGAACGCAGCCGTGATCGGTTATAGCCATTGCCTGATGTCCCCATTCCGCGGCTCGGGTAATGAGCCTTACCGGGTCTGTAACTGCGTCCATAGCCGACATATTGCTGTGACAGTGAAGTTCCACACGCTTTTCGGGATATTTGTCCATTTTCGGAATACGCTTGACCTTGATCAGCGAATTAGGATTAATACAGATGTCATGAGCATAATCGTCATAATCTATTTTTCCCGATACAAGGAATGTAACCCCCGGCTTGAAGGACGAAAGCTTTTCAAGCTCCTCATCGCCTTTTTTGACGAATATTTTTATCAATATCGAACCGCTGTAATCCGTGAATCCGTAGGTTATAACGGTATTGCCTGTTTTTAGCTCCTTGACTTCCTTAGAGAAAACATCTCCGAGAAGCGTCGCCTTATTGCCGAGACAGCCGACAGCTTCCGAAATAGCAACGGGAGTCTCGCGTATAGCCCGTCCCCTGACAATTTCCGCCGATTCGCTGTCGAAAATCAGATCTGCTCCGCCCTTGTCGATCGTCTGCGTCGGAACAGCCGCAGCTGCCGCTTCATTATGAAGCTCCTCGGGAGATTTTTCGGGAGTAAGCTGATAACTGTAATCGGGAAGCTCTGACGCCATTTTTTCGATCATTTCATCATATTCATCATGATCCACCGCGTCATTGCCGTTAAGCTCTATCTCTATTCTTACGCCGAACTGATTATATATCATCTGAGAAAGCTTTCGGCAGAAGCCGCCCTTAGCGAGCATATCAAGTCCGCCGTGTTTCAGCTCTATTTGCAGTACATCACCTTTTAAAGCCATTTCCGCATCATTGAGAAAACCGTTCACAACGGAAACATCACGCTTCAGCATTTCGATAAGTCCGTCCATACAGTTCAAATCGAAAAGCTCTTTGGAATATCGGGGATTCAGCCGAACCGATTCCACGTCTATAGTCTTTGCAACGGCGCTGTCAAATGCAAAAATGTCCTTGTACGGCACAATATTTTTAAACTCGGCAAAAAAAGAAAAATGCTTCAAATTTTCCGAATAAGTCAGCTTATATATACGACCGTTCCTCACAGAATCGGGAATATCCGGACAGTATTCCTTCAAAAAATCCGATAGATTTATATTCAAAGCTTTTCAACCTCCGCAAGAAGTTCGGAAACAATATCCTCCTCCTTGATCTTGCGCTGCGTACCGTCTTTTCTGAAAATCACCGCACAGCCGTCTCCTCCTGCGATTCCAACGTCTGCCTCTCTCGCTTCTCCCGGACCGTTTACAACACAGCCCATAACGGCTACAGTAATATCTTTTTCTGAATCGGAAAGTGCAGCTTCAACTTTTTTAGCCGTACCGATAAGGTCAATACGAGTACGTCCGCATGTAGGACATGAAACGATAGTAACGCCCTTTCTTTTTCCTATACATTTAAGAATGTCCTTAGCCGCTTCGATTTCCTTAACAGGCTCGTCTGTAAGAGACACGCGAATAGTCTCCCCTATACCGTCGCACAGCAGCGAACCTATTCCGACAGCGGATTTGATAAGTCCCATACGTTCCGTACCGGCTTCGGTAACGCCCAGATGAAGCGGATAATTGCATTTTTCCGCCGCAAGACGATAACATGCTATCATTCTGTTTACGTCTGAGGACTTTATGGATATAACTATATCGTCAAAGTCGAAACGCTCCAGAAGCGCTGCATGATTCAATGCGCTTTCCACAAGCGCTTCTGGTGTGGGAGAACCGTATTTAGCTAAAAGCTCTTTCTCCAAAGAACCCGAGTTCACGCCGATACGTATAGGCAGATCTCTGGAACGACATGCGTCGGCAACAGCCTTTACTCTGTCAAGATCTCCTATATTTCCCGGATTTATGCGTATTTTGTCCACTCCTGCCGCCGCGGCTTCAATAGCAAGACGGTAGTCAAAATGAATGTCCGCAACAAGAGGTATCTTCACTGCTTCCTTGATCGCCGGAATAAGTTTTATAGCCTCCATATCGGGTATAGCGGCACGAACGATCTCACAGCCTGCCTTTTCCAGTTCTACAGCCTGTTTTACGCTTCCCTCAATGTCGTAGGAAGGAACGTTCAGCATAGATTGTATGTAGATGTGACTGCCGTCAAGAACGCAGCCGCCGACTTTAACGGGTCTTATTTTTCTCATAAGGCTTCTCCTTTACAAAATATTCAAAAATCAAGAAACTGCGTAACCAAAAGCAAGACGATCGTATCGAGTTACTAAACTGGCTCTTATTGCAATCAACAAATCACTATCCGCAACTTAAGCGATTTTATCTCATTTCATTTCTTGTCATAGGGAGATTTTTTGAATCCATGTCGTATATTTCTACCCCATTCGGGGTAGAAATATACGAAAGCAGAGATTCCAAAGGGGTCACCCCTTTGGCAGGGGGTGCAGGGGTGACTCCCCACGGGTGGGGAGATGCCCGAAGGGCAGAGGGGACGGGGCGATAAGCCAGAGTCCCCCAGCTTAAGTTGTAGACAGTGGTAAACAAATACGACCGCAGAAACGGCAGTCTTATTTAAATAGCTTTACAATGTCGTTGAACGTTGCAAAGATCATTACGCCAAAAATCAGAACCAAACCTGCAAGATGAACGTAGCCCTCATGTTCAGGCTTCACAGGTTTGCGGCGAATAAGTTCGATAATACAAAAAAGCAGACGTCCGCCGTCAAGTCCCGGAACAGGCATAAGATTTATAATGCCAAGGTTTACGGTTATAAGCGATGTCATGTAGAGCAGGCTGAAAACAGCGTCCTCAACGGATTTCGCCTGCTGAGTCGTCTCACTTATCGTTGTCACAACACCCACAGGCCCTGAAACTTCGCTCTTGCTCACTTTTCCAGTCACGAGCTGCTTTAACGAAAGTCCCACAACATGACCCATGGAAAGAAACGTTTCGCCTGAATGCTTTATAACGCTGAGAGGCGTTTTTTCAAGATAAACGATTCCAAAATCTATAGTACCGCCGTTTTTCTCGTCATGAAAGGTAACATCGTCAAGTTTCAGGCGTTTTCCGTCACGCTTTACTACAACGTCGTGAACCTCGTCGCCTGTTGATATAAGCATAAAATCAAGGTCAAGACTGCTGAAGATCGGGGTGCCGTCGATCTCGACGATTTTATCGTTGTGACGCAGACCAGTCTTGTAGCTCTGAGCATAATATGTTGCAGTTCCGTCCTCGTTTTTAACTCCGCTGAATCCGCTTATCTGCGTTGTGGGAATATCCTTCATCATGCAAACCATAGCGGTCACAGTTATCAGCCCAAGAATAAAATTCATAATTGCTCCGGCAGCAAGGATAACCATTCTTTTCCACAGCTTCGCCTGACGAAAACTTCTTGCATCCTCCTCAGAACTGTCCTCGCCCTCCATTGAGCAGAAGCCGCCGACAGGGAGAAGCCGCAGTGAATACATTGTTTCACCGAACTGCTTCTGAATAAGCTTAGGTCCCATTCCTACAGAAAATTCCAGAACCTTCACCTTGCTGAGCTTTGCACATATAAAGTGACCGAATTCATGGACTGTGACTATCAAACCGAAAATCAATAACGCAATAACTATACCCATAGTATATCCTTTCAAATTTAGGTGACTTCTAAAAAACTGTTTGGTTAAGCAAAAAGAGGTTTTAGAGGCTGACTTTAATCAATAAGACCTCTTACATATTCTCTTGCCGCCTTATCAGCCGCTGCAACGTCCTCATATGAAGATATTTCCGTTTTCGGAAAATTCTCCAGTACCGAAGATACTATCTCCCCTATTTGGATAAATCGTATCTCATCGTTGAGAAACGCTCTGACAGCCTCCTCATTAGCGGAATTTACGAGACACGGATACGAACCTCCCCGTGAGATCGCCTCAATAGCCGCACTGAGACACTTGAAAGTCTCATAATCAGGTTTTCCGAATGTCAGCGTACCGTAATCCGTAAGAGACAACTGCTTTGTCGGACATTCCACTCGGTCGGGATAAAGCAGGGAATACTGGATCGGGATCTTCATATCAGGTACGCCCAACTGCGCTATAACGGCAAAATCCTTGTATTCTACCGCAGAATGGATAATGCTCTGACGGTGTACAACTATTTCTATCTGCTCGGGGTCAAGGTCGAAAAGCCATTTCGCTTCAATGAATTCCAGTCCCTTATTCATAAGAGTAGCCGAATCTATTGTTATTTTGCTGCCCATGTCCCAGTTCGGATGCTTCAGGGCGTCCGCCTTTGTTACATTTTGAAGCTGTTCATAGGAATATCCGTAAAAAGGGCCTCCTGAAGCCGTAAGTATTATCTTGTTAAGCTGTTCACGCTTGTTTCCCTGCAAGCACTGGAATATCGCCGAATGCTCGCTGTCAACAGGATAAATCTTAACCCCCTTTGCCTTTGCCGACGACATCACTATTTCACCGCCCGCAACAAGCGTTTCCTTGTTTGCAAGCGCAACGTCCTTTCCGGCGTTTATAGCTGTGAGAGTTGGCAGAAGTCCTACCATTCCGACAACTGAATTTAATACAATGTCATTCTGTTCAAGCGAGGCAATTTCACATAGACCGTCCATACCGCAGAGAACCTTGATATTCGTATCGGCAAGACGGCTTTTCAGCTCCTTGTATTTATCCTCTTTGTATATTCCGACGCATTCAGGCTTGAACTTTCTCGCCTGTTCTTCAAGCATATCAATACTGCTGTGCGCTGCAACGGCAGTTATCTCCAGTCCGTGCTTTTCGCAGACCTCTATAGACTGCGTACCAATTGAACCCGTCGAGCCTAAAATAGAAACTTTTTTCATAATATTATATCTCCTTGTGAGGATAATTATGTATTTTTGAAAATTGTATGAAATATTTTTCTTTAAAATACGAAAGGCAACGTTAATTGTCGCCTTTCATTAGTTTTATATTTTACCAACTAATATCTATAATGCCTATGATCTTCACGAACATATAAAAAGTCGGCAGTACAAAAAGTACGCTGTCAAATCTGTCCATAAGTCCGCCGTGTCCGGGCATGATCTTGCCGTAATCCTTGAAACCGATCTGCCTTTTTACCATAGACGCCGATAAGTCGCCTACCGTACCGATCACCGCACAGACCATTCCGGCAGCCGCAACAAGAATATACCGCACTGCATCGAGTTCAAGGGGATTTTCGGCAATAAATCTGTTGTATACGAAAAATGCCGCAGCAAATACGACTGCTGTCGAAATAATGCCTCCGACAAATCCCTCGATAGTCTTTTTCGGACTGATTTCAGGACATAACTTATGCTTGCCTATCGCAACACCCGTGAAATATGCGCCCGAATCGGCTATCCATGCACCGCAAAGTCCCATCACGATAAAGAACACGCTGTGTTCGCCTGCCTGCTCCTCAATTAGCACTATTGTTGACATTGCATGAGGTACAAGCACCATACACGCAAGCACAAAAAATATCTGACTGTACTGTATCTCTTTATGCTTGTTGAGCCACGTAACAAATATAACAAAGGAGCATAAAAGAGTTATACCGAATGTAATAATATTGTGCGCGTCTATAAAGCCGTTATACCACTCTTTTTCATTGTACAAAGTAACGTACCATTGATGATAGATCAGCGGCAATGATATTCCGCATATTTCCGCAGATACGAGTATAGGAATACACTTTTCAAGCTTGACCGCCCTTACAAGTTCAAACAGCATTATACCTATTACCGCTGCAATAGCTATGGGAAAAACTATTGTTTTATGCAGAAAAAGCACCGTTATTGCAACAGAAATTCCGATAATTGCCGATATAATACGTGTAAGCAAGTCACACACCTCCGAAGCGGCGGTTTCGTCTGTCAAATTCAATAAGCGCCTTGTCAAGCTCCGCAGGGGTAAAGTCGGGCCATAGAACGTCCGTGAAATAGTATTCCGCATAGGCGCACTGCCATATCAGATAGTTAGAGAGCCTGAGTTCGCCCGAAGGACGGATAACAAGGTCAACATCGGGTATACCTTTAGTATAAAGCTCGTTTGCTATGGACTGCTCGTTTATGTCCTCCGGCTTTATCTCGCCGTTTACAGCCTTTTGAGCAAGGATCCTCGCCGCATGTGCAAGCTCGCTGCGTCCGCCGTAATTGACAGCCATCATAAGCGTCATTTCCGTATAATGAGCGGTGTCCTCCTCGAGCTTGATCATTTTCTCCTGCAAGTCATCGTCAAACGCCGATTTGTCGCCGAGAAAGATCATACGCGTATTTTCGCTGAGAAAGTTTCGTACATCAACGATATATTCGCGGAAAAGCTCCATTATCGTATTTATCTCGTCTGTAGGACGCTGCCAGTTTTCAGTTGAAAAAGCGTAAAATGAAATATTCTGCAAACCAATATCCTTGCAGTAACGGACAATTTTTTTAAACTGCTTTGCTCCCTCTTTATGACCGAAGGGACGGGGCAGACCTCTTTTTTTCGCCCATCTGCCGTTGCCGTCCATTATAAAACCAACGTGCTTAGGCAGCTCCGCAGGAAGCGTAAGCGTTTCTTTTTTACCGAATATAGCCATAATCCACCATTAAACCGTCATGATCTCTTTTTCCTTGGCAGCTACCGCCTTGTCTGCATCGTCACAGAACTTATCGGTAATATCCTGAACCTTCTTCTCGCCTTCCTTCTGCTCGTCCTCGGTTATTTCGGAATTTTTCTTCATAGCTTTGAGCTTATCCATAGCGTCACGGCGAATCGAACGGATAGCGACCTTGCAGTCCTCACCGAGCTTCTTGACAGACTTGCATAGCTCCTTACGTCTTTCCTCGGTAAGCTGAGGAAAAGCAAGGCGGATAACGTTGCCGTCATTTGTGGGGTTAATGCCTATATCGGACGCTTGGATAGCTTTCTCGATAAGCTTAAGGGAAGATTTATCCCACGGCTGGATAACGAGTATCCTTGCTTCCGCAACGGAAACGGCAGCCATCTGATTTACGGGCGTAGGCGAACCGTAATAATCGACCAGCACCTTATCAAGAACAGCAGGATTTGCACGTCCCGCACGGATAGCCGCATACTCTTTATCAAGAGCGTTGAGGCTCTTTGTCATTTTTTCCTTTGCATGATTAATTGTTTCTTTCATTGTGATCAATCCTTTCGATATTTGATTTATATTTATTCTTCGGAAACTACGGTACCAATGTTCTCGCCCATTACAGCGTCGTAAATATTGTCGGGACGACTGAGGTCAAATACGAGCATTTTCTTTTTATTATCACGGCACATTGCGGCGGCGGTTGAATCCATAACGCCCAGACCCTCGACAATAAAACGAGAAAAGGTAAGCTTGTCGTACTTCTTTGCGTCGTCGTACTTATGAGGATCTTTATCGTAAACACCGTCTACAAGAGTTGCTTTCAGGAATATGTCAGCCTCGATCTCGCTTGCTCTGAGGGAGGCGGCAGTATCCGTCGAGAAGAATGGATTTCCCGTTCCGCAGCCAAAAATAACGACCCTGCCTTTTTCAAGCTGACGGACTGCACGATTGCGTATATACGGCTCTGCAACAGCCTGCATAGCAATAGCGGTCTGTACCCGTACCTCGCAGCCGAGGGATTCCAGAACGTCAGCAACGGCAAGAGCATTCATAGCTGTAGCCAGCATACCGATATGATCCGCGCGTGTTCTGTCCATTGCGCCGCTGGAGCGTCCTCTCCAGAAATTGCCGCCGCCAACAACGATAGCGACCTGAACACCTGCGTCAACCACTTTTTTTATGCTTGTACAAATGTTGGTTATAACATCATAGTTAAGTCCGCTTTTCTTGTCTCCGGCAAGAGCCTCGCCGCTGAGTTTCAACAAAACCCTTTTATACTTTGGTTCCATATTTAGCACCTCGCAATTTTTTGGTCATATATCAGTTCTGCTGATTTATGCACTTTAATAAAAACATTACTATATATATTTTACACTAAATTCCCTTTGATGTAAAGTACATTTTTTAAAATAAATATAATTTTATATTTTTTACATATTAACATTTGCATCGCGCTAAACTTATTTTTACGCTTAGTCATATTGCATAAAAGTGTTGAAAATTATTTGTTGATTATTAATCTGGATTTTCCTTGACTTTTTCTCTTTTCCGTGGTATAATAATAAAGCTGAAACGTGAGATGTCTTATTGCAGCTTCCCTTCAGTGTAATATGGAGAGGTATCGAAGCGGTCATAACGAGGCGGTCTTGAAAACCGTTTGACTTAACGGTCACGTGGGTTCGAATCCCACCCTCTCCGCCATTTTTTGTTTGGCGCAGTAATATGTCGATTTGCGGATTTACCCAAGTGGTGAAGGGGCTCCCCTGCTAAGGGAGTAGGTCGGGAAACCGGCGCGAGAGTTCAAATCTCTCAATCCGCGCCAACTCAAAATCCCTGTATATTGCAAATTCAGCGATATACAGGGATTTTTTGTGATTTAAAACACAGTATTTTGTACTGCAAAAGCAGATTTTAACACGAAAAAAATATCATTCTGCGCTAAAATATGACACGAAATATCCGTAACATATCAAATTTAATGATCCTTAGTGTAAAATAATAGTAGGCAGAATAAAAAAAAGAGAGCAGTCCGAAGAAAGGGTTGCTCTCGAGGTCATAAAGTGTTAAAATGTAAGTGAGAAAAAATACAAATCAGACAGGAGTTCATCGTATGAAAATTAAAGAGTTAAGAGATAAAATGAAGCAGTGCAAGAGAGAGGACATAGAAAAAATCGCCTCGGAACTGTATAAGCTGCTGCCCAAAAGCAAAAAGGAAGCGGAAGCCGACCCGATGATCGAGAAGATCATTTCAGGTGAGGCTGTAGCTGTTTCAGAAAAAAAGAAAGCGGTACTGGATTTTGAAACGCTGAATAATCAGATCAATGTGTTTCTGAAATATGTAGACAGCGGTTATTACTATGAGCCAAATCGGATCGTGCCGAAGAATAAACGGTCAAAATGGCGGTTTGAGGTCAAGAATTTTATCAAGATGATCAACGAAGTTCCTGTAGACGGGGAACATGGGGTAGAATCAGCCCAACTGCTGAGGGGAATATACAAAAGACTGGCTTACGGGTGCGGATATTATATTTTCTGCTCAGAAGATCCATTTCAGTCCATTGGAATCAGGCAGCCGGACTTTTATGGTATGCTGATAAAACGCACATTTGCTACAGGCTTTTCGGACGAGAACCTGAAAAATATGCTTGAGGATGCTACGATCGTATTTATCGACAGGAACTCGCTGAATATTGAATTGGAGGCGATTTATGCAGGTTCGCTCCCCACGAGCGATCTGAAGTATAAAGCCATTGATTTTATAAAAGAGTATGTGGAACGATACGAATCCGAGATCAAGGCAGGGTCAAAGCGTTCACACGACAACTATCGTCTCAAAAGCAATATTGAGGAAATGTGTGAAACAATGCTGCTCCTCTCGATATATCTATGCGAACCGGAGGAGGCGATCGCATATTATTGGCAGCACGTTCATGATTCAAGTCAGGAAATCACCCTGTATAAGATTCTGGATACGATCGGTAATTACGGAAATGAAAAGCTCTGGCTCAGTGTATATGAGGACGGGCTGAAAAAGGGCATAAAGCCAAGAGATTCGCTTGAAAAGCGGTATATGAAACTGAAACAGGATAACAACTGATATACTTCCCTCTATTGCAAATTCAAACGATACTGCTGATTCTATTCATCATTTTTATTTGGATTTGCAATAAAGGAGTCTTTATGAAAAGAAACATTTTATTCGTAGACGATGATGAGGACTTGTCCTTTATCATATCTGAAATGCTGGAGGACTACGGCTACTGTGTCACCTGTGCCGAAAACAGTGAAAGGGCTTTTGAACTGCTTTCTCAAGACGCATTCCACCTGATCCTGCTGGATATCAACCTCCCCAACACTACGGGATTTGAATTGTGCAAAGAACTGCGGCAGGTATCGACTGTTCCGATTATTTTTGCAAGTGCGAGAACAAGCGAGACCGACCGTATCACAGGTTTTGATAATGGCGGTGACGATTACCTGCCGAAGCCCTATTCCATGAAAGAACTGCTTTCAAGGGTAAATGCGCTTATCCGCCGTACATACGGATATAATGAGGAAGAAAACAAGGTTAAATTCGGCAATGTCACTGTAAATATTACAGCGCGGACAGTGACAAAAAACGGCAGCGTAATTTCACTTTCCCTCCGCGAATTTGATCTGCTCGCATATCTCTGTGAACATATATACTAAACGCTATAGCAAATCACGCATATCTGACAGCATATTTTACACACAGCGTCGTTGTCGTCCTTGCCATACGACAGTATGCCTGCGTCCTCCGCCTTGCTATGTGCAAAATCTGCTTGTCATTTATTGCGCGTTTTGCTATAGCGTTTAGTATAAACAGGCTCTTAGTGCAGTTGTAGGGAAAACCCTCATAAGCAAATACAGTGCATGGCTGATTCTTGTCAGAAGATGTTTCTTAGAGGTTGCCTTATCTGCATTTTAATCTTCGTGCGAGACATCTCATCTGCCGTATGCCTTTTTCCTGAGAAACGATGATAGCGTTCAGGATAGGCTTTAATTCGGGGCATATTTCAAAGCTCAAAGCGTTTTTGGACATTCTGACCGCTCCCTCGTGATGCGGTATCATTTCCCGAATAAAATCACAGTTTACGCAGCAGTCGGAATAAGCTTTACGCATTTCTGAAAACATCGTTTTGGTTATGCGTCGTAGCTTACTTTGATAGGTTCTCACATCGCATGGACAGTTTGCGAAAGAACTGCATGTTTCTAAAGCCGTCCGCATATTCTCAATGCTTTTCGTTTGTTCCGATACGATATTCTCCGCAATTGATATAAGTTCGGCGTTATCGGTATATTTCAGAATGTTTTCGGACATCTCGATAGCAGCCTTGTGATGAGGTATCATTTGAACAATAAAATTTTGAGAGATACTGTCTGTCAGCTCCGCACTGCACATTCCTTCTATCATTGTATTCAGGATCTCATTGTATCTGAGCAAATAGGCTTCGGCGTAATTGTCGGGCATTCTGATTATCCTTGCTGCGCATATCTGCGGCGGAATACTCCGTGTCATAATACCGTTGTACACGATCTTGACCTTATCGCCTTTGTTAAAGTTAAGGCAGCGCGTATTGACGGCAACCTCTTGCTGCGACGCCTTGTCAAGCACTATAAGTCTGTTATCTTCTATTCCGATAACTTCGGCACACATTATCATGTAAAATCACCTCTTGATTATTATACTCACATCTATTGCAAAATGTTCAAAAAATGCCGGACATATACTAAACGCTATAGCAAATCACGCATATCTGACAGCATATTTTACACACAGCATCGTTGTCGTCCTTGCCATACGACAGTATGCCTGCGTCCTCCGCCTTGCTATGTGCAAAATCTGCTTGTCATTTATTGCGCGTTTTGCTATAGCGTTTAGTATAAAACTCGTATGTCAAAGAATACGATGAAAACAAATATCGCAAGATATGCACAGAATTTTTATTAAATATTACTTGAATATTCAACGAAGTTATGATATAATTAAAAAAGCAAAACATACGTTAATAAAGCCATTAAAAGGAGTAATTATTATGGATGACTTTCAATTTTACAGCCCTACAGAATTTATATTCGGTAAAAACACCGAGAGCGAATGCGGAAAATATGTAAAAAAATACGGAGGTACTAAAGTTCTTGTACATTACGGTTCAGGCTCAGCAGTACGTTCGGGACTTATCGAGCGTGTAAAAGCTTCTCTTGAAGCTGAAAAAATCAGCTTCGTGCTTCTTGGAGGCGTACAGCCGAATCCGCGCGATACCAAAGTGTACGAGGGAATAGAACTCTGCCGCAGGGAAAAGGCGGACTTCATACTTTCAGTCGGCGGAGGCTCATGTATAGATTCGGCAAAGGCGATCGCCGCAGGAGTTATGTACGACGGTGATTTCTGGGATCTTTACAGCGGCAGAGCTGCTGTCAAAAAGGCTCTTCCGTTGGGAACTGTCCTGACTATTGCAGCGGCAGGCAGCGAGGGTTCCGGAGCATCGGTCATCACCAAAGAAAACGGTATGCTCAAGCGTGACGCAAGCTCGGATCTCCTGCGTCCTAAATTTTCAGTTCTCGACCCTGAACTGACCGAAACTCTCAGTCCATATCAGACAGCCTGCGGAGCAACAGATATTATGGCTCATGTTTTTGAGCGCTATTTTACAAACACGACAGAGGTTGAGATCACCGACCGTTTGTGCGAAGCAGTTCTGCTTACTATGATAAAAGAAACTCCTCGCGTCATTGCAGATCCGCATAATTATCAGGCAAGAGCGAATATTATGTGGGCTGGAACTGTCGCCCATAACGATATTGTAGGAGTAGGCAGAAGTCAGGATTGGAACAGCCATGCTATCGAGCATGAACTGTCGGGACTTTATGATTGCGCGCACGGTGCAGGACTTGCTGTAATTATGCCAGCGTGGATGGAATACGTTTACACTCATAATGTTATGCGTTTTGCACAGATGGCTGTTCGCGTGTGGGGATGCGAAATGAATTTTGAGAACCCTGAGGATACGGCATTAAAAGGCATCAGAAGATTCAGGAAGTTCCTTTACGGGATCGGTATGCCGATAAACTTTGAGCAGCTTGGCGCAAAAGAGGAGGATATTCCTGAGCTTGTCCGTAAATTCGGACTTGGCGGCGGCAGAACGGGAGGATTCGTTTCGCTTTCATCCGAAGATATTTCAAATATATATCGAATAGCGGCTAAAGCGTCAGTTTGAAAGGAATAAGGATATGAAAGCGTTACTTATCGGCGGAACGGGTACTATCAGCATGGCTGTTACAAAGCTGCTTGCAGAAAAGAAATGGGATGTTTATCTTCTTAACCGTGGGACACAGAAAAGAGAGCTTCCGAAGGGCGTTAATGTGATAAATGCGGATATTAATGACGAGACAGATGCTGAAAAAAAGCTTAATGGAATGAAGTTTGACACTGTATGTGAATTTATCGGATTCGTTCCCGAACAGTTAGAACGAGATTTCAGACTGTTTAACGACAGAACCGATCAGTTTATGTATATAAGCTCAGCGTCCGCATATCATAAGCCCGTTTCGGATCACGTCATAAGCGAAAGAACTGCGCTCGCAAACCCTTACTGGGAATATTCGAGAAACAAGATAGCATGCGAAGAGCTTCTTATGAAGATGTATCGTGAAAACGGTTTTCCGATAACGATAGTCCGTCCCAGCCATACATATGACGAACGTTCCGTCCCTCTTGGAGTACACGGCAGAAACGGAAGCTGGCAGGTAATAAAACGTATGCTTGAAGGCAAGCCTGTAATTATCCACGGGGACGGCACATCATTATGGACTATGACTCACAACAGCGATTTTGCAAAGGGCTTCGTCGGTCTTATGGGAAATGTTCATGCAATAGGCGAAGCGTTCCAGATAACTTCAGACGAAACTCTTACATGGGATCAGATCTATCATTCGATCGCAAATGCTCTGGGAGTTGAACTTGTTCCATATCACGTTTCTTCCGATTTTCTGTGCTCGGTAAGCGACTATGATCTCAAAGGCAGTCTTATAGGCGACAAGGCGAACTCAGTGGTTTTTGACAACGAAAAACTGAAAAGAGCAGTTCCGGATTTTAAAGCTGAGGTTCGCTTTGACGAGGGTATAAGAAGAACGCTTGAATACATTATTGAACATCCTGAATGTCAGCTTGACGACCCGGAATTTGATTGCTGGTGCGATAAAGTCATTGCTGCAATTGAGAATACCAAAAAGAGCTTTTAAAAAACCAATATCCACAACTTATACTCTCCGCTTTTGCAAAATCTATTGATCATTTTGTAATAGCGGAGAGTATGATCACGCCTCAAATCATGTCAATGGATATTGACAAAATCGTCACGATTCTGTGCGTTTTCACTATTTTGTGACTTTCTGCCTGCTTTTACCAAACACATACTTTATACTAAACGCTATAGCAAATCACGCATATCTGACAGCATATTTTACACACAGCATCGTTGTCGTCCTTGCCATACGACAGTATGCCTGCGTCCTCCGCCTTGCTATGTGCAAAATCTGCTTGTCATTTATTGCGCGTTTTGCTATAGCGTTTAGTATAACTTTTTGAAGCTTGACTTTTTTTGTCGATAGGAGTATAATTATTTTATAAATTATATTTCAGGAGGTTCATATCAATGGATTCAAATAAAAAATCGGTCATTGAAAAAAGAATAAACAGAACAGGTGAAAATCTTAAAAGGAATAATATGGAGTTCTACTACGCTCCGACAAAAGGCGATGTAAAAGGTATCGTTGAATCGCTCCTCAGCGAAGGAGACGTCATAACCCACGGCGGAACGGTCTCAATGGCTGAATGCGGTATTGCCGAGCTGATCAGATCGCCGAAATACAGCTATCTTGACCGCTCATCATGTCCGCCGGAGGAGGTTCCCGAGCTTTACAGAAAGGCATTTTTCGCAGACGTTTACATTTCAAGCTCCAATGCCATAACAGAGGACGGCGTACTGTACAACGTTGACGGCAACAGCAACAGGATAGCCGCCATTGCTTTCGGACCGAAATCCGTCATTATAATTGCAGGCTATAACAAAATCGTCAAAGACCTTAAACAGGCTGAACTCCGTGTAAAAACGGAAGCCGCTCCTCCTAACTGCGTCCGCCTCGACTGCAAAACTCCCTGCTCCGAGACAGGCGAATGCGTTTCACTAAAAATGCACGAACGTCAGCTCTACGACGGATGCAGCGGCGACGGCCGTATCTGCTGCAACTATCTTATCTCTGCTCAACAGCGTCATAAGGGCAGAATAAAGGTCATCATCGTTGGTGAAGAACTGGGATATTGATATTGAGAAGGTCAAAAAAATGAACGGAAACGAAAAGAATAATCCGCTGGGTACCGCTCCCGTATCGGGACTTATGGTAAAATTTGCAGTACCCAGCATTATCGGAATGCTTGTAAGCGCTCTCTACAACATTGTAGATCAGTTGTTTATCGGACAAGGCGTCGGTACAGACGGAAATGCGGCTACAAATATTGCCTTTCCGTTTTCTACCATGTGCATCGCAGCGGCTCTGCTCCTCGGAATCGGAGGAGCTTCCTGCTTTAACCTGACTATGGGGCGCGGAGACACAAAACGGTCAGGCTATTTTGCGGCAAACGCCATTACTATGCTTGCAGGCGTGGGAGTTGTCCTCAGCGTCGTTACGCTTGTATTTCTTACTCCGCTTTTGAAGTTTTTCGGCTCACCCGACAATATCCTGCCATACGCTAAGGATTATGTAGCTGTCTCGGCGATAGGTTTTCCTTTCCTGATACTCGCTACAGGCGGCGGACATATCATCCGAGCCGACGGAAGTCCTGAAATGACAATGGCGGTCAATCTTACGGGAGCTGTCATAAACACTATCCTCGATGCGATCTTCGTCCTTGTTTTAGGCTGGGGAATGAAAGGCGCGGCGGCAGCTACTGTTATCGGTCAAGGTTTTTCTGCGCTTCTTGTCATTATTTACGTCCGTAAGTTCAAGACAGTCCCCCTTACACTATCGCATTTTAAACCCCAATTTAAAGTAGTTAGCAGGATATGCTCTATCGGTATGGCTTCCTGCTTCAACCAGCTCGCAATTGCAGTTGTTCAGATAGTTCTCAACAACTCTCTGAAGCACTACGGAGGACTTTCAAAATACGGCGAATCCGAACCGTTAGCTGTAGCGGGGATCGTTATGAAGGTCAATATGATAGTTTTCTCAATAGTTATCGGACTTGCGCAGGGAACTCAGCCTATTGAAAGCTTCAACTACGGTGCAAAAAAATATGACCGCGTCAAATCCGCCTACAAGCTTGCCTTAATAACAGGAGGAGCTTTGTCCGCCGCGGCATTTATACTTTTCCAGCTTATACCGAAGCATATACTTTCAGTTTTCGGTACGGGTACGGAGACATACTTTGAGCTTGGCAGCAGATTTTTCAGGATATTCCTGTTCTTCACATGGCTTAACTGCATTCAGCCCATTTCATCGACATTTTTCACTTCCATAGGAAAACCGATAAAGGGCGTTTTTCTGTCGCTTACAAGGCAAATAATCTTCTTTGTGCCGATACTGCTTATACTTCCTAACTTTTTCGGCATTGACGGAATTTTATACACAGGTCCTATCGCCGACCTGCTTTCGGGCATCGTTGCCATAGCGATGACCGCATATGAATTTAATTTAATGAACAAATCAAAAACATAAGGTGATGTTATGATACAGGATATTTATCCTCAAATATTAGATAACCGATATTTCCCGAATGCAGAACCAGATGAAAATAGCTGTATAATGTGCTTTAGCGGAAATACGGTACTCTGCGATACAAACTCTGACAGACTTTTCCCGACAGTCTCACAACTGAAAGGACCTGCGGATATGACGTATCTTTTTTCTGTAGGAGATGTTAAATACTTCCTTGCTTTTGACTATTCCGCGGCAGAAGAAAGCTTTTCAGCAGTAAGCATAAAAAAGCTCCGCCGTGAAAAATATGAAATGCGCGATAAGCTGTTCGCACTTTTTACTTCCTACCACCTTTATAAATGGTATACTTCAAGTCGCTTCTGCGGAGAATGCGGCGGAAAAACAGTTCCCTGCACAGGAGAACGCGCCCTGCTCTGCACAGGCTGCGGAGAGCTTATTTACCCAAGGATAAATCCCGCCGTTGTAGTCGGAATAATAAACGGTGAAAGCATACTTGTAACACGCTATGTAAAAAGCCGCGGAGTTGAAAACGATGCGCTCGTTGCCGGATATATGGAAATAGGCGAAACGCCCGAAGATACCGTCCGCCGTGAGGTCATGGAAGAAGTCGGATTAAGAGTAAAAAATATCCGTTACTACAAATCTCAGCCCTGGGGATATTCCTCAGGGCTGCTGCTTGGATTTTTTTGCGACGTTGACGGCGATGCGGAGATAAGACTTGAAGAAACGGAACTTAGCGCCGCCAAGTGGGTCAGCCGCAGCGATATTAAAGGTCAGTCTGACGATCTCAGTCTCACCCACGAAATGATGATGTTTTTCAAAAATCAAAACTCGTAATCTTTAACTATCGTTTTACCGTCTATTATTACGGAAAGCTTGTGTTTCGGCTTTTCTTCCTTTGCAAATCCGTTAAGACCCGCTTCGCGTATGATCTTCGGGTAATCCTCATAAGCTTCGTCAAGGTCAACATTTCCGCTGATGCCGCCGATCTTTCCTGTCGATGATCTCTGCCACATGCCGTAGCCCGTGCCTATATCGGGTTTGCGGCTGTAATCGGCTATCCACAGTGCATATCTGCGGCGAATGTCATCTTCGGTATATTCCATGAAAGCATCGGACGACATATAAAGTCCCACAAAATAACCTGCGGCTTCAAGAGTTTCTATAAACGTGCGTATTATAGAGCTTACCGCCGTTTTTCCCAAAGCAAGTATCCTGCTGTCCTCAACATCATAAAATATCGGATATTCAAAGCGTTTGCCCCTGATCACCTCAAGACATGCCTCCGCCTCGCGTTTAGCGTCGTCAGACGACTTCGCATAGCTGAACCAATAAGCTCCGCACGGTATCTTTGCCTCAGTACAGCCCGAATAATTGGCTGAAAACTTATCGTCCGCCTGTGAAGAAAAACGACCGTAACCGGCTCTTATTATGGCGAAATCCGTATTTACGCGTTTCCAGTCAATGTCTCCCTGCCATTCCGAAACATCAATTCCATTTTTTATCATAACTGCACCTCCAAAAGATCTCAAAACATTATATGCACGATCTTTGGCAATTGACAATTATGTTAAACGCACTCATCATCGTTAAATCTTTCCGGATGCTTTATTTTTCGGGAATATTTTTTGCTCCTCTCCGCAATGCGTGTGACCGGATCAAGTCCGTTCCAGTCACGGCGCTTTGCGGAGTCGAGCTTTTTTCGCTCTTTCTTGCTCATTTTTTCGTAGGGTACAAATTTTTCCACAGCTTATTCCTCCCCTGCCTTAAAGTTGTAGATCGGCTTTATAATATCGGCTACTTCTGCCGTATCTCCGATATTTCCGAGGATGTCGTCTATCGGCTTATACGCCATGGGGCATTCGTCAAGAGTCTGGGAGTTCACGGACGTAGTGTAAATTCCGTTCATCTGCTTTTTGTACTCACAGACTGTAAAGCTTCTCTTTGCCTGCGCACGCGACATAAGACGTCCAGCGCCGTGCGGCGCCGAGCAGTTCCAGTCGTGATTTCCCTTGCCGATACATATCAGACTTCCGTCTCTCATGTTGATCGGAATGAGCAGTCTCTCCCCTGCCCTTGCAGATACAGCGCCTTTTCTGAGTATCATTTCTTCCGTGTCGATGTAGTTGTGAACAGTTGTGAAACGGTCAATTATGTGCAGTCCCATTCCCTTTATTATTTCATCGGTCATCGCCTTACGGTTGAGCATGGCGAACTCCTGAACTATCTTCATATCATGGATATAACGTTCAAAAAGTTCCCCCTCTGTGTAGGCAAGATGCTGCGGTACATCGGTGCGTTTTGTAGCTTTCAGTTTTCTGATCTCACTCTCGATCTGCTTTTGCTTTCCCTCTGATCTCAGCCGTTCGATAAGTTTCTTAACGTCCATATCGGAGCTTTTATTCAGCCTCTTATACGCTTCGTCCTGATAGTATTTTGCTGTTTCGACCCCGAGATGGCGTGAGCCGGAGTGAACAACGATATACAGCCGTCCGTCGCTGCCCTTGTCAGCTTCAATAAAGTGATTTCCGCCTCCCAGAGTTCCTATGCTGCGTTCGGCACGACAGGAATTGATATGCTCATAGCAGTAAAGTTCTGCGAGGTCGATCTTGTCGGCGTACCTGTGTGGAGTTTTGCGTATATCAAAGCCTGAGGGTATCTTCTCATATATCAGCTTGTCAAGCTTTTGCAGCTCAATGTGCTTTTCCTTAAGAACTATCGTTTCCATTCCGCAGCCTATGTCAACTCCAACAAGATTTGGCACAACTTTATCTGTGATAGTCATTGTCGTTCCGATCGTGCAGCCTGCACCTGCGTGAACATCGGGCATGATGCGTATCTGCGAACCCTCGCTCATGGGTTGATTGCAGAGTTCGATTATTTGCGCAATGGCGCTTTCGTCGATAAGCTCTGTGAATATCTTTGCTGAATTATATTTTCCGTTTAAAATTATCATATGATCGTCCTTTCTTGTCAAAAGCTCCTGCAAACTGACGAATCATCTTTTCTCTGGATACAAAAATGCACCTCCGCATAAACGCAGAAGTGCATTAAACGCAATATATGAGAAAATCGCTCAGATACAGCGGTATTGCAGGCAAGCTCCTTGCTTATGGCTTATGTTTATGTATTGAATTGTCGGATAAAAATGTTTACTTGCGAACATGAAGCTCACCGTCCTTTCATTAGTATGTTTTGGATTATAACACATTTTTTCTCATTTGTCAAGCATTTTGAAAAAATTTTTTTAAATGAAATTATACTTTATCCAACGAAATTAATTTTTAAGACCTTGAAATAAAATTATGAATATGCTATAATTGAACAAATAAAAAAGTCCTTAGAGCCTGTTTAGTATCTCTGCGTGTATGGTGAGCTTTTTCAACGCAGTAATCGGCAAATTTTGCCGAAAAAACGTGCGCGAGGAGATACTAAACAGGCTCTTATATAAACAATTTTGAACAGGTGTGATAAAGTGTTTTTTATCTTTTTAATTATAGGCTTGTTTTTCTTATTTATTACATATGTGGCTGCGCCTATCGAAAGCAGAATTAAAGGTAAATTTGTCTCAGGATTCCCCGGGATCGGCGGATCGTTCATTGCATGTGCGTTTTTAACAACACCATATAAATGGCTTGCTATTCTCGGTTTGATCGATTGGAAAATACTATGGCTTTTTTTCAAAGTTATTCCTGATGCTATATTATCCCAAAAAGAAATTAAAAATCGTCCCTTTCCCACGAAAATAGACGACGAGTTAATTATCATGCACACAAAATATAAGAAAAAATACGCTGAAATGCTTGAACCCTATAAAAAATATGAAAATGTGTCACATGTAATTAATATATGCTATTACGCTGTCTCCGAATGTGATACAGAGTACGCTTTGTTAAGTTTAGATGTGAATTTCAAGATACTGAAAAAGGAAATATTTCATACAATAGGAATGTGTAAGGATTCAGTAGGAAAAAACGTCAAATGGTCTTATATTTAGCTTCTTAAACGATGCTATGTGTAAAATATGCTGTCAGATATGCGTGATTTACTATAGCTTTTAGTATATACTTTGCTATTTGAATTTTTGGAAAACTTAAATTAGCAAACATATTGACAATATTCCCAAAATGAAGTAAAATATAAGTATATTAATAATGAAAGAATGATATTTAATGAAAAAAATCGTTACCATTCAGGATATTTCCTGCTTCGGAAAATGCTCGCTTACCGTAGCTCTGCCCATAATTTCAGCCATGGGAATAGAAACTGCCGTTATCCCGACCGCTGTACTCTCTACACACACCGGCGGTTTTACAGGATATACCTTTCACGATCTCTCTGACGACATTACTGACATCGCCAATCACTGGAAATCCCTTGATCTGCGGTTTGACGCCATATACACAGGCTATCTCGGTTCTGCGTCACAAATGCGCATAGTCTCGGATTTTTTCGATAATTTTAAAACGCCGGACAACTTTATCGTAGTTGACCCTGTTCTTGGCGATCACGGCAGACTGTATGCAGGTTTTACTGACGAATTTGTTGCCAATATGCGCAAGCTCTGCGCTAAAGCTAACTATATCATGCCCAATATGACCGAAGCAAGCCTACTGCTTGATTTCCCATATACTGAAAAATTCAACGAGTCTTTTGTTAAGGATATTTTGAAAAGACTTGCTGAACTCGGCTGCCGTACCCCGATACTGACAGGTGTACGCTTTGATGAGGAAAATGAGGGCGCCGCTGCTTACGATTCTGAAAAAAACGAATATTATTTTTCTTTCGATAAGCATGTTGACCGCCGTTTGCACGGTACAGGAGATATTTTCGCAAGCGTTTTCACAGGCGCAGCAACTCTGGGAAAGTCGGTTCAACAGTCCCTCGATATGTCTGTCAAGTTTATTGCCGACTGCATTGAAGCGACCATGCCGTGCGCCGATGAAATGTGGTACGGCAGCTGCTTTGAATTATGTCTCGGTAAGCTTATCGAATACACGGTTATTGATTAAGAAAAAACTGTGAACAGGAAATTTATATAGACAAAAAGACGCCTCTGCTTGGTGTATACTCAACGCTATTACAAAATATCCAAAGAATGCTGAACGAAAAATTAATATGTCAAAGAAAACGGCGAAGGCATACTTGTCTGTCGATCAGCCCCTCTGTCACTACGTGCCACTTCTCCACAGGGTGAGATCACCACAAACCCCTGAGGTTTATCCGCTTGGGAATATCCGTTGAAAGTAATGAAAAACAGCGACTTTTTTTCCGCTGTCTTCCACTGTTTTATCTCACAGCCTGCGTCGGGTCGCTCCTCAGCGTTGCCCTGTTTGGCTGCAATTTTTAGTATTGTCAATTTTTGGGCGATTATTGCGTTTACACGGTTGAGTATTCAGACTCCATAAATAATCTTTGTGACGCACTGTTTCATTGACAATTCAAGTGTATCATCAATGATGGATTCATTTCTTAGAAAACGTGAAATACTGGTTCTGTGTCTGTCACTGCATCTCTCCATATCAACTGTTTTTCCATGGTATCCTGCCTGGAACATTGACTTCATAATACTTACTACATAAGTCTCAGAAACAGTTTTTACACTTTCCAGCAAATTATTTTCTGAAAGTCTCTTGCATATTTCTTCTGAATGATGTATACTTGTATTCATAGGACAGTGCTCCTTTGAGTAAATGTATGGTCACACTTACATTATAACTCTTTTGGGAGCTGCTGTCCTTATTTTTTGTGCATTTTTTCAGAATGCTCATTTATAGTTGCAGAAAATATAAATTCTTTTCGACTGTCATAGACTGCGCAGCATTCATTTTAGCCTTGACAGTCGAAAAAATTTATATACAATAGCAATGGCGGTTGTGAAGATAATGGCAATGTTAGGCAGCTGAATAAAGCTCAGCCGGATAGTGATAATCCAAAGATTCATGAGGACGAGCAGTGTTATAATCCTCGATAAATTCGCTAATTCGCTTCCTCAGCTGCCTTGGATTGTCAAATTCCTCAATATAAATCAGCTCGTATTTAAGCGTTCTGAACCATAGCTCAATAATCACATTGTCAACCCATCTTGCCTTTCCGTCAATACTTTGCCGGATTCCCTGCTTTTTGAGAAACTCCACATAGTCCTCGCTGGTAAATTGCGAACCCTGGTCAGAGTTGATTATTTCGGGCTTTCCATACCTTGAAACGGCGTCCTTCACAGCCTTCAAAACGGGTGCAGCGTCCAGTGTTTCGGATAGTTCAAAGCCCACAATAAACCTCGTGTTCCAGTCGATAATCGCCGTCAGGTACATATGCGACCTTCCCATTTTTATGTAAGTTATGTCGATAGCCCACACCTGATTTGGACGGCAGATGTTCAGATTCTTCAGCAAATATGGCATTTTCACAGCATCTTTCTTTGGCTTGGAAAGGTTTGGCTTTGGATAAATTGGCATAATGTTCATCTCCTTCATGTACCTCAAAAATTTTTTTCTGCCAATATTTATTCCGTATTTTCTTTTCAGCTCGCTGCGAAGCTTGCGATGTCCGAACACGCAATGCAGAGTATGCTCATAGTCGATTTTCGACTTGATGTATTCTTCCTCTTCAAGAACTTCATCAGCCATCTTTACAGGATTATAGTAAAGCGTTGGACGATTAACTTCAAGCAGCCTGCACTGCTCGCTGACCGTCAGTTCCTCATTCTTTGAAACCATATTTCTCCTCCCAGCCGGGTCCGAAGTATTTATCAGATTTTTTTTGCGCCAATTAACCTGCACAGTTAAATGACCAATTGTTTTCATAAGCTTCTCTTCACGTTCCTTGGCTCTTGCAGCCTCCTTTTTCGCATCTTTTTCGGATTTTGAACCGTTAAAGGCATTCGCCGCATTCTTCAGAAACTCACGTTTCCAGTTTTTGAGCATATTTACATTTATGCCTTCACGTGCAGCTATCTCATTGACCGTCTGTCCTCCCTCTAACACCTCAATCACAAGCTTGCTTTTGTATTCTCCACTGTATGTGTTTTTATTCTGCATTTCTTTTTCCTCCCACTTTTTATTGCTTTTTTATTATATCACCGTCACGCTCTTTTTGCAATTTTTTGTCTTGTTTCTGGGGGACATTATACGGTCCGTCTAAGATTACCCGTATTCTCACGCAAGAAGGTATCCATACTCCGACCGCCTACGCTCTGTCGCAGGGACGAGATAACAGTCACAAAAATGCAAAGCTGCACCGTTGGGGCAGTGAAACCATTGCCCATATCCTTGAGAAGCCTGAATACTGCGGACACACCGTCAACTTCCGTACCCATGTGAAGTCTTATAAGAAAAAGAAGCGTGTGGATAATCCGAAAGAGGAATGGCTTATCTTTGAGAACACTCATGAGCCTATCGTGACTCAGCAGGAGTTTGACTTAGTGCAGGAGCTTCGCAGAAACAAGCGTCGCCCGACTAAGCATGATGAAGTCAATCCTTTTTCAGGTATCTGTTATTGTGCCGACTGTGGGGCATCTCTAAAAACCCCTGTACAAAAGGCGAAAAGTATGCTATAATATAGGTATGAAAGTAAGGCAGAAAAGC